>DATIEM010000113.1:0-5570 GCA_035455725.1 Rhizomicrobium sp. | reverse complement strand
GGAAGGCCGCGGCTTCCGCTATCTGCTGGACGGTTTGAATCCCGAGCGCATTCTCATTGGTCTTGAAGCGGTGGGGCTCGGCCGCAACGCCATCGAGCGCGCGGCGATTTACGCGCGCGAGCGCAAGGTGTTCGGCCGCTTCATCGGCCAGAACCAGGGCATCCAGCATCCGCTGGCGGAATGCTGGGCGTATCTCGAAAGCGCCTTCTGGATGGGCATGCGCGCGGCAGCGCTTTACGATTCAAAACAGCCCTGCGGCGCGGAAGCCAACGCCACGAAATTCTTGGGTGGACGCGCGGCGTTCGAAGCCTCCACGCAGGCCGTGCTCACGCACGGCGGCATGGGCTATGCCAAGGAATATCATGTGGAGCGGCTGTTCCGCGAATGCATGTTCGCCCGCATCGCGCCGGTGACGGAACAGCTCATCCTCTCCTTCATCGGCGAGCACGTGCTCGATCTGCCGAAATCGTATTGAGATGTCCAACAATTTTCAGCGCGTTGGCGCGATCAGCAACACCCATGCCGGCCGAGAATTCGAACAGGGGGCCCACCTGTATTTCGAATCGACCGGGATATCTCTCACCCGAAACTTTTCAGTACCGGTTGGTTATCACAAGAAAAAGCTGCACAAATTCGATCTCGGCAGCGCCGCGCCACCGATCATCGTCGAATGTAAGTCCTACACCTGGACTGAGACGCTTAACTCGCCCAGCGCAAAAATCAGGGGGATGAATGAGGTGATGCTCTTATTCAGTGTTTCTCCTCCCGAGTTCCGGAAAATTCTGTTCGTGCTTAAACACATGCGGAAGAGTGTAAGCCTCGCGTCCCACTACATCAGCACACAGGGACATTTGATTGGTCCTGGCATCGAAATTTGGGAGTTTGACCTGGACCAGAAAACGGCTGAACGGCTCTTGTAGTGTGAGGAGTACGCCCCTCCTGATCGAAATTGGGTCGCCCGGATCGCGCAAGGCGGCGCGACCGGGCGATGACGAATTAGGGGATTCGTCTCTCACCCTATCCCGTCATCGCCCGCTTTATGCGGGCGACCCAATTTTCTATTCTTCTTCCAGGGGGGAGGAGTATGCGAACTGAACGGCGCTACTTCGTCTACATCATGGCAAGTAAGCCGTGGGGAACGCTCTATGTCGGCGTGACTGGCGATTTGCAATCGCGCGTCTACCAGCATCGCAATGCCCTGATCGGCGGCTTCACCAAAACCTACGGCATCAAGACGCTCGTTTATTTCGAGGAGCACGAAAACGCTGCCTCCGCGATTCATCGCGAGAAACGGCTGAAGAAGTGGCCACGGGCGTGGAAGGTCAATTTGATCCGCACGAACAATCCTGATTGGAACGATTTGGCTGCCGATTGGCACCCTCCGGACCTCACGCCTGAACGGATCGAAAATTGGGTCGCCCGAATCGCGCAAGAAGGCGCGACCGGGCGATGACGGAATAGCGGAGCGGGGGGCCGGGGTGACGTATTTCGAATACGAAGCGATTTATCTCGGCATCATTGTCGGCCTCGCTCTCGCCAACATCCTCGCCAGCCTTCACAAGCTGATCGAAGCGGGAAGGCGCGTGCGCTGGAGCTGGATGGCGCCGGCATCGGCCGCCTATGCCGCGACGCTGACCATCAACGAGTTCTGGTACACATGGATTCATCAGCACGGTTTGGCGCATCTCACAATCTTCACCTGGTACCCGCGCGCGGCGGCCTTCGCGTTGCTGTTCTTGATGTGCGCGGCGGCGCTGCCGGACGACGCCGCAGAACGCCAGGTTCATTTGGCGCGCTATTACATCGACAACCGGCGGCGGTTCTGGGGTTTCTCTGCCGCGTTGCACGCCCTCAATCTTGTAAGCTGGACGGTGGCTGTTGCGGTATCCGGCTCTTCTCTGCAATTCGTCCAAGGTCACGCGGCTCCAATTCTCGCAAACGCGAGCGAGTGTTTCCTGAGCCTGACGCTCGTGTTCACGCGTGCGAAATGGTGGCATGCGCTGGTGCTCGCAAGTCTCTGGGCCTGGTCCCTTTATTTCTTCGGGCCGATGCCGTTGAACTGATAGCGCCTAGCGCTCCGCGCTGATCTCTCCTCGCAGGTAGAGGGCGCAGGAGCCGGACAGGATGACGCGCTCGCCGTCATCGATGCACAAAAGGTTGCCGCCGCGGGGCGACACCTGCCGCGCTTTCAGGGTCTTCTTGCCCAGCCGTTTCGACCAATACGGCACCAGCGCGCAATGCGCCGAGCCCGTCACCGGATCCTCCGGCACGCCTTTGTCCGGCGCGAAGAAGCGGGAGATGAAATCGTTGGTCTGATCGTCTGGCGCGGTGGCGATGAAGCCCCAGCTGCTCACGCTTCGCAGCACGCGGCCGATGTCACCCGGGCCGCGGATGCCGCGCACCGCGCCCGCATCCTCCCACACGCCGACGACGTAGCGCCCGCGATACAGCTCCTTCGGTGGCACGGCGCCGAGCGCGCCGCCGATTTGCCGGGCGAAAGCCGGCGGCGCTTCGAACGGCGCAATGCGATCGGACGGCAGCGACATGCTGTGCCGGCCATCGCGCCCGCGGTCCACCACCAGGGTGCCGGAGCGTGTCTCGAAGCAGACCTGCTTCAGGTCGGGATCGAGCTCTTCGAAAATCAGCCAGGCGCTGGCGAGCGTGGCGTGGCCGCAGAGGTCCACCTCCGACTCCGGCGTGAACCACCGCAGGTCATACTGACCCGGCGATTTCCACACCAGGAACGCGGTTTCCGCGAGGTTGTTCTCGTTGGCGATCGCCTGCATCAGCTCCGCAGGTAGGAACCGCTCCAGCGGCAGGATGGCCGCGGGGTTTCCCTCCAGCGGCTTCTCCGCGAACGCATCCACCTGCCACATTTTCATTTTCACGATGCGACGCTCCATCTTGGCGAAGATGATATGGAAGATCGCCGGATGGATTGCACGGTCACCCGCGCATGGCAGCCATTCTCAGTGCGCGGCGATGAACCGCAGAATGTCTTCGCGCAAGGTCGTCCTGCCGCGGAATCCCGGCGCGAGCGAAAGAATGATGCCGATGTGAGCCACGCCCGGATAGATTTTCGTCTCCACCTCGCTGCCGAAGCCTTTAAGCCGCGCCTCCATGCGTGTGGTGTTCGCAGGCTCGACAGTGACGTCGTCCGCGCCGGCCACGAGAAGCATGGTCGGCCGCTTTCCATCGATGTAGGAGATGGGCTGAGTTTCCGTCCGGTTTGGGCCGCCGAAGATGGCGATCAGATCCCTGCGATGCAGCGGCAGGAAATCGTACGGTCCAGCAATCCCGATGACGCCGCGGATCCAGCTGAAATCCCCGTGCACATCCGACAGGTACTCCGGATCGGAGGCCAGCATGACGGCGATGTAGGCGCCGGCGGAGTGCCCGCCCAAGAAAACACGGTTCGGGTCTCCGCCATACTGGGCGACATGCTCATGCACGAAGCGCAGCGCCATCGCGCCGTCGTTCAGGAACTCCGGATACTTCACCTCCGGGTAGAGCCGGTAATCCGCCACGGCGACGATGATGCCTTTTGTCGCGAACGCTTGCCCCAGAGCGCGGTACAAATCCTTTGTGCCGCTCTGCCAAGTCCCGCCGTAGAAGAACAGCATAACCGGCGCAGGCGCGTTCAGGCCGTCAGGAATGTAGAGGTCGAGCTTCTGGCGGGGGTTGCCGCCGTAGGCGAGATCGGCGCGCAGGCTGTAGCCGCTGCGGGGAACCAGGAGATTCAACATGGGAGCAGGAGAGCAGGCGCCGATCAGCGCCAGGAATGCCAGAGCGCGGCCAACCCGAAAAAGGCGGAGGCTCCCCACAAGGCCTATGCCGCCGGCTGGTGGACAGTAATGTGGCGACGCTTGTCCGCCAGCGCGGCCTTCATCGCCTTTTGTAGCTTCTCGAAGGCGCGGACTTCGATCTGCCGGATACGTTCGCGCGAAACACCATATTTCTGCGAGAGATCTTCCAGAGTCAGCGGCTCGTCGCGCAACCGCCGCGCTTCCAGAATGTCGCGCTCGCGATCCGTGAGCTCACCCATCGCGGCGGAAAGCAGTTCGTGCCGCTCATCCATTTCCTCGGATTGGGCAAGCCGGCTCTCCTGATCGACGGTATCGTCCGCCAGCCAGTCCTGCCATTCGGATTCCGACTCCGAACGCAGCGGCGCGTTCAGCGACGAATCCGGCGCTGTCAGCCGCCGGTTCATGTTGATGACTTCCTGCTCGGGCACCGCCAGCTGACGCGCGATTTCCTTCGTATGTTCGGGCGTGAGGTCGCCTTCTTCGATCGCGTTGATTTTGGTCTTGGCCTTGCGCAGGTTGAAGAACAGCTTCTTCTGCGCCGCTGTGGTGCCCATCTTCACGAGCGACCACGAGCGCAGGATGTATTCCTGGATCGCCGCGCGAATCCACCACATGGCGTAGGTGGCCAGGCGAAAGCCGCGGTCGGGCTCGAAGCGCTTCACCGCCTGCATCAGGCCCACATTGCCTTCGCCGACCACCTCGGAAAGCGGCAGGCCGTAGCCGCGATAGCCCATGGCAATCTTGGCCACGAGGCGCAGGTGCGAGGTGATCAGCTTGCGGGCGGCTTCAGGATCCTCGTGCTCCTTCCACCGCTTGGCGAGCATGTACTCTTCTTCTGGCTCCAGAAGCGGGAACTTCCGGATTTCCGTCAAATATCGCGATAATCCGCCCTCACCCTGGAGGGCGGGAACGCCACGACTGGTCATATTCAACCCCTAGTCCGCCCGCGCAAGCACGCGCAAGCCACAAATCTGTAACGCACCGATGGCGGGATCAGCCAACCCAAGCCCCAGACAGTCGGCGTAATGTCGCATATGGGAAGAGGACTCGATCATTTCAATCTTCCCTGTCAGTCGGTTCAAAACCGAGGCGGGACCGGAGGGAAAACGAATGTCAGAGGAAGACCTGGTGGTCATCCCGCTCCCCACGAACAGCGGCGGCTTGACTTATGCGGTGGCGCGACTGGTGAGCGAAGGTGGCCGCGCCTTTGCCGAAGCCATCGTCGCCATTCCCGATACGGTATTTGCCCCACCGCGCCGCATCGCGCTTTCCACTTACGCCGTATCGCCGCTCAAGGCCGGCACACCGCACCGGCCCAACCTGTACTTCTACGAAGGCATGATCCTCCCGCCGCCCTGATCTAATCCGCGCAATGCGGCGACCAAGCCTGAGAAATCCTCCGGCCATGGCGATTCGAAGCGCACCTGTTTGTGCGTACTCGGATGCTGGAACCCGAGCAGCCAGGCATGCAGCGCCTGCCGCGGGAATTCGGCGGCCGCAGAATACGCGCGTTCCTCCGCTTCGTTCTTCGCGCGCGGCGGTCGGCGTGCGCGGCCGTAGGTGTGGTCGCCGATGAGAGGATGACCAAGATGCGCCAGATGCACGCGGATCTGGTGCGTGCGCCCCGTTTCCAGCCGGCATTCGATCAAGCTGGCGAAGGCGCGCCCTTCGCCGCCGTAGCGTTCGAGCATCCGATAGCGGGTACGCGCCGGCTTGCCCTGATTGCGCACGATGGCCATGCGCTTGCGGTCGAAGGGATTGCGG
>DATIEM010000112.1:0-7124 GCA_035455725.1 Rhizomicrobium sp. | reverse complement strand
AGCGCGATCTCCTCGATGGCTTTGTATGCCCGATCGAGCGTGGCGAAATCCCACTCGGCTTCGGTGAAGAGCAAACTAGTCATCCTTCGTAGCTCGCTTTGCTCGCACCTCAGGATGACGAGCAACAAGAATGTTCCTCGCACCAGTGGCTTGCGCGTCCAGAGAGAGGGCGCGCAGTTTGTGGCCGGTCGTGCGAACAGTGGGAACTTTTTCGCCGGCAGCTTGCAACAACTCACTCCGTGCTGGCGGCCTCTTGGCGAACGTCTTGATACGATCGATATCGTTCTGGATCAGTGCGAGCTTTTTTGCCCGGCTCCAGCCTTTAAGTTGGCGCTCTAAGGCATGAGCATCTGCAAGATACTCGAACCACTTCGACCAGGCGAGCACAACAGGGCGCCTATTCGAAGTATAGCCCAAGTACCGCCCGTCGTTATGCTCATCGACGCGACGCTGAACCTCTACATAGGACGTAGAGCCGACGTATAGTGAGTCGCCTCTGCACCGCGCGATGTATGTCCAGCCGCCCATTAGCAGGGTACCGTCATCCTGAGGTGCGAGCGGCAAAGCCGCGAGCCACGAAGGATCATGCGCTCTCCGTCTTGCGGAACAGTTCGCGGAAGACGGGGAAAATGTCCGACGGCTTGGAAATGCGCTTGGTCGCGAAGTTCGGCCAGCCTTCCGCCACCGTGCGATAGGCGCGCCACAGCTCGGCTCCGGAGTCTTCGCTGGCGAACACCTCCATCTCCCGCTCATCGAGAATTTCGATGTAGGCGTAGTACTGGCAGAGCGGCATGATCTCGCCGTTCAGCATCTCCACGCAGCGCCTCGCGTCGCCGGACTGGGTGTAGCCATCCGACGCCTGCGCCGCATAGATGTTCCAGTCCGCCGTCGCGTAGCGTTCGCGCTGGATTTCCAGCATCTTTTCCAGCGCGGTGGAGACGATCGTGCCGCCGGACTGGCGCGAATAAAAGAATTCCTGCTCGTCCACTTCCTGGGCATCGTGCGTGTGGCGGATGAAAACGATGTCCACCTTCTCGTAGCGGCGCTTCAGGAAGAGGTGCAGCAGCATATAGAATCGCTTGGCGAGATCCTTTTCCCGCTCCCCCATCGAGCCGGAAACGTCCATCAGGCAGAACATCACCGCCTGCGACGTGGGCACCGGCTGCTCGCTGAAGGCGTTGAAGCGCACGTCCAGGGGATCGACAAAGGCGACCCATTTACGCTTCCCCTCGGCCCTGGCCAGTTTTTCCTTCATCGCCACGATCCGCCCGCGGGTATTCTCCGTTTGCGGCTCCTCCCGCTCCAGTTCATCCAGCTCCGCCTGCAGCCGCTCGACATCGGCGACGCTGGGCCGCTTGAGCGCCAGGCGCCGCCCAAACGAATTGCGCATGGTGCGCACCAGATTGATCTGGGTGGGGGAACCCGCGGTGGTGATGCCAGCGCGCTTCCAGGCCCGGCTCGGGGTTTCCTTCAGCGTGGTGCGGACCAGATTGGGCAGTTCGAGATCCTCGAAAAAGATGTCAAGGATCTCCTCCTGAGTCATGGTGAATTCGAAATCGTCCTCGCCCTCCGCGTAATCGGCGGCCTGCTTGCCCTTCTGCCCGCCGTCGCCGCCCTTGGGCTTGCGGATTTCATCGCCCGGCACGAACTCCTTGTTGCCCGGAAGCACGAAATCGTGCTCGCCGCCTTGCTGCCGGTCGAGCCGGAAGCGCGGCTCGCGTGTGCCCTTGGTGGAGATCTTGATCTTGCGGTCCTTATCGATATCGGCGACCGCGGCATCCTTCAGCGAGCGCTGCACCGCGTCGCGGATTTGCGCCCGCGCGCGGCGAAGAAAGCGCTGGCGGTTGGCGAGACTTTTGCCTTTGGGATTGAGGCGGCGGTCAATGAAGTGGTTCATGGCATAATCCTTCGTGGGACGCTTCGCGTCCACCTCAGGATGACTTTCGTCATGGTGAGGTGCGAGCGCAGCGAGCCTCGAACCATGACTACCCCGCCTTGTTCACGCGCATGTACCATTCCACCAGCCGGCGCACCTGGCGCGGCGTGTAACCGCGGGCGAGCATGCGCTTGACGAACTCGTTGTGCTTGGTCTGCGTGTCGCTGTCCTTCTTGGACTCGAAGCTGATGACGGGCAGCAGGTCTTCCACCTGGGTGAACATCCGCTTCTCGATGACCGAGCGGATTTTCTCGTAAGCCGTCCAAGCGGGGTTCTTGCCTTCGTTCTGGGCCCGGTAGCGCAGCGAGAACTTCACCACCTCGTTGCGGAAGTCCTTGGGGTTGGCAATGCCGGCGGGCTTTTCGATCTTCGACAGCTCGGCATCGAGCGCCGCGCGGTCCAGCAGCTGGCCAGTATCGGCGTCCTTAAAATCCTGATCTTCGATCCAGGCATCGGCATAGGCAATATAGCGGTCGAAGAGGTTCTGGCCGTACTCGCCGTAGGATTCCAGATACGCCTTCTGGATTTCCTTGCCGATAAACTCGGCGTAGCGCGGCGCCAGCTCCGCCTTGATGAATTCGAGATATTTCTTCTCGGTGTCGTTCTGGTACTGCTCGCGCTTGATCGCCTGCTCCAGCACATACATCAGATGCACCGGATCGGCTGCCACTTCCGTGACATCGTAGTTGAACGTCTCCGAGAGCGTCTTGTAGGCGAAGCGGGTGGAGATGCCCATCATGCCTTCATCGACGCCGGCCGCATCCTTGTACTCCTGCAGCGTCTTGGCCTTAGGATCGGTGTCTTTCAGCTTTTCGCCGTCATAGACGCGCATCTTCGAAGTCAGGTTGGAGTTCTCGTGCTCCTTGAGCCGCGTCATGACGCAGAACTTCGCCAGCATTTCCAGCGTCTCCGGCGCGCATGGCGTGCCGGCCAGATCGCTCTGCCGGATGAGCTTGCGATAAATCTGCGTCTCCTCGGCAACCCGCAGGCAATACGGCACGGTGATGACGCAGATGCGGTCGAGGAAGGCCTCGTTGTTGCGGTTGGACTTGAAGACCGTCCACTCGGCTTCGTTCGAGTGGGCGAGGATAATGCCGTTGAAGGGGATCGGTCCCAGCGTTTCGGTACCGATGTAATTGCCTTCCTGCGTGGCGGTCAGCAGCGGGTGCAGCACCTTGATGGGCGCCTTGAACATCTCGACGAATTCCAGCAGCCCCTGGTTGGCGCGGCACAGGCCGCCGGAGAAGGAATAGGCGTCGGGGTCGTTCTGGCTGTAGTGCTCGAGCTTGCGGATGTCGACTTTGCCGACCAGCGAGGAAATGTCCTGGTTGTTCTCATCCCCGGGCTCGGTTTTCGCCACCGCGATCTGACGCAGCTTGGACGGATACAGCTTCACCACCTCGAATTTCGAGATATCGCCGCCGAATTCATCCAGCCGCTTCACCGCCCACGGGCTCATAATGCCGGTGAGCCGGTGCTTCTCGACGCCGTATTTGTCAGCCAGCAGATCCATCAGCTCGGGCGAGCGGAACAGGCCGAGCGGAGACTCGAATACCGGGCTCAACTGTTCGCCGGCCTTCAGCACATAGATCGGCTTCTTCTCCATCAGCTCCTTGAGCCGCTCGGCGAGCGAGGATTTGCCACCGCCAACCGGACCGAGCAGGTAAAGAATCTGCCGCCGCTCCTCGAGGCCCTGTGCCGCGTGCTTGAAGTAGCCGACGATGCGCTCGATGGTGTCTTCCATGCCGAAGAAACCGTCGAAGGCGGGATACATTTTGATCGTGCGATTAAAGAACAGGCGGCCCAGCCGCGGATCCTGGGCGGTATCGACCAGCTCGGGGTCGCCAACGGCGGCCACCAGCCGCTCGGCAGGGCTGGCATACATGAACTTGTCGTCGCGCGCGGCCAGCAGCCAGTCACGCAGGCTCATCGTGTCGAAACGCTCGCGCGCATAGTCGCGTGTGAAGATGTCGAACACATCCAATGTGCTCATCGAACCCTGGCTCCTCTACGTCCAGCACGCCCTCCACGATTCATGTCGTGGCCCTCGGCGGACTTGACAAGACAGTGAACACTGCGCGGCTCGACGTCTCACTCGTGAGATTCAATCCGCGGTTTTGTCTTTTGTTCCGCTCAAAAGACATGCATTGCCTTACCCGCCGCGGTCACCCGCGCCCGTGTTTGCCCTCCCATTACCCCTGTCGCGATTTTCGCCGCCCGCTTCGACAGTCCGGCGCGGCTGATTTGCGAAAGAGTGTAAACCCTTTTCGCATTTTGCAAAGGGCGATTGTGACGCGGCGCCATGCCTGCCTCACTTTCTTTCGCCACGGCGCGCATGCCATTGCCGGGCTCATCACAGTATTGTGCAGAAAGGTTTCGAGACCGTTCCTGAGCGTCCGCTTCAGTGTGCGTTCATGTGCAGTTGCAACATAGGCAAGGGGGCTTGCCGGATGCAGCGCGCCGCGCCAACATTCGGCCATGGATCGGCCCGCCATCTCCATCCGCCCCGCGCGCGCGGAAGATGCCGCGCAGGTGGCGCGCGTCTACATCGAATCCTGGCACGACGCCTATGCCGGCATTCTTCCCAACCGGCTGCTCTGCGCGATGACACAGAACGGACAGACTGCCCGCTGGCGCGCGGCCATTCGCGCGCGCGGCCGGGAGGCCGTGTTTATCGCGGAAGCCGGACGTGACGGCCTCGTCGGGATGTCCAGCTTCGGACCGGCGCGAGACGGCTCGCTTTCGCTGGATGGCGAAATCTACACGCTGTATGTCGATCCCGCCTTTTACGGCCGCGGCGTTGGTCGCGCCTTGATGCAGGGCGCCTTCGCGTCGCTGCGCAAGCGCGGGCATTCCTCTTGCGTGATCTGGGCGCATGCGAAAAATCCGGTGCGATTCTTCTACGAAGCGATGGGCGGCAGGCTGATCGCCGAACGCACCATGCAGATGATGGGCGATCCGGTGCCGGAGAATGCCTTCGGCTGGCGCAGATTGACGCTCGCCGAACGCAGCCGGGCGCACTAGCCGCCTGGCAAGTCCCTCGGCTTGAGAAAACCGACCAAGACTCCCCTGTGCGGCCCCAATTCTTTCCACTCCGCGATGTCGAAATCCAGCACGGCGAGTCCGGCGGTCGGAAATCGCGCCTTGCCGTCCCCGCCCGCAAAAGCCGCCGCGCCCGACTCCCGCACCAGCAGCGCGCTGAATTCCTCGAACCCCGGATTATGGCCCACCATCATCGGCCGCCTCGCGTCCGCAAGACGTTGCGCGATCGCCAACAGCCGGTCGGCGGGCGCGTCGTAAATCCCCTCGACATAATCCACGGGCGCCGCGCTGCGCAGCTCGGCATTGGCGCATTCCAGCGTCTCTTTCGTGCGCACCGATGGCGAGCAGAGAATGCGATCGGGATTGTAGCCCTGCGCACGCATGGCGCGGCCGATGCGCGCGGCGTCCGCCCGGCCGGATTTCGTGAGCGGCCGCTCGGCATCGGCCGGCGTGTCCTTGTTGGCCTGCACGGCCTTGGCATGGCGAAACAGAAAGAGGCGCTTCATGAGTCGGGCGGCAAGGCGTAGCGCGCGCGCGCCCCGCGTTCGATCGCGGCGGCGACCAGCCTGTCCAGCCCCAGGGCCCGCCGCAGGATATCCAGCACCCGCACTTCCTCTATCATTACCCGCCGGTCGGTCAGCGCGATCTCGAGCGCCAGCGCATAGGCCATCTCGCGCAGGTTCGGCGGAAGCGCCTCGCGCACCAGCCGCAGGATGGAATCCAGCGAATCCGGCTCGCGCAGCATGGCCGCGCATTCCTGCGAGATGGGAATGAGGCTGTGCTCTTCGAAGGTCTGGAACACGGGAAGCGTTTTGGTGAGAGCGCCGATGGCGCGCAGCTCGCGGTCGCTCATGGCGCCATCCGCCGCCGAGACGATGACCATGACATAGATCAGCGCGGAATGGTGATTGAGCGCCTTCGCGCCGGAATTGGAGGTCACGCTTGCCCTTTCGACGGCGGAGCCGCTGCGGTTTGACGAGCTTAGGCCCGCCTCCGGCTTGCGGCAAGCGCACGGCCGGTGCGGCTCCTCTGCCTGTGGCCGCCGCCGCGCATCGGGCGTATGAACGGCGCGAAGGAGGCAAACAATGTCGGAGCATCACGCCGGCGTGCGCTGGACGCGGACCGCGGACGCATTCACCTACGAAGGCTACAACCGCGCGCACGAATTCTTCTTCAAGAACGGCGCCATCCGCCTGCCCGCCTCGTCGGCGCCGGCCTTCCGCGGCGATGCCGACCGGGTCGATCCGGAGGAAGCCTATGTGGCCGCGCTCTCCAGCTGCCACATGCTGACACTGCTGGCCATCTGCGCCCGCAAGCGGCTGACGGTCGATTCCTATGAAGACGACGCGGTCGGCTACCTGGAGAAAGGCCCGGACGGCAAACTGTGGGTTGCGCGGGTTATCCTGCGGCCGCTTGTGACATTCGCGCCCGGCAGCGCGCCCGACGCCGCGGCGCTGGAAGCCATTCATGAACAGTCGCACGGCGAATGTTTCATCGCGAATTCGGTGAAGACCGACGTTTCGGTCGCGCCGCAGCTGTGAGCAAACGTTAACGCTGCAGTCCCCAAACCCTTGCGCATGGTCCGAATCTTGCCGCATACATTGGGGCATGCAGGGGCTATCGATCGGATTGCGGGAAACCGGCCATATGCCGGCCTATGAGCAGACCACGCGCGGCATTCGCGTTCGCGCGCTGCCCATGTTTCTGCCCGATCAATCCAACCCCGAGGAGCGCCGCTTCCTCTGGTCCTACACCATCACCATCGAGAACCACGGCCGCGAGACCGTCCAGTTGATCGCGCGCTACTGGAAGATCACCGACGAAAACGGCCGCATGCAGGAAGTTCGCGGGCCGGGCGTGGTCGGCGCGCAGCCTGTGCTCGAGCCGGGCCAGAGCTTCGAATACACCAGCGGCTGCCCGCTGCCCACAGCCGCGGGCGCCATGCATGGCCGCTACCTGATGCGCAGCACCACGGGCGAAGCTTTCGACGTGGAGATCCCTATCTTCCTGCTTGAAAGCCCGCACGAGCGCCGCCAGATTCACTAGGCCAGCGCGCCTCTAGCCCGCGCCTCACTCCCGCAGCGGCGAACGCTCATGTCCGAACTCACCAAGCCCCGCACCACGCCTTTCTGTGCCTTGAAGCCGT
>DATIEM010000111.1:0-3439 GCA_035455725.1 Rhizomicrobium sp. | reverse complement strand
AGGCCGGAGAAGATGAAGAGGTTCGCGCCGAACACGCCGAACAGCGCAAAGCCGCGCAGCGAATCGATGTAGTCGAGCCGCCCGCCCGCGGCGCTTTTCTCTGGCAGCATGGATCGTCCCCCGACTCCACTATCAACATAGCGTGGCTGGCGGCCATTGGCGAGCAAAGGGGCGGCTACTTCGCCCGCGTCACGAACGGCGGGAGTTTCGCTTTCGCTACGCAGGATGTATCGAGTGTCCTGGGATTCGCCGTCTTCAGGAACTGCTTCATGATGGCGTCTATGCAGGGGCTGTCGGACACGTGCGCGCCGGGCACAACGATATGCCGGCTGTTGGGGAAGTATTTGGCTGCCTCTGCGCCCCACTGCGGCGGCGTGACCGGATCGAGGTTGCCGGAGATCAGCAGCACCGGAACGTTGGTTTTATACGGCGCCGCGTAATCCGGACGGAGTTGCGCTTTCGGCCATGTGCTGCAGGCGGCCATTTGTCCGCGCACGCGGAAGTCGCCGATGAAGCTTCCCGCGGTTTCCCGCGCCACCTCTTCCGGCCGGATGCGGCTCGTATCCTCGCTGCATTCCACGGAAAGCAGCAGCCCCATCGCCAAGTCCTGCTTCATCCCGCGCCCGTGATCCATCGCCAACTCGGCGAACGGCCCATAATCGCCGGCCCGCGCCCGATGCAGCAGCAGCGGCACGCGGCGGTCTGTTTCCTCGTCGTAGAGCATCACCCGCAGCCCATCGCTGAAACCTGAGGCGGTCAGCGTGACGTCGAACGGTTTGCCGGTTTTGGGATGCTTCTTCAGCGTCACCCGCGCCGGATGTGCCCGCAGTTTCGCCAGAATGCCCTCGAGATCGCCTTTGGGATCGGGAAAGGCGCGGTGACAAGCCGGGTCAGCGGCGCACTGCTTCGTCAGCGTCTCGAAAGCGCGCTCTGCGGCGGCCGCGTGATACAGCGGACTGCGATCGGAAAACGGCACCAGGCCGGAAAGAATGGCAAGGCGCACGTTCTGGGGATGGCGATGCATGTAGACGATGGCGGCGCGCGTGCCGTAGGAGCCGCCCAGCAGATCGATCTTGCCGTAGCCCAGCGCCTTGCGTGCGTCCTCCAAGTCCTCCATCGCCGCGTCCGTCGAGTACTGCGTGAGGTCCGCCTTCTTCGCCAGTGCTTTGGCGCAGCTGGCGTATGCGGTTCCCTCGTGGAACAGCGGTTCGACGTATTCTTCCGGGTGTTCGTCCGTCCCGCCCTGTGGACAGTCCAGTTTCGTAGCCGGTCCGGTGCCGCGGAAGTTCACCATCATCATGTCGTGCTGGTCGCTGATCCAGTAATTCGCGAAGCCGGGCGCTTGCACCGTCCCTGCCTGGCCCGGACCGCCGGTGAGGAAAACCACCGGCTCCTTGCCGGAAGGATGGCGCGCAGGCACAACCATCACTTCCAGCTTCAACATGCGGCCATCCGACCGCGCCCGATTCTCCGGCACCTTCAGAATGCCGCAGCGCAGCTCCCGCTTTGCGCCCTCGGGCCGGCAGGGCTTCAGCGTCAGTTTTTCCGCTGAGACTGCCGCTAGATTGAAAAGGAGGGTGGCTATAACGCAAAGGAAGAGACGCATGGAAACCTGCGATGATGGACTGGCTGGCTCTCTAACACTCCTTCGGTAGTTTGCAGCCATTCGCAACAGATGTTTCCGCTGGCGCCTGAAGGCACGCCTGCCGAAATGGCGTCAATGCAGCATTTTCTCCAGCGCGAGAATCTGCTCTGCGGCGAGGCCGCCGAATTTGGCGTCGAGATCGGTGAGCGCCCGGCGGGCGGCGGCCTTGTCGCCGCTGGCGACGAGCGCGTCGATGCGCTGCATAGAGGAGGCCAGCTCGCTCTCATTCCGCGCGCGGCACGCGGCCAAGCCGTCGCGCTTGGCCGGCGCGGGATCGAGCAGCGTATCCAGAGCGAGCGACAGGGTGCTTCCACCGGCGGTCGTGTGGCCGGCGTGCGGCATCGCCGCTGCGTGGATATCGAACACACACCAGCGCTGCAGAGAGGCTTCGCTGGCCGCCTGCATGCTGCGGCCCGCGGTATCGAGGTCGCCCATGATGTAATACAGGCGCGAGTTTTCCTGGAAGCGGTGGAACAGGTCCGCCGGCGGGAGGGGAATTGCGGCGGTACCGATGGGATCGGCATCGGAATTGAGCAGCGCGCCGCGGAACACGTCCGGATAGGCAAACGCGAGCCGCAGTGCCACGCGCGAACCGCCGGAGAATCCGCCCGCCAAAACGCGCGAGGGCGGAACAGCGTAGTCGCGCATCAGCTGCTCCGCGGCGGCGACGGCCAGCGGCATGCGGCGGGACTCCACCTTCCAGTCGTTTCCGGATCTCTGGGCGCTGACGAAGATGATGCCCTCGTCGTCGAGCACGGACGCCCAGCCGGGGGGGACCGCGGCACCGTCGTTCGGCGGCACGAACACCAGCAGCGCGTAGCCTTGCGGGGGCTTGCGCGCCGGCACATAGACCAGGAATTGCTCCTGGGCGATCTTGATCGGGTGTCCGGTGAGCGAAGCGCCGCCCGTCATGCGCTGCGCCGCCAGCGGAGAGAAGGTGCGCCGGATCAGCTCTGCCGTGCTCGATAGGGGTGAGACATGATCGAACACCACAGATGTGTGCAGTCCCGGCGAAAGCGGCGCGGCCGCGCCGAGCGGCGGCGAGACCAACAGCAGGGCGGCGAACGCGACACGGTGGTCAAGAGCCATACCGAAGAATAGCAACGCTGCCGAACCAAGGCAGATGCATTGCGCACCGTGGCGCTTCACGTCTGCGCGAGGGCCGCTTCGTCAATCCACGATGTGATAGACGGGCGCCTTCTCCATCGCCCATTGGCCGGTGTTGCGGTCGTAGCGGGAGAGGGTGAAGCAGTGCCAGTCCGCGTCGTCCAGCTTGGGATGGTCGGCGCGGTAGTAATAGCCAGGCCAGCGCGTTTCGGTGCGATACAGCGTATGGCGGGTGACTGCTTCTGAGGCCAGCACGCGATGGTGCAATTCCCATGCGCGCTGCAGCTGGTGCAGGTCTTCTGCGCCAATATGCGCCATGTCCTCTTTCAGCATCGCGAGAAGCTCGAGGCCGCGGGTGAGGAGCGGCTCGTTGGTGGTGTAGTTGGCGCTGATGCCGCCCACGTATTCGTCCATCAGCTTCTCCAGCCGCTGCAAGCCATGAATCGGGAGCAGGTAGCTGGGTGATACCGACCCCGCGACGATCTCGTTGCGGCCGACCGCGTAGGTTTCCAGCGGCTGGTACACCGTTTTCTTCAAGCTGTCGCACTCCGCTTCGCTCACCTGCGGCGCCTCGCGCATGTCGAGCACGTAATTCACCGCCGCCTTTGCGGCGATGCGGCCTTCGGTGAACGAACCGGAAGAGAATTTGTGCGCCGTGCCGCCGATGGTGTCGCCCGCGCCGAACAG
>DATIEM010000110.1:0-2971 GCA_035455725.1 Rhizomicrobium sp. | reverse complement strand
GCTCCAGCAGGCGCGCGCTTTCGTTTTCGTCCAGCGCCTCGAAGCCGAACGCCGCCCAGGCGGCCGGGCTCATTTCGATGACCCACGTCGAGTGACCGGGTTCGTATTGATAAGTATGAGCGACGATCAGCCCGTGTTCCGTCTGCTTGAAAAAGAAGGTGAAGCCGGAAAGCGGCCGCGTGGAGCCAAGCCAGACGAACTTGTTGGACTGAACGCGAACCTCTGGCCGGAAATGCTCCTTGAAAGTCTCGCGGACGCGGCTGTTGATGCCATCCGCACCGACGATCACATCGCAATCGGCAAATTGCGAGAGATCGTGAACCGGCGATTGGAAATGCAGGCCAACACCCAGTGCTGCGCAGCGCTCTTGCAAGATCCTCAGCAGCGCCAGCCGCGAGCAGCCGGCAAAGCCGTTGCCGCCGCAGCGAATCTCCGCGCCCTTGTAGCGGATGATGATGTCGTCCCAATACGCGAATGCCTTGGTGATCGCCGCGTACGACTCCGCGTCGCGGCTCAAGAACTCCTCCAGCGTCTCGTCGGAAAACACCACGCCGAAACCGAACGTGTCGTCGGCGCGGTTCTGCTCGTAAACATCGATTTGCCAGTCCGGCCGCGCCTTCTTGGTCAGCAGCGCAAGATACAGCCCGCCCGGCCCGCCGCCGACAATCGCAATCTTCAGCGGTTTCCGCGGCATCAGCGCGGGATCACCGCCGTGGCTTCGATTTCAATCTTCGCCTCTGGCTCCACGAAACCGGTGACGATGATGACCGCCATGGCGGGGAAGTTCTTGCCCATCAGCTCCTTCCACGCCTCGCCCAGCTGCGGCCGCGTGGCGACGTATTCCTCGCGGCTGGTGACGAACAGGGTCATGCGCGCGATGTGCTCCGGCCCGGCCCCGGCTTCCTTCAGCACCGCCAGCACGTTCTTCAGCGCCTGCCGGAACTGGCCACCGAGGGTGTGCTCGTGAAATTCGCACCTCTCGTTCCAGCCGATCTGCCCGGCCACAAACACCACGCGGCCTTCCGCCTCGATGCCGTTGGAGTACCCCCGCGGGCGCGCCCAGCCGGCCGGTTGCAAAGTGCGCATCTCAATTTCCTTCGAAAATCGGTTGCTGTTTGGCGAGGAACGCGTGGTAGGCGCGCTCGAAATCCTGCGTCTGCATGCAGATGGCCTGTGCCTGCGCTTCCGCCTCGATCGCCATGTCCAAGCTCATGCTCCATTCCTGGTTGAGCTGATTCTTGGTCATGCCGTTGGCGAAGCCGGGACCGGCGGCCAACTTCTCGGCCCAAGCTTGCGCTTCGTTGTCCAAATCTTCTGCCGGCACGATGCGGTTGTAAAAGCCCCAGCGCTCGCCCTCTTCGGCGCTCATGCTGCGGCCATAGAAGAGCAGCTCGGAAGCGCGGCCATGCCCGATAATGCGCGGCAGGATCGCGCAGGCACCCATGTCGCAACCGGCCAGCCCGACCCGGTTGAATAGAAATGCCGTCTTCGCATCCGGTGCCGCTAGGCGAATGTCCGAAGCCATGGCGATGATGGCGCCCGCCCCAGCGCACACCCCCTGCACCGCGGCGATGATCGGTTGCGGGCAACCCCGCATGGCTTTCACCAGATCGCCCGTCATGCGGGTGAAGGCGAGCAGGCCGGCCATCTGCATTTCCACCAGCGGGCCGATGATCTCGTGCACATCGCCGCCGGAACAGAAATTGCTGCCGGCGCCGCGGATCACCACCGCTTTCACCTCGGTTTGATAGACCAGCGCACGGAAGGTGTCGCGCAGCTCGGCATAGGATTCGAAGGTGAGCGGGTTCTTCCGCTCCGGCCGGTTGAGCGTGATGGTAGCGATGCCGTCGGCATAGGCCCAGAGGAAATGCTCGGGCTCGAAACTCGCTGGAATCATGGCCTGATTCATTGGCAGGGGACTCGCGCTTAGACTAACGTTGCGGGGAAGGAGACCGCAACGTGGACAGGCACGCTTTCATCACCGGGGGCGGCAGCGGCATAGGCCTGGCGATTGCCAGGGTGCTGGCGCAAGGCCGCTGGCGGGTGACGATCGCCGGCCGTACGGAAGCGCGGCTGCGCGATGTGGCGAAAGTCATTCCCGGCGCGCGCATCCAGCCGCTCGATGTCACCGATCCGGAAGCGGTGCCATTGGCCTTCCGGGTCGCCGCCGATTCGGCAGGGCCGATCCATCTTTTGGTGAACAACGCCGGCAGTGTGATCTCCGCGCCGTTCAAAGACACGGATGTGACGGCCTGGCAAACCATGTTCGAGGTGCACGTGATGGGCGCCGTGCACTGCATCCAGGCTGCGTTGCCGCAGATGACGGCGAACGGCTGGGGGCGGATCGTCAACATCGCGAGCACCGCCGGACTGGTCGGCTATCGCAAGGTGAGCGCCTACGTCGCTGCGAAGCACGCGCTCGTGGGCCTGACCAGGGCGCTGGCGCTGGAAGTGGCAAAAACGGGCGTCACCGTGAACGCCGTCTGCCCCGGCTATACGGATACGGAGATCATCTCCTCCGCCGTCGCCCGGTTCGCGGCAAAGTCGCAGCAATCACTTGAGAGCGCGGTCGCGAGATTCACGGCTGCGAATCCGCAGGGGCGGCTGGTGAAGCCCGATGAAGTTGCGGCGGCGGTGCTGTGGCTGGCGTCCGATGAAGCGGCGGCTGTGAATGGCATCGCGCTGCCGGTTGCCGGCGGCGAAGTGAGCTGATCGCGCCATGGGCTTCGTTCCGCCCGAATTCCCTGACGACTTCAACATGGCGGATTACTTCGTCTTCTCGAACCTCGAAGCGGGGCGCGGGGAGAAGACGGCCATCTATTTCGAAGGTCTCGCCATTTGCTATCGCGAAGTGGCGGAGAAGGTGATGCGGGTTGCGCGCAATTTGGTGGCAGACGGACTGTTGCCGGAGCAGCGCGTGCTGGTGTGCATGCAGGACCGGCCGGAATTCGCCTATGCGTGGTTCGGCGCG
>DATIEM010000109.1:0-14217 GCA_035455725.1 Rhizomicrobium sp. | reverse complement strand
CGCCGCTTCGCCGAAGGCGGGACGCATGTCGGCGTAGGTGAGACCCTGGCTAAGTGCGCCGCGGACCAGCGCCGCGGCCTCCGCTTCGTCCTCTGCTTCTACTGCCGCGACGAAAGCCCGCGGGTTCCACTCTGCCCGACGATCCGTGTACGGAAAATGGCCTCCGCCCAGTGTGTCGTCTGCCAGATGCGCAACCGGCTCCAGCAAGGCGGTCAGACGCAGCTCGGCGGAAGGAGCACGTTCAGCCAGCATCAGCCAATCCCCGGCGGCGGCATGCGCATGCGTCATGCCGTCTTCCAGACGCTCGTTGCGCACGGCGATTGCCCGCGCAAAACCGTCGCGCGCATCGAAGCCGGCGCGTTCGAGCCGCGCCAGCTCGCGTGCCATGCGCGCCATGTCGTTGTCGGCGACGGCACCTTCCAGGCCTTTCAGCGCGCGGTCGCGCTGCGCCTCGGCCGGCGGATCGGTGAGGTCGAAGAAAATCTCTTCGCCGCGCAGCTCGACCGGATAGGTGCGCACCGGATCGCGACCGACCAGCGCTTCTCCCGTTCGCAAATCGAATTTCCAGTTGTGCCAGTTGCAGGTGAGCAGGCAATCCGGCCCAAGCGTGCCTTCCCTCAAGGGATATCCTTCGTGCGGACACCGGTTTGCGATGGCGAACACACGCTCGCCTGCGGCAATCAAAAGAACCTGCTTGCCATCGCGGCGCACCACCTTGCGGCCCCTTGTATGCAACTCGCTTCGTGAAATGCCGCTGGCAACAAACATCATGCATGCTCCTTGCGAGCTGCGAACATAAACGCTTTCGTTCGATGGCGTCATACGCGATCTCGCGATTGACGAGGTTTCCTGCTGAAACGGCGCAGCATTCCCCCACAGCACTTGTTTCTTTTTCAGCGGCGAAGGCTCACGCGCGCGCCCATGCCAGCCCTAAATAACCGGAGACCTACTATGGCTATGCAGGCGCGACCTTTTGCCGTCGTCACCGGCGAATCTGCGGGTATCCGATATGAACGCGCCGGATGCGCTGCCAATGGCAGCCACGATCCGCGCCTTCACGCGCAGCGCCCCTGTCCCGTTTTGAACGGACGAAATGGAGCGGCAGCACGCCCGCGCCATTTCCTTTGTCTCTCCGTTTACCGTGCTTTTGAAGGCGCGCCGCACCGTTCGCCGGCGCCGAGAGCGCATTTGGTTTCCGGAGAATTGCACAAAATTCCGCCATATCTGTTCACGCCCGCTCAATACGCGTGACGTAAGAAAGACGCCGGCCGGAGCGGGGGCTCATGTGCTCCGGGCCGGGAGCGCTGGGTGTCAAAGGGGTTACTTGGGAGCGTCGCCTGCAGCGCCGTCTGCGCTGTGTTCGGAGCCGCCTTTTTCGTAGGAACTGCCGTCCAGGCAGGACCACGCGCGATTCACGAGGCAGCGGAAATGGCGCCATCCGCCGTGGCGCTGGCCGTTCTGCCCCCCACCGCCAGCGTCGCCGACATGCAGGCGCGGGAAGCAAGCACGCCTTGGCCAACTTACGGCTGGACCGTCTCCACGCCTGAAGCGCAGGGCCTCGATTCCGAAGCACTGGCAGACGCCATGGAAACCATCCGCGCGCGGCGGCTGCCGGTGCACAGCCTGCTGATCGTGCGGCACGGCAAGCTGGTGCTAGATGCCTACTTCCATCCCTTCGGCGACAATCAGCTGCACGACGTCGCCTCGGTTACGAAAAGCGTCGTTTCGACTCTCGTCGGCATTGCCTGGGGCGAGCGCAAGATCAGCCTGACCGCACCGGTCACGGCGCTCTTGCCGGAAGGCCGGGCTTATGCCGATCCGCTGAAATCGCGCCTCACGCTCTCGCACCTCCTCAGCATGACGTCGGGCCTCGATTGCAGCGGCAACGGCCGAGGCAATTTCCTGCAGGCTATGGAGCAGAGCCCGCACTGGACCGAATTCGCGCTGGCGCGTGACGAAGTGGCCGAGCCTGGCACCACCTTCACCTACTGCGCCGGCAACATGCATCTGGCATCCGCCATCCTGACCCGCGGTATCGGCATGAATGCCGCCGAATATGCGCGGCAGAAACTGTTTGCTCCGCTCGGTATCCGGCATGTTTCGTGGGCCAATGACCGCGACGGCATCACGCACGGCTTCTCCGATCTGCGGATGCAGCCGCGCGACATGGCGAAACTGGGATATCTCTGGCTGCACCGTGGCGTTTGGGACGGACGGCAGATTGTATCGGCGCGCTATCTGGATGCGGCGTTCACGCCGCGCGCCACCGTCGAGCAGTACGTGCGCTACGGCTACGGCATGTGGATCTACCCCTACGCCGGACATGCAGGCGGACCGGCGGACGTGGAAGCCAACGGCTTCGGCGGCCAGCGCATCGCTGTCGTGCCGAGCCAGGACATGGTGGTGGTGATCACCGGCGCGGGGCTGGATGCCAACAAGGTCGCGTCCCTGCTGGTGAATGCCGTGCGTTCCACCCGAGCCTTGCCGCCCAATGCGATGGCACAGGCGCGGCTGAAGGTGCAGGTTGCCGAGGCAGCCCAGGGCCGATCCTTGCACTACGCCTCGCTGCGCCCGCGGGCCCACCGGCGCGCCTATCGCATGGCTTTCGCCGCCCGCTAGTTCGAGCGTCTCCTGCATAAATGCATGGCGGACAGGAGTCCGCCACACCGCTGTCCAGCAGAGTGCATGCGTGTTTTGAGCATGTGAGAGTCCCACAGAATATCTCAGGATTTTGGCGCATCGTCTCTCGACATGACCGCGCGCGTGCAGAACGGTGTTCGATAGGATCGATGCCTTCCGCGCGAAGCTTCCGTGCCTCAGATGCTTTGGCTCGTGCCCTCAAGCGCGGCACGCTCCTTGCCGCTTCACGGGCCATGGCGTTCGAGGAATGTGCGCGAGCCTACACCGAAGCCAACAAGATTGCCTGGAAAAACGCAAAGCACATCAGCCAAAGGGAAACCACTCTTCGCACCTACTGCTATCCCGTGTTTGGATCGGTGTCGGTGCAGGACATCGACACCGCCCTCGTACTCAAAGTGCTGGAGCCTATCTGGAGCAAGAATACGGAGACGGCGAGCCGATTGAGAGGCCGTATCGAGGCGGTGCTCGATTGGGCACGGTCATTCCTCTGGCTGCTCGGGCTTAATGGGCAGGCGAACACAGCGGCCCCAATTGTCAGGTCAAGCAGTCACAACATACTTGATTTTGTGGTCCAGATATCCCGGCGGGAAAGCGGCCCGCGGGTTGGATGGTATTGGGCGACTTGAAAAGGTAGGCTCAAGGGCGAAGACACTGGACAGTCAGAGATGAAACACGGTTCTTGGCTCGCGGCCTGTGCCGCTGCCGTGCTTTTCTGCGGACCTGCGCCATCGCACGCAAATGGAGCTTCCGAAACGGTGCTCCATAGCTTTCCTTCAAATGCGGACCCGGGTAGCCAACTGACAGCTGACGGTCAGGGGAGCTTGTACGGCACAGCCCCTTATCTGGATGGAGATGGGGGTGTGTTTCGCATAAAATCACGGAGAGGCAACTGGGTTTACAAAACCATTTTTGATTTTAATGGCAAGGATGGCTCCATCCCCGGTCCTGGTCTCGCGCGAGACGATGCGACAGGTATTTTCTACGGCGTCACGGGAGAAGGCGGCACATCGAATGGAGGCACGGTCTATGCTCTCACGCCGAACGGTCGCGGCTGGAAAGAGACTGTACTGCACAACTTTGGGGCGGGCGAGGACCCCTTTGGACCGCTTTTGAGGGATAAGGATACGGGCAATCTGTATGGAACGACCTATGCTGGTGGCGGCTGCGGAACTGCATTTCAGTTGGTGCAATCAAATGGTGGTTGGGCGTTCAGCTCGATCTACGCGTTCGGCGGCGGCGAGGATGGGTGTCACCCATCCACTCAGCTGCGTCCCACAAAAAATCCAGGAACCCTCGTGGGCTCAACAATCCGGGGGGGCGGCAACGACGATGGGTACGGAACACTTTTCCAGTTGAAACAAACTGCGGGTGTCTGGAGCGAGTCGGTGATTTACCGGTTTACTGGCGCGATCGATGGCTCACGTCCATTCGATCTCGACGCGGCAGGCGACGGTACCATTTATGGCGTCGCGTATGGCGGTGGTGTTTACGACCAAGGGACTGTTTTTCAACTCACGCCGAAGCACAAAGGCTGGGAGTTCAGCGTAATTTATAGCTTTGGTGGTGGTGGTGACGGGATCGGGCCTACGGGAATCAATTTCGATGCTAGCGAGGGGGTACTCTATGGGACGACACAGGACGGAGGTAAATGGAAAGCGGGAACGGTGTTTGAGCTGACCAAAGTCGGCGGGAGTTGGAAGGAAAACGTCTTGTACAGCTTCAAAGGCGGAAGCGACGGGGCGGGACCATTAGCACGGCCTGTTGTAAACAAAACCACCGGCGCTCTTTACGGGACCACGTGCTGTGGCGGCACTTACAACGGAGGCACAGTCTACGAGTTGCAGCCATAAGGTGTTCTATGTGTCTCTCGCCAAGCAAGTTTGCCTTTTATCAAAACCGGCAATCGCCGCTCTGAAACATTTAGCCGAGCAGAGACGTTCCGATGAAAATCCTCCCCACGCTGATCTACTCCGCAAGTGCCCTCGCGTTCTGCGCGTCAGGTGCTAGCCCAAGCACGGCATCAACTGAAAAGGTGCTCTACAACTTTCCAGTAGATTCGTACCCGGCCGGTCGGCCGGATCAGGATAACAAAGGCGCGCTCTATGGTACGGCCGACAATTTGGACGGTTCCGGCGCAATTTTTCGTCTGAAGCAGAAAAACGGGTTGTGGAGCAACAAAACGCTCTTCGATTTCGGTGGCAGCCGCGGCGCGCATCCGTGGTCGGGACCGCTCATCGATCGCAGCAGCGGCATTCTCTACGGTACGACCACGTACGGCGGAACGGGCTACGGCACGGTCTACGACCTTGCTCCCGCTGGCCGCGGTTGGAGCGAAGAGGTGCTTCACAATTTCTCAGGTTCGGACGGATCTGGACCGGTCGGCGTGCTGCTGAAGGACAAGGCCACCGGAAACCTGTATGGCACCACAAACTACGGCGCCACGGGCAATTGCGGCACGGCCTTTCAGCTCGTGCAAGTCAACGGTAACTGGAACTTTGGCACCATCTATAACTTCCACGGCGGCAGCGATGCGTGTAATCCGCAGACACAGCTGAAACCGAGCGCTAAAGCGGGCACGCTGATCGGTGCAACGTATGGGCAGGTCTTCCAGCTCAAAGAAAGGCAGGGGGCCTGGAGCGACTCGATTATTTACACCCTTACCTATGGCACCGATGGCGGGAATGTCTGGGACCTGGATGCATCCAGCGACGGAGCCATCTATGGGGTGACCAATTTTTACGGCCAGTACGGGTACGGCACGGTATTTAAGCTGACGCCGAACCTGAAGAACAAATACACCTTCAGTGTCATTTACAGTTTCCGCGGCGGGAATGATGGCGCATACGGCACTGGAATTAACTTCGATGCCGCGAGCGGCAACCTCTACGGGGCAACCAGCGGCGGCGGTACTGGCAGCCAAGGGACGGTGTTCAGGCTAGTGCCCGGTGGCAACGGCTGGACGGAAACGGTGCTGCATAGTTTCGTCAGCGGCAGTGACGGAGCATATCCGTACTCTCGCCCAATTGTGGATCGCACCACGGGCGCGCTTTACGGGACGACAACACGGGGCGGCACCAATGACGGCGGCACGGTCTACATGGTGCAGCCGTGACGCACGCCCTCACCACGAGGCAAGCCCAGCGCGTTAGGGTTCATGGGGGTTATAGGTAGCTAGCCGAAAATCTACATAAGCTACTGATTAACACGGTAAATTGCTATCGACTGGCGGACAGGGAGGGATTCGAACCCTCGAGACGGCTCGTCACCGTCTACGCACTTTCCAGGCGCGCGCCTTCAGCCTCTCGGCCACCTGTCCTTCCGGAAGGGCCGCGACTATAGCCGTGCCCGCCCGCGCCGCAAGTCGCGCAGGATTTCGCGGGCGGCGTTATGGCCAGGGATGCCGCTGACTCCGCCGCCCGGATGGGTGCCGGCGCTGCACATGTAGAGTCCGCGAATGGGCGCGCGATAGTTGCCGTGGCCCAGCACCGGCCTCGCCGAGAACATCTGATCCAGCTCCAGCCGGCCATGCATGATATCGCCGCCGATCAACCCGAAGGTACGCTCCAGGTCGAGCGGGCTGAAGGCCTGCACCGCGATCACCGATTCGCGGAACCCCGGCGCGTATTCCTCCACCGTGCGCAGCATCAGTTGGGCCACCTCGTCGCGGTGATCGTCCCACGAGCGGCCGCCCGGCAGCTCGGGCGCAACGTGCTGGCAAAACAGGCTCGCGACGTGCTGGCCCGGCGGCGCCAGCGATTCGTCGATCACGCTGGGGATCAGCATCTCGACAATCGGTTTGTCCGACCATCCCTGCGCGCGGGCACTGGTGTAGGCGCGGTCCATATAGGCGAGGCTCGGCGCCATGACGATGCCGGTGTTGAGATGCGGCCCCGGCTCCGGCAGGCAGGTAAACCGCGGCAGCTCCGAGAGCGCCACATTCATGCGGTAGCTGCCGGAGCCGCAGCGGTAATGTTGCATGCGCATGCGGAAGTCTTCCGGCAGGGCGGCGGGATCGATGAGCTGCGTGAACAGCAGCTTGGGATTGAGCCCCGAGACAACATGGCTTGCAGGGTGCAGCGCGCCGCTTTGCGTCACCACCCCCGCCGCGCGCCCATTCTCCACCGCGACTTCGCGCACCTGGTCGTTCAGCCGGATCTGCACACCCTGCTCCGCGCAAGCCGCCGCCATGGCCTGGGTGATCGCGCCCATGCCGCCCATCGCATGGCCCCAAAGCCCACGCTTGCCGTTCACTTCGCCCCACACATGATGCAGTAGCACGTAAGCGGAGCCGGGGCTGTACGGGCTGGCGTAATTGCCCACGATGCTGTCGAACCCCAGCAGCGCCTTGATCGGATCGCTCTCGAACCAGCGATCGAGCCAGTCGCCGGCCGATTGCGCAAACAGCGCCAGCAGATCGCGTTTCGATTCCAGGGTCAGCGAGGAAAGCTTGCGGCCAACGGCGGCGCCACGCAGCAGTTCAGGGAGCGCTTGCTGCCAGTTATCGGTGCCAATGTTCGGCGGTGTCTGAAGCGCCAGTTCGCGCACGACATCGGCGATGACCTGCAGTTTCTCCGTGTAGGGACCGATGGCTTCGGCATCACGTTGGGAAAATTTCGCGATCTCCTCCCGCGCGGTGCCGAGCAGGTAACCACCGTTCTCCGCCGGCACGAAGTTGGAGGCGTAGCGCTCCACGATGCGCAGGTCGTGCCGCTTCAACTCCAGATCGGCGATGATCTTCGGGTGCAGCAAGGACACCGAATAGCTCGCCACCGAATTGCGAAATCCCGGATGGAACTCTTCCGTGACGGCCGCGCCGCCCACAATGTGGCGCCGCTCAAACACCGTGACCTGATGGCCCGCGCGCGCCAGATAGAAGGCGCAGACGAGCGCATTGTGACCTCCGCCAATTACGGCAATCGCGGCGTTTTCCTTTGCCATCATTTGACCTGAAACATAGGAAGGGGCCCCGGGCCCCCGGATGCTATCGAGCTTAAACCGTGCTATTCTGGCCTGCCATCAGGGGAGGCTTCCATGTCAGTTTTCAAAATGATCGTGTTTATCGCCGCTGCCAACGCTTTCGCGAGTTCGTCAGCCCTTGCGGGCCACAATGGCAGCCCACTTCATTCGCTGAAACAGCCACCGCTTCAGGTGCTCAAGCTCAAAAATGAAGCGTTCGTGATAGGAAACGGCAATGGCACGCCTTTTCCGCAATTTGAGTTCACGCCGATCGATTCCGGCACTGTGTTGAACTGCAAGAGCAAGTGCATTCTCTCCGCAAGCGCCTCGGTTCAGGTGGCCACGGGCGGAGCCGATTGGGCTCTCTGTCTCGTGATGGATGGGGCGCCAATCGAATGCCAATACCAGGGTGTGCAGTCTGGTCCCCGTGGCTTTGTCATGGGCAACGCGCAGGTGGCAGCCCGGTTTGGGGCAGGTGCCCACACCTTCCAGACGCAGCTCTACGCTGATGGTGCCTCGGCGACGTATGAGTATTTCTCGATGCACTACGCGGTGCATGAGTAAGATCCGGGGCTATCGCAATCGGCGCAACGAGGATGAGCGTCCCTTTACGAAATCTTGGCAACATACCACGATGCGAGCAACGGCCAGCAGCCCTCTTGCTTATGCTGTCGGGTTACGCTTGCACATGGCCGGGCACCCAATGCAGGCGTACCGAGTGGTCCTCTGCAAAAAGGCTGTAGCGGGGCGCGCGAGTCGTAGAGTTCTTCAGATGACCGTGAAGGATGGCGGCACGGCATTATGTTGGCGCCAGACCGCTTCCAACTGGGCTGCTACCGCTTCCTGCGTTTGCCCGGTGTGCGGGCCTTTGTAAGGCCCAGGCCTATCTTCTTGGCCAAATCAGAACGCCTCACGGAGTAATTCGGAGCAACCATGGGATAGTCACGTGGAAGGCCCCACTTTGCCCGGTACTGATCGGGGGTAAGCTGGTACGTCGTGCTCAGATAGCGTTTCAGCATCTTGAGCTTTTTGCCGTCCTCGAGAGAAATGATGTACTCGGGGGTGATGGACTTCTTTATCGGTACGGCTGGTTTCTGAGCATTCTCCCCTGAAACCTGCCCTGTTCGAAGGCTCTGAAGGGTGAGATGGATGCTCTTTATGATGCCAGGCAGTTCCCCGGAAGGTACAGGATTCTTGCTCACGTAGGCCGACACAATAATCGAAACAAGTTTTTGAATATCGTCGGTCATCCCCAACTCGCTCTCTGCCATAAGTCACCGCTTCATAAAGGATTTCAGGAACTGTACCGGTCGACCATGAACGTGACAATCAGCTGAAAATCGAATCACCCGGGCCAAAAATCACGGATGCGCCTCAGGAACAACACCCGGCCAAGAAGGCGTTCCATATCCCAGTTGGTGATTGTCTGCCAAGGTTCTTGGTCCCGTCATAACCCTACCAAAGTTCATCATATCTTCCGATGACCTTGACTTCATAGCAAGCCGCTGGATGATGGTTCAGCGGTTACAATGCCGCCACGAGCCTCACACCAGCGGAGAAATGCCGCTGGCTTCTCGGGAATTGTTGTCGCGTCAGGTCAGGGTCCTTAGGCAAAAGGCTTACCGGACCATTTGGCCGTTGCAGCTTTCCGAGATGCTTTCGGGCGGCGCTCTCGTCGGTGAAAACCTTGCCCTTGGGATCCATTACACCCTCGTCAGAAGCAAAACATGCCGCACTCCGGAAGAATGCCTGGCGAAGATCGGCGTTACCCGTGATCTGCTCTTTAGGGGCTCATCGTCCCCATTCTATTTCGAGTTTACGCTGCTGTTAGGGGAAGGGGTGAATGAATGTTTTGGTGACTGGCGGCGCGGGCTACATCGGTAGCCATACAGTCTACGCGTTGACCGATCGCGGCGAAAGCGTCGTCGTTCTCGATAATCTTTCAACCGGCTCCCGTCAGCTGGTAAGCGATCGCGCCATATTTGTGGAGGGCGACATCGGCGATAGCTCGCTTGTCGGCGCGATCCTCAGCAAGTATCGCATTGATGCCGTAATTCACTTCGCTGCTTCCACCGTGGTGCCGGACTCGGTTGCCGAACCACTGAGGTACTACGCAAACAATACGAGCGCCTGCTGCACTTTTATCGAGACATGTGTGCGGCACGGAACGACAAAGATCATTTTCTCGTCCACGGCAGCGGTATACGGAATGGGATCGGACGCTCCCGTGCGGGAAGATGCGCCCGTTCAGCCCATCAGCCCATATGGCCGATCGAAACTTATGGTCGAGTGGATGTTGCAGGATGCGGCGGCCGCCGGTGATTTGGACTATGTGGCGCTGAGATATTTCAATGTCGCAGGGGCGGACCCGATGCAGCGGACAGGGCAATCAACTCCGAAAGCCACACATCTCATCAAACGAGCCTGTCAGGCTGCCCTGGGCAGGATCGATGCACTAGATATCTTTGGAACCGACTACCCCACCCCAGATGGCACCGGGATTCGGGATTACATTCACGTGACCGATCTCGCCGCCGCGCATCTTTTGGTCTTGGACGCTTTGCACTCACAAGCTGCGTCGGGTGTGTTTAACGTTGGCTATGGGCGAGGTACCAGCGTGCGCGACATAATACGCGCCGTAGAACAAGTCACAGGCCGCCCGTTGCCCGTCCGCAAATCCCCTCGAAGGGCCGGTGATCCGGCGATCATCGTCGCGGACCCTTCGCGACTGTGTGCTCAACTTGGGTGGAAACCTCAACACGAGGATCTCCTTGAGATGGCCGAGTCAGCGTACATTTGGGAAAGTCGGCTGAATTCGTGATAGTGACGGCGGTGGGAACTTTGTGCCGCTGAGTAACCTAAGCAGCCTTCAGCTTTAGGAGAGGACACCGCTAAACGATTGCGATACTTTCAACCCGCGCTCAGGCACGGGCCGAAATATAGCAGAAAATTTCAATTGCTATCCAAGCTGCATCGTTCCGAGTGATTAACCCAATCTTCCCCGACGCCGCGGGCGCCTCGGAACCGGCGCATTGTAGCCACAGAAATCGCATGAAGTGGACCGATGTTGTCGCACTATCTCGAGGAGGCTCCCGTGCGCCTCACAGCTGCGCTTTTAACACACTGGCATCGATCATCGGAGACCGACAAACCTTCGCCAGTGTGGGTGAGCGTAATCTTTGTGCTTTCCGTCTCTCTGCTTCTTTGGTGGGGGCTGATTCGTTTGGCTCAGTGGCTCCTCTTCCAAATCTGAGTTGGCTTCGAGGCCCACCACTACTGGAAATCTCCCTGACGGACGACGCCGATCATGTTTGTTTCGGTTTTACACCGACGCGCTTTGTCGGCTTAATTGGCTGGATCACCTGACAAATCGCGGGAGACGTTCATGGGATTTCGCACTGCCATTTTGGCCATCTCGATCACAGCAGCCTGTGCGGCCTCTGCGTGTCTGGCATCGCCCAGCAGCACGGCAATAACGCCTGGCAATGGCGACACGGCACTCACTGCTGCCGTGGCGAGTCCCGTGCGTTCACCGCAAAACGTCGCGCGCGATATCTATCGCCATCCTGAGCAGAGTCTGTCGTTTTGGGGGCTGAAGTCGGGCATGGCGATTCTGGAAATCTGGCCTGGCGCGGGCTACTGGACCGAAATTCTTGCACCATATGCGAAAGTCACCAACGGCTCTTATCGCGCGGCCTTATCGTCCGTGTCGCAATCGCTTCCCGCAAAGTTCTCACAAACGTCGGTGTATGGTCCCATAACAACGACGGTGTTCAATGAGAAATCGCCGCCGCTCGTAAAACCGGGATCGGTTTCCTTTGTGTTGCTCGCCCGCAATCTTCACGACTGGATGAGCACGCCCGGCGAACCCGAAAAGGCGATGCGCGACTTCTACGCGGCGCTCAAACCGGGCGGCATTCTTGCGGTTGAGCAACATCGTTCCGATCCACGCCCCATGAAGCCGGGCGCCAGCGATGGCTATATGGCAACCGCGGTTGTTGTGAAGCTCGCCGAAGGCGCCGGATTCAAACTGGCGGCCTCGTCCGAGATCAATGCCAACCCGAAGGACACCAAGGATCACCCGTTCGGCGTCTGGACGTTACCGCCGACCAGGCGCAGTGCACCGAGCGGTCAGCCGCCGAATCCAAACTTCGATCACGCCAAATACGACGCCATTGGCGAAAGCGACCGCATGACGCTGAAATTCATAAAGCCGGGCTGACGCGGCGAAAGGTTACGCGTCTGCCTTGCGCCACACGCTGGCCAGCCATGGCTGCTGCTCGCGTGGCAATCCCGCGGGGCGATAGTAATGCGTCAGTTCGACAAAGCCCGCGGACAGCAGGAACTCGCGCCAGGTTGGGAAATCGTAATAGGCACCGTATCGACCGTGCATCCAGCCTTCGTCGTTCCGGCCACGCGGGTTGGAGCTGAACAGGACACCGCGCGGTTTCAGTGTGGCATGCAGTTCCGACAGTACCCGGGGCAATTCCTGGCTCGGGACATGAAACAGCACCGCGTTCGCGAATACGCCGTCGAATCGGCTGGCCGGCAAATCGAGCGCCAGCAGGTTTTGCTCCCAGACGTCGTAGCCAGCTTCGCGCACCATTTCGACGAACCGTTTCGAGCCATCCAGACCGATGGGAACGTGGCCGAGGTCGCGGAACGCTTTCAGATCGCGTCCTGGTCCGCAGCCAAGGTCGAGGATTGCAAAGGGCGGCGTCGCTTCGACATACCTCAACAGCGTCGCAATGTTTTGGCTGACATCGTGGCTGCGTGTGCCGCGCCAAAACTCATCGGCATGATCGTCGTAGTGCTGCAGTGTCGCCTGCACGATCTGCTTCAAGTCATGCGGCTGCGGCTTCACGGTCGGACGGCGGGGTGCATCGGTGCAGGTTACGGAGGGTGCGGTCGGGTGATCAAGCTACGGCGGGCTGCAGCGGGCCGCTAGTTCGCGGCCAGCCGAACTTGCGCAGGCTGCACCGCCTTGCCGGCGTGAATTCCGGAACTGTGGAGGTCTGCGAGAATCGTGAGAGGGCGCTCCTTTGACCGGAGACGATTTCGGTACACCTGAGCCCCTGCCAGCACGCGCTGGACGTAGGCCCGGGTCTCCTCAAATGGGATCGATTCGATCCAGTCGACCGGATCGACATGCATGCCGCGCGGGTCGCCGAACATCGCGATCCATTTCTTCACTGTTCCCGGACCGGCATTGTAGGAAGCGACAGCCAATAGCGTGGAATTCGACCAGAACCGCAAGTAGCTGGCCACAGTGCTTTCACCCAACCGAATGTTATAGTTCGCATCCGTATTCAAGCGCGTCGCATCGAAGCGCAAGTGCTGCCGCTGGGCGGCCTCCTTCGCGGTGGTCGGCAAGAGCTGCATAAGCCCCCGCGCCCCCGCATTGCTGGTGGCAGAAGGATCGAACTCGCTCTCCTGCCGGATAATGCTGAGCACAAGTGCCGGATCCGGAGATTGGTCGGCGCTGCGCACAGGAAGGCGCACCACCGGATGCAAGTACGCCGCGAACAGAAGATTTATGCGCTCTGCCTCCTTCGCCACGCGAAGGGAGAGCGCCGGGTCATGCACGTCTTCGGCCAGGCCGATCACGGCTGCAAAACGACTTACCGAGGGGTCTTCTTCCACGAGCTGCATCGCAAACTCTCGCGCCAGGCCACGCTCACCGATTTGCGCGAGAATGCGGGCGGCTTGCGCCCGTTCATCATTCCTCAGGGTGAGCTTGGCCACGGATGGCTGAATGTGAACCGTTTTCAGCCGCAGCGTGGGCGCGTGACCGAGCCGCGCCGTTGCCAGCTGCCCATAGAAAGTTTCGCCCTTCTCCGCCGCCGATCGGTAATGGCCGATCGCGCGCCCCTTTTCGTTCAAGGCGTCGCAGGCTCTGCCCAGCCAGTATTCCGATCGGGAGAGGGTCGCTGGCAGCGTTGCCTCTCGCCGGACCGCTTCAAAATGGCCCAGGGCCATTTGTGGCTGCTTGAGTTGTTGAAGCGCCAGCCAGCCGGCCATGAACTCCGCTTCGACGTAGTCGGCACCGGATTGCAGACCGCTGTTCGAGACGAGCTGATAGGCAAAGCCGTATTTGCCTTCTGCGACGGCATCGCGCGCAGCGATCCTGATTTTCGGCCACAGCCGATCGCGGTCGAGCAGCGGGCTGCTGGAAAGGGCGGCGCGCCACAAATAGCGCCATGCGTCTTCGCGCCTGTGCTCCTTCTCCAGCTGCTGGGAGACGATCATCAGCAGCCGTGGATCGTCCCGCAGCGTCGGCTGCCCACCCGACAGGAGACGATGGAGTTTGCTGTCCGGTTGGAGCAACGTTCGCGCGTTCAGCACAAGTTGCGGCGGTGCCTTCACCCGCGACAGCTGACGGCGAACGGCGGCAATATTCTCCTGAAGCACCAGCCGGGCGAGGCGCTGCTGCTGCAGCTGCGTGTCGAACAGCTTTCCGTGTCGGGCCAAAATCCTTTTTTCGCTTGTGGGATCGAAGGCATTCTCGACCCAGGCCCGGCGAATCCTGGCCTCTCCCATTGCGGATCGGCCAATTGCAATTTCCGCTTCACCGAGCCTGATTTGACCATAACCGGAAATGGGCTGCCGTTTCGCGAACCA
>DATIEM010000108.1:0-27494 GCA_035455725.1 Rhizomicrobium sp. | reverse complement strand
GCTCGGCCGCCAGCACCGTGCGGTCCGCGGCAAGTTCTGTGCGCCGGTCCGCCTTTTCTTCGATGTGCTCGAGAGGTTGGTCCATCCCCCTGCACAATCGTCGCGCACCGGCCGCGGTTCCCACGATCAGGCGCCCGGCGTCCGCCGGCCAGTCTCGAATCGAAGGCTGGGCAGCCGGCCGGCGCCACGTCGCAATTGATGCCGATTCCCTTTGCACGGCTGACGCGCTTCCCCCACAATGATAACTCCTTGGCTTCGGACGGCACTTTCAATGTCGGAAAGCCTGCATCCTGAATTGCAGCGCCTGCGCGATTCCATCGACAACATCGATGCGGCGCTGGTGCACCTGTTGGCCGAGCGCTTCAAGTTCACCAAGGCAGTGGGCGAGTTCAAGGCCGCACAGGGACTGCCACCCGCCGATCTGGCGCGAGAGGCAGAGCAGGTGGCGCGGCTGCGAACGCTCGCACAAAAGGCGAAGCTGGATCCAGATTTTGCCGAGAAATTCCTGGCGTTCATCGTGCGCGAGGTGATCCGGCATCACGAGGCAATCAAGCGCTAGCTTGGATCGGCTGGAAAGCGGTGCCATATACCCGGTGGCGCTGCGGGTTGGCGCACCACGAAGGGAGACGACCATGGCATTGCGGATCAACGACACAGCGCCGGATTTCGAAGCGGACACGACAGAAGGCCGCATCCGCTTTCACGACTGGATCGGCAATTCCTGGGCGGTGCTGTTTTCGCATCCGAAGGATTTCACGCCCGTGTGCACCACCGAGCTCGGCTACATGGCGAAGCTGAAGCCGGAATTCGACAAGCGCAACGTGAAGATCATCGGCCTCTCGGTCGATCCCACCACCGACCATACACGCTGGGCAAACGATATCAGGGAGACGCAAGGCTATGCTCCAAATTACCCGATCATTGGCGATGCGGATTTCAAGGTCTCAAAACTGTACGACATGCTGCCGGCAGAGGTGTCAGGCGATCCGGGCAAGCGAACGCCGGCCGACAATCAGACGGTGCGCAACGTATTTATCATTGGACCGGACAAGAAGCTGAAGACGATCCTTGTGTATCCGATGACCACGGGGCGCAATTTCGACGAGGTGCTGCGGATCCTCGACTCGCTGCAACTCACCGCGAAGCATCGCGTGGCGACGCCGGTAAACTGGAAGCTTGGCGAGGACGTGATCATCGCGGGGTCGGTTTCCAATGAGGAAGCGAAACAGATCTATCCCGAAGGCTGGACGGAGCCGCGACCCTATATCCGCATTGTGCCGCAGCCCCGCTGACCTAAGTCATTGATACAGAAAGTCTATTGATTTTCAGTCCCGGGAACGCAAGGCCCCCGACGACCGTTATTCTTTGGTGCATTCAGCAAGGAGCGAAGAATGGATCGAGATCGCATCAAGGGAATGGGGGATCAGGCAAAAGGCAATCTGAAGGAAGCCGCGGGCAAAGTGTCCGGCGATTCCAAACTGCAGGCCGAAGGCAAAATGGATCGGGCTAAGGGCAAGATGGAAAATGCAGTCGGAGGGCTGAAAGATTCATTGCGAGACGATGATCGTCATTGATCCATTGTCGCGCAAGTTGGAGCGCCAGGAAAGACCTGGCGCTTTTTTTTTACGAATTCACAAATCAATCCGCATACAGATTGACTAATCTGTAAACGGACGTTTCACATTCGGCAAAGCGCTCAGAATTGTCATTTCACATGGATAGATTGCGCCTCGATGGAGGAACAACCACTACCGAACAACATTTTCTAGAGACAGTCCGCTCGGACGAAGTTCAGGGAGAAAAGACATGAAAAACGCAACTCGTTTGTTAGGATCGATCGCCGTTATTTCGGCGCTCGGCCTTGTGCCGGCGGTCGCGGCGGGCAGTAAAACCTCACCAGCGCGGGCCACGACGGCACTTTCATCCGCTGCCCCGGCTCTGAACGCTGCTGGACCGAAGATTGACGTTATGTCGACTCCGCGGCCGACCACGATGTTCAGGGCGCCCCAGGTATCGTCACCCTCGACAAACACCGTGGATTTGAGCACCGTTCATCAGGATCCGTTGCCCGGACACCCGCTGGCAGTCTTCCAGGCCCCGACAACTTCTGCTCGCTCTCCGCAGGCCGCCAGCGCGGGTAGCCCCTCCACGTCTTCTGCGACAGCGACAGTCGATACAGCAAATGGGCATGTGTTTCGGGTGATACCGCCTCCGCCCTCCAGCACGTCAGGTGCGGCAGCGACCGACACGTCAAATGGGCATGTGTTTAGGTTGATCCCACCTCCGCCCAGCACTTTGCCGTCGTCTACCACAAACTAAGCACTCCGTAGCGGCGGAAACAGCAGGGCCTGCGGCCCTGCTGTTTTCTGTACCCAGGCCCCGAACGCGATGGCGGGCCATAAAGGGCTGCTTCGATGCCCGAGAGAAGGGGGGACCGGTCGCCTATCGGCAAGGCGAATTTAGCGATTCGTTTTGGCGGATTTTACGAGGCGGATGCGAAGAGATTCAAACTTCGTTAAGTGTCGAGGGGCAGCATGGGTCAAAATATTTACCTCTCGGAGAGCCCCGTTAATGGCGGGTATGCAGCAAAGAGCGCGCGACAGGTCAACAGAGCGCCGCCGTTTCGTGCGTGTCCAGGCTGCCAAGGGGGGCGTGGGAGCAATCCTCGCCATTGGATTTGTGGCGCTGCTCGGTCGGCCAGACGCGATGCAAAGCGCCGCTCTCGCAGTGCTGCTGGCCCCTGGGGCGCTCGCCGTTGCCGGCTTTTGCGGTGCGAGGCTCGAGATACTGGAAACATTATCGCATGCGACCTTCGCCGCGACCGTGGCGTATCTGGTGCTCGTCACCGGCGGCACACAGTCCCCGCTGATGATTTGGTTCGCGTTGGTGCCGGCCGAAGCCGCCCTCTCGGGAGGCCGCCGTTCTGTGACTGAAGCGACGTTCGCGGCAGCGCTGGCACTCCTCAGTGTAGCTGCCGCGCAGCTTTTGCACGTCGTGGCCCTATCGCGGCTTTTCACCCCTGTATGGGAACTCTATGTCGCGTCTGCGTTGGCCGCTGTGGTGCAGGCCGGCTTGATCGCGGCCGCGGCGCAGGACCGGCAGCGCCGTGCCAATGCTGCTGCCGCCGAAGGGGCTGCGATGTATCGGTTCTTGGCGGACAACGCTATGGACCTGATCACTCTGCATGAGGGCGACGGCCGCATTCTGTTTGCCAGCCCTGCAGCGCAGGGTTTGTTAGGCCGTGCGCCAGAATCCCTCCTTCAGATCGCCCCGGCTTCGCTCGCTCATCCGGAAGATACCAGGGCCATGCAGCGCGCTTTCGCCGAGGCGAGTTATTACGGCCGCGCTGGCGTCGCAGAGGTACGACTGAAGCGGACAGATGGGAGTTTTGTCTGGACCGAAGTGCGATGCCGTCCCGCGGAGCAGGTGCCCGGTGGGCCCTCTGAGATAGTTGCGGTGACCCGCGACATAACCGAGCGCAAGGCGCAGGAGCTAGCGCTCATCGAGGCTCGTGAGACGGCGGAGAGTGCCAGCAGAGCCAAATCCGCCTTCCTTGCGAACATGAGTCACGAGCTTCGCACGCCCCTCAACGCCATAATCGGCTTCTCGGAAGTGATGACGCACGAGATGTTCGGGCCGCTTGGAGGGCTGCGCTATCGCGAGTACGTGAGCCTCATCCACGAATCGGGCGGCCATTTGCTTGAGCTGATCAATGGCATTCTCGATATGTCGAAGATCGAAGCCGGTAAATTCGAGCTGTGCGAAGAGGTGTTCCAACTGCCCGAAGTCACGGCCCAAGCCATGCGATTTGTGAAGATGCAGGCAGACCGAAAAGGTGTCGTACTCAAGACGTCCCTGCCCCCCGAATGCACGGAAATCTTTGCGGATCGCCGCGCCGTCAAGCAGATGCTGGTAAATCTGCTCACCAATGCCGTGAAGTTCACGCCTCGTGGCGGCGAGGTGAAGCTCACGGCTATCCGGGAAGACGCCGGCATCGAGATTTCGGTGCGCGATACCGGCGCCGGCATTTCGCCCGACGACCTGCAGCGCCTTGGGCGGCCGTTCGAGCAGGCTTCTGGCACTCAGGTGAAAGCACAGGAAGGCACTGGCCTTGGCCTGGCGCTCATCAAAGCGCTGGTGGCTATGCACGGTGGTGAAGCGGTGATCGAGTCAGAACTCGGCAAAGGCACGGCCGTGCGCTTGCTGCTGCCGCATGCAGGTGTGACGAAGGGCGCGGAGCCTGCGTTGCCCGTTGATCAAGTTATCATCCCCTTCAAAGGGGCCGCATAGAAATCAGTGCAGCGGGAGCATTGTGAAGCCTGCTTTCTTGAAAGCCGCAAGCCCTGGCGGGCTTTCGAGGTAATGCAGAAAATCGCGGGCCAGCGGTTTGGCGTCTTTGGTCAAGGCTATAGGGTAAACGATGGGTGGATGGGTGTTGTCCGGAAATGTAGCCACGATCCGCACGCGCGGTTCGGCCATTGCGTCGGTGGAATATACAATACCGAGCGGCGTTTCCCCACGCGCCACGTAGGCAAGCGCGGCACGCACGTTTTCTGCCGGGGCGAGCTGGCCGGCCACCTCATTCCAGACATTCAGGGTTATCAACGCAGCCTTTGCATATTTCCCTGCTGGAACAGAGTCAGGATCGGCAAGAGCCAGTCGGCCCCCGTTCAGAGCGCCAAGCAGTCCAAAATGCGGCGCGATACGGAGTTGAACGTTCGAGCCGGACGGCGCGATCAGCACAAGGTGATTGCCGAGCAGATCGTGGCGGGTGTCACGTGCGATCAGCCCTCGGTGATCGAGATAGTCCATCCAATCCGAATCGGCCGAGAAAAACACATCAGCGCCCTGTGCGTGCTCGATTTGATGCGCCAGCGCGGCGGAAGCGGCAAAAGACAGCGCCACCGTATGCCCGTTTTTTTGTTCGTAGTCCTTGCCCACCTGTCCCAATGAGTCGGTGAGCGAGGCAGCCGCGAACACGGTGAGATCTGCAGCGCGCGACACGCCGGATCCCGATGCCAGCAGTGCCAGTACAACAATTGCCTTCCAAAAAAATCGCGCCATTGTGTCATGATTAGCTCCTGTCCGACGTTTGACGCAACGCCACCGGAGCCGATCGCTGACGGCCCTGCGACGGGCCGCAGCTAAGGCCGATTTATGCTGCCTTTCGGAGTTGGTAGAACCTGCGCATGCTGCCGCGAATTAAATCTCTCATTCAGGTTCAGGCGGTCATCCGCCGTGCGGAGTTGTCCGGCGCGCATGCATTTTTGGTGCGCCGCGGTTCGGACGAAGCGGGTGCGCTTTTCCTCAAACTCTCTCGCCTCGATGGCACCTTTACGGTGCTGAATCAGGCTCGTCGCGGTAACGGGGAACTCGTGTGGACCAAGCCGCTGGGCGAGGCCGTCGACGAAGCGACGGTGACTGCCTGGCTCGAAAAGCAGACGCGCTTCGACCCTGACCTCTGGATATTGGAAATCGAAGATCGCGAAGGCCGCCCCTTTGTGGATGAGCCAATTGTCTGAGAACCTCACTTCTTTGCTGAGGCGTCGACAATTTCCTCGCGCACCTGCTCGACCCTTTCCTCGGGCAAACGCTCGATTGCAACGAGCTCGTTGCGCGCTTCCTTGGTCGCGAGGATGAGTTCGTCGAGTTTCGCCTGGAGCGCCGCGCCATCGCGATTTTGCGTGTTCTGAATCAGAAAGACCATCAGGAAGGTGACGATGGTCGTCCCGGTATTGATGATGAGCTGCCAGGTATCCGAATAGTGAAATATCGGCCCCGTCACCGCCCAGACCACAATCGTCAGGCAGCAGATCGCGAACGTTACGGGCTTGCCGGTAAGGCGTGCCACCTCGTTCGACATGCGGGAGAAGAATGGCAGCCGTTTATCCGGTTCTACGGCACCCGCAGTGGTTCCGATCAGCTTGTTGGGTGATGCGGTCATCAGCGTGTCATAATTACACGATTCGAAGCCCCTCTGTCACAACTGCGGAAGAGGAAGAGTTCGCGGGACCACTTATTGGGGCTGATCGTCATCCGTGCCAGCCTGGTCATCTTCATCGGGCGGCGGCGGAGGAGGAGGGCCATAACGCGGCGGGGGCGGTGGCGGGGCCTCCTCCTGCTCGTAATCAGGCGGTGCTCGGCGTGGATGTACTTCTCGCGGTGCGTGTTGAGCAAGATCAGCGGGTGGCGGCCCTGTGCTCTCATCGACATCTGCGCCTGAACCGTTCGCCGGTAGCGTGCCGAGGCTGTGCGCGGGTCGCGTGACATCGCGGCTTGTACGCCCGGGAGACGTTCTGGTGGTCCCCTGGGCACTCCCTGTGTCTTCGGTGGCGGACGTGGGGGACGATTTTTCATGCTTATTCTGGTCGTTATCGCCACCAAACAGCCAATTCCACCACGAGCCGCCGCGACGGTGGTCGGGCTTGTCGGCGCCGGCACCATTCGCATTCTCGCTGTTGGCGGTGTCGGTGTCATCCTCGACTGGTGCGCCGCCCGATTCTTCATCCGATGCAGCTGCGCCCTCTGTGTCGTCTTCGATGCTGGCTGTGCCGCTCTCCGCCGTGATGATGCCGTTGTCCTCGATCGGCGCCTGCGGTTCGGATTTGTTGAGCGGGCGTGAGGGCAGACCCTGCTCGGCCGTGCTCATCACGGATTTCCAGATTTCCGCGGGGATGCTGCCGCCGGTCACATTTCGCATCGGCTTGTTGTTGTCATTGCCGACCCACACGCAGGTAACATAATCCGGGGTGAAGCCGACGAACCACGCGTCCCGATAATCTTGCGTCGTGCCGGTCTTGCCCGCAGCCTCGTGCCCGGGAATTAACGCGCTCCGCCCCGTCCCCTCCGTGACCACTCCGTACAACATCGCGACCATGTCGCGATCGACGTGGTCCGCGATCACGCGCTGAGGTTGCGCAGCCGCCCGCTGGTACAACACCTGTCCGCGCGTATTCAGCACTTGTGTAACGAGATAGGGGTACACGCGCATACCGCCATTGGCGAACGCGGCATAGGCGGTAGTTAACTCGATCGGTGTTACCTCGGACGTGCCGAGGGCAAGGGAGGCGTTCGCTTCCAGCGGCGACTTGATGCCGAGCCGCTGTGCCGCCTCGATTACCTTATCGATACCCACCTCCTGTCCAAGCGAGGCGGTGATCGTGTTGACGGAATGGGCCAGTGCGTCTGCGAGGGTGATCGTGCCGTAGGAGCGATTGCCGTAATTTGTGGGCTGCCATCCGTCGATATCGACCGGACTGTCGCTGCGCGTTTCCCAGGGGCTGATGCCGCTCTCCACAGCAGCCAGATAAACGAACGGCTTGAAAGCACTGCCAGGTTGACGCTTAGCCTGGGTGGCGCGATTGAAGACGCTTTCGTCGTAGTCTCGTCCGCCTACCAAGGCGAGAATGGCGCCATCCGGCTTCATCACAATGACGGCGCCTTCGTGAGCGCGGGCACGGTGGCCCTGCTTGGCGAGAATGCGGTTGAGGCTGTGGCGTGCCGCATCTTGCAGTTTGGTTTCCAGCGTGGTGTGGACGACAAGGTCCGAAGTCGGCGGTTCACCATTCACGCTGGCGAGCCGCATGGCCTCGTCTGCCGCGGTGTCGAGGAAAAAGTTGCGGGCATCCTGCACAGACCGATCGGTGATCACGGCGGGATGCGCCTGTGCCTCCTGAGCCTGCTCGCGGGTGATGGCGTGCGTTTTCACCATCTCCTTCAGAACGCGGCCGGCGCGTTCTTGGGCGCGCGTCAGGTCACGGCGTGGGGAAAACACTGAGGGTGCAGTAGTTAGCGTCGCCAGCATCGCGGCCTCGGGCAGCGTCAGGTCACGCGCACTCTTGCCAAAATAAACGTGGGCAGCACCGTCCACGCCATAGGCGCCGGAGCCGAGATAAATGCGGTTCAGGTAAAGCTCGAGAATCTGCTTCTTGCTGAGGGATTTTTCGAGGCTAGCCGCATCGAAAAGTTCCTCGATCTTGCGGCTGACTGTGCGCTTGGGATTGAGAAAGACGATCTTTGCGGTCTGCTGCGTAATCGTGGATCCGCCCTGCACCACATGATGGGCGCGAAAATTCACCCAGAGCGCCCGCAGCAGACCGTGAATGTCAATGCCGCCATGAGAATAGAATTGCCGATCCTCGACGGCGATAAATGCTGCCGGAAGATATGGCGGCATTTCGTCCAGCGAGAGCCGATCCCCGACAATGGCGCCGCGATGGCCGACCTGGTTGCCCTCCGCGTCCAAAAAGGTGAACGCAAGCGGGCGGTTCGCACTGTAAAGGTCCTCCCGGGTGTCCAGGGGTGGCGCCAACACGGTCAGCGCCGCCGGAGCCAGCACCAGGAGGGCCAGCGGGATTGCGATAACCGCGACTGCGATGGCGAGGAATTTGGCAAGTGGGCTCCGGGAATGCCGTCGCCAATCGGCGCGCGTTTCCGGGACTTCGTCGAAGTGATTGCTCATGGGTGAGTCGTAGGTCCGCGACGCCCGTCACGCCGCTTGGGTTCGCCTAGGTTTGCGGCGGTTTCAAGACGTATCGTAAACGCCTGAACATGGCCATTCGCTGCGGTAATCGGAAGACAGGCGTGGCCTCGCGACTCTGAGCCAACGGTGTTTCTTCGCTGTTTGTTAACCTGAAAACCAGTGGGCGCGGAGCCGCGCCCACCGGCGCGCGTTCTGAAGGGCGGAGCGGTGCGGCGGCTGGATTCTCCGAATGAGTGTGTTTTGCGTGGTTTATCACCGAGGTTCGTTTGCGCTGGCGGATCGCTGCGAGACGCGAGAGCAGGCGTTCCTCCGGGCACTGTTGCTGCAGGATTCGCCTGGCGTCTGGGATATCAGGGTGGAGGATGGGCGCGGGAATCCGGTTTTTTATGGCTTTGAGGTGGAAGACGTGGGCTCGGAGGCGCTGCTCAAGGCTGGATAGGGGTGCCCTAGACTCCCGGGATGCTATATGCTGTGTGCGCCGTCTTCCAGAGGTCCTCGCGCATGTGGTTTCAGCCGCTGATCTATTTCAGCGCTCTGGTCTGGGCCGTGGCCTTCGCTGTGTTCGGAGTCTATCTGGCGGTGCGTCGCGGCAGCGTTCCTCTTCTCGATCGGTTTATGGGGTTTGTCGCGGCAGTGGTTGTCGGCGGCTTGGGTGCCAGTATCATGATCGGCGTTTTCTATCTCGTCGAAGAGCTGATCTGGGTCCTATGAATCGTCGCGACGCTTTCCGCCGGACAGTCCAGTCCGAACCCTGTTGGAGCGAAATTGCCGCTCCGGGCGTTTGACCGCGGGGCAAGCCGCGAGTTTACTCGGTGCAAATGGGGTCAGAACAGAAGAGGGGGGCAGTAGCGGGTCGGCCAGGAAGTGTGGTGCTCAATGCACCCCGTCTTTTTCGGGGCAATACGGGCCGCCGCCACGTCAAGCGATGTCTCTCCCCAAAACGTCAACGATATCGCGGTGCGGGGCGGCAGGGCGCCGCCGGAATCTGTGGCGTGCCGCCTCACCATCGGGCTCAGGTTTGGCCGCGAGTTCTCGCAGGCTCCGGATGGGCGTTGCGGCCATCCTCACTGTTTGCTTCTCGGCTGGCGCTTCGGCGGACACTCTTGCAAACGCGTTGCCCAAGGGGGTGATGGAAACACCGCGGCCGGACTATGACGCGCAAGGCATAGCTCTGGACAACTGGACCCTTTTCCCGTCGCTCGCCGCCACCGCCAACTATGACGACAACGTCTTTCGGTCGTTGGCCAACCGAAACTGGGACTGGTACTTCGAGACGACTCCCGCCTTTCGTCTCCAGCGCAAGACGCAGGAGGGCGTTTTCGATATTTTTGGTGACGCCGACTTCTTTAATTACGTGGAATTCCCGCGCTTGAACCTGACTGACTGGACCATTGGCGCGGACAGCAAGCTAAATCTGTCCACCCATTTTGCAGCGGCAATTTCAGGCTACTACGGCGAATACCACGAGGACTTCGCGTCTGTGAATCTCATCGGGAATCCCAGCGCCGAACGCGAGTACACGCGCTATTTCAAAGGCCATTTTGAGACGGCGGCAAGCTACGGCTCCGGCGATTGGCTGGTCAGCGGCGGCGCCTCGCTCGATCGTTTCGACTGGCAACCCACTGTGCTTCTCAGCGGCCTGCACGTTTCAAACGAAGACCGCAATGCTACCTACGTAGATCCGTATGCGCGCGTGGCCTATCAGGTGGCGCCATCCTACCAGGTATACGCGCGCGCCCTTTATGACCGCCGAGACTTCGACGAGTCGCGTGACCGGTTCGGTTTCGACCGGGACTCATCGGGCGTGGAACTGGATGGCGGTATGACCGCACTCGTCGGCAAGACGCTCAGTCTCGACGCGTTCCTTGGCTATCGCGGGCAGCAGTTTCGCAATTTTGCCGTGGATCCCGACCACCGGCTGCAGGACGTGTCGGAACTGGATTACGGCCTTACCGCCGATTGGTATGCGGCTCCCACCTTTACGGCACATTTGAGCGCGTCGCGAAGTCTCTCGGATCTCATTTTGCCGGATGCATCGTTATCCGACGACCAGACGGTGAGGTTGAGCGCCGATTGGGAGGCCCGTCACGATGTGATCGTGCAGGAATTCGTCGCGTATATCTATAGCCGTCTCATCGGAACGCAGCGTGTTGACCGCTACCCCGCGGCCGGTGTGACCTTGCGTTATTTCATTAATCGCTACGCTAGCGCCGAACTTGCCTATCTCTTCACAGCCCGGCACTCCACAGACCGTCCGTCAGAATTCAGCGACCAGATCGTCACCGTCGGACTCAACCTCCACATCTGAGCGGGCCGCAACGCCCGCACTCATCCTTTGGCGGAGGAGCCTTCGGCAGCGTCCTTCGAAATCGGCGCCGGCCGGCCCATTCGGCGCCTCTGTGGCCGTCCGCCCCCGCCCAGGGGGCGTACAAGGCCTGGCGCTGCCGGCCCATTCTCTCCAGCGTTTTCGGATTGCTGCGCAACCGCGTTCGCGGCAAGGAACCGTGCTGTCGATTCGTGCGCGATGGAAAGAATCATCCTGCTGATCTGGTTGAACTGCTCCGGTTCGTCGGCACCAAGGCTCGAAAGGAGCCGAAGATTGAGTGCGAGGGCACGATCAAACCGGCCGTGCTCCATGTAGATTTTCGCCACATAATTGGCCGCGCGGCGCATAAAAACTTTCTCGATGTCAAATCCCTGTTCGGCCGCAAATTCGCGGTAGCGTGCGACGAGCACGGCGTGCGCAGCCTCGACAACGGCGCCGCGCGCTTTTGCCAGATTGTGATTGTAGATGGCCAAGGGCTGCTCCGTTGGATGGCCAACGATCTTGAAGCCGCCACGAAGGATCTTGAAACAGATATCGACATCTTCTGCCCAGTTGAGGTTGTTGTCGAAACCGCCTGCGGACATGAAGGTCGCCGCCGGTCCGATCACCGCCTGCAGCTGGAAAGGACATTCCCGATAATTCGCACCGAGAAAGTATGGGATTCCGTAATCCTCGGGTGGCGTATGCTTTTTGACCTTCGGGCCCGAGCGGGTGATCTTGTGAGTGCTGTAGGTGGAAATCAGAACAAAGCGGTCGTCTGCCAAGCTGTCGCGAAGGGCCTCACGGGCCTTCAGCTGCTCGCTCAGCTTCGTGGAATGCCAAAGATCATCCGCATCCTGCCACGCTACAAGAGAGTCGCCCGCCAGCTGCAGCAGCCGGTTTCGCGCCCCGCCGCGCCCCATATTTGTCTCGCCGCGCACCAGGCGAACCCGGGAATCCCGGCCGGCGATTTCCTCCACGAACTCAGCCGTTCGGTCGGTTGAGCCGTCGTCGTAAACGAGAATTTGAAAATCCTTGTGCTCCTGCTGCAGCAAATTGGAAAGCGTGCGGCGGATCGTGGGACCGCCATTATAGACGGGGATGCACACGCACACCGGTAAGCTCATTGGCAGGGCTCCGTAGGTTTTTTTGGGGTCCGCTCCGCTTCAGAGCGGCGCGGTCGCGGTCGAACCCAACACATTGCTGCCTTTCCGTCAATTTGCCGTTATACCGCGGGCCCGGGTTGGTATGGTGGAAGCTTCACGAATGGAAATTTGGGTCCACATCGGTGGCGAGAAGACCGGCAGCACGAGCATTCAGCATGCTTTCGCCAAGAAGCGGGAGGAGCTCAAGGCAGACCGGATTCTTTATCCCCAATCTCTGGGCGAGCGAAGCCATCTCAAGCTCTACTGTTTCGCTTCGGATGGGCCGTTTGACGAGCTCAAGGGCCAGCTGGGTGTGCGTAGCGAAGCCGAGGTCGAGAGTTTCCGGCGCGTGCTGGAACGGGATCTGCGTAGCGAAATTGAGCGCCACGTGCCGGAGGTGTTGGTTATCTCGAATGAACACTCCTCTTCCCGGCTTTTCAGGCCGTCCGAGGTCGGGCGCGTATATGACCTGCTGTCCAGTTTCTCTCGGCAGATCAAGATTGTGTTCTACGCGCGGCCACAATGGGAATTGCTGCTCAGTGCGTACTCCACCCACATAAAAGAAGGCGGCACACATCCGTTCGGAATGCCGGGGCCGCATGAACTTGAGGCAAAATACAATTACCGGCGCATTCTCGAACTATGGGCCGCACGTTTCGGGGCGAAGAACATCGTGGTGCGGCCATATGCTTCCGAGAGCCCTGTTTCGCGCGATGTGGTGTCGGATTTCTGCGGCGTGGCGGACCTGCCCGCGGTCGGGGAAAGCATCCCGCGCCATAACACAGGGCTCAGCGTCCCGGCTCTGGAGTTTTTGCGGCGCTTCAACCGGCTGGTGCCGCGCACGATCGACTTTCAGTTCAATCCGCTCAGGGGAAACATCGGACACCTCCTGGAGCGCTACAAGCCGGAGCAGAAGCTGACGGCGGACTCCAAGCTAGTGCGGAAGCTTTGGGACTGGAGCGAGCCCATCAACAGCTGGGTTTCAGAGCAGTTCCTGGGCGGGGCTCCACTATTTGCGCCTCCGAAAACGGGAGAGAACCCTCTGCCGGTCCAGAACTTCACCTTGGACCAGGCTTTTCAGGTCTTCGCCTATCTTTGGCAGCTGAAGCAGAAGCAGATCATCAATGCCAAGCGCTAGCGCGGCGAACGTAAGCCCGATAGTGCCCGCGCCGCTTGATGGCGCGACGGCAACAAGGCAATGGTACCAGAAAGGACTAGGAGAGGCCGATCGTCTTGGCGCGACCTAAGGGAAAATCGCTCAATGCAGACACATCGGATTCAAGGAACATTCCGAAAGTGTCTGTCATTGTCCCAACGTACAAATCGTCTGCATTCCTGCGGGATTGCTTATCGAGTCTCCGGGATCAGCAGTTCCGTGACTTCGAGGCCATCGTCGTTGACGACGGTTCGCCCGAAAGCGACGCGGCGATTGCGACGGACTTCGCGAAGACAGACGAGCGCTTCACCTTAATCGCGCACCATTCCAATATGGGCGTGAGCGCGGCGCGCAATACCGGCATTGACGCCGCACGCGGCGAATTTTTTCTCTTCCTTGATGCGGATGACAAGCTTTTACCTGCTGCACTGGAAACGCAATACGGAATAGCGACGTGCTACGAGACCGACATCGTAAGAACCGCCGGACGATTCTTGACAAACAAGGCGCCCCGTGAGTTCCAACCCGTCCCGAGGTTTGTGCCGCGCACATCCCCTCAGAAAAGCGAATGCCTCCAGACGACATCGCAGCTGGGCTCTCTGATGATCCGCCGGGAGGTTCTTTCAAGCGGAAAAATCCGCTTCGATCCCGAGTTGATCTTAGGCGAGGATCTTGAGTTTATCAGTCGAGCGTTGCTTGCCAGCCGCTCCGCCAGTCTCGCTTCTCATGTAACCTTCCTCTATCGCACGGGCCACGAAAGCGCATTTCGTCGACGAGTGTATACTGCAGAACAATGGCGCAGCTTCGGCGAATTTCATCGGAAGCGCAGCGCAAACATCTCTGAAAATAGTGCGCTACGAGCCCTATTTGGCCTGAATGGCATCGGGCACGTAGCTGTTCAACTGGCAAAGCTCAGGATCCAGTTAGAAATACCGGAAGTACGAGAGGTGTGCTTGGCGGTGATGGAATCCTATCGCGGACTCGATCCCGCGCTTTGTCGGGACCTCACGCGTCAGCCTTTGGATACTCCGCTGGAAACAGAGCTGTTTCTGCGGCCCCTGTTTATAGCGTTGGCAGAACAACGATTGGATGACGTCGTACGCTGCATAGACAAGCTGTTGGTTGGACCCTTTCGCGAAGAACTGCTTGAGGCCAAAGATCTCCGGCTAAATGACTGCTTTGAAGAAGCCGATGAGCTAGTCATTTCGGCTTACAAGAGCCAGCCTTGGCAACCCGAATTGGCGTTGGCATATGGTAAGGTTTTGCTGCACCGCGATGATCCGAACGCACTGCAGGTTCTGACGTATGCACAAGCGCGATCGGTCGCTGTTATCGAGTCCACCTTAGTACTAATTCACGCCCTGCGGCGTTGGGGCCATTTTGAGCGAATGGCATGGGTCAACAAGTTCGGCCGATTGCGCTTACCCCATTCGCTGCATCTGTTGGATGCGTCTGCAGAAACGTATGGCCTGTTGGGCGATCCTGACGGCAAGCTCGCCGCTTTGCAGCAAGCACTTGAAATGGCACCCCGCGATCCGCTGCGACAACAGGCTCTTATCGAGGCGCTGGCGAAAGCACTGCGGACAGAGGAGGCGCTTCGGCTGATTGCAGTAAATTCAGAGCGAAACGGAGAAGAATGGCGCGAACGCCTGCTTGCAATCGTCGAATGGAAAACTGGTGATGTAGCGGAGGCGGCGCAACGCATCGGCGCGCTCACCGAAGCAACGCATGGCTATGATCTCGAAGCAATTAGCACGCAGGCCGACATTCTGCTGGCAATAGGCGATCGGTCCGGTGCACTTCCTTCTCTTGCAACTGCTGCATACCATGAAGGTGATGCGACCACCTACCGGCGTAAATATGCCCGCGTTGCCCGTGAGCACGGCCAATTTAATACGGCTTTTGCGCTTTTGTCGGACATTCTAGAAACCGAGCGTCGCGCTCCTCCAAGCGGTGAGTTGCTGCGGGCGATGTTTCTGCTCCTGCATGAACGGCCGGAGTTGGGAGATGTCACGACATTCGTGAACGACAATGCAAGACGAATTGCCACGCTCCCGTCACTGGTCGCATTTATTTTCGAGACAGCGCATAAATCGGGCGATTCATCGCTCAATGAGATGGTGAAGGGGCTGCTTGCACTAAGTCTGACATTGGATCCGACCGCCGTGCCTCTGTTGCGGTCCAAGGCACTTTTGTCGCTGTCGGCCGGTGATACTGAAACCGCGTTGAATGTAGCAGTGTCTCTGGTGGACTTGCAGCCTACAAATCCACAGACGCAAGCGCTTCTCGCAGGTTGTCTGGCGGCCAAAGGCCGCTATTTGGATGCCGCCAAAGCATACCTTTCGGTCTTTTCCCTGGCGGCGGACAAAGGAACACGAACTGCCCGAGAGCAAGGCCAACGCGCGGAGATTTCAGCGATTCTGTCCGAAGTCGTTCGCAGTGGGCACACCGCGAGTGCCCCTCCTAGCGAGTTGCTTAGAGCGATATTCCAGTTCCTGCATGAGCGGCGCGAACTGGGAGAAGCGGCCGCGTTCGTCAGCGAAAATGCTCAGCGCATTGCCTCGTTTCCCGGCCTGGTAGCCTTTGTTGTCGAAACCGCCATAAGGGCTGCAGAGGACGTCAAGCTGAAACAGGCCGCCGAGGAGTTGATTGCACGGGCTCTGCCGACGGAGCCACATTCTGCTCCACTGATGCGGTCCAAGGCGCTTCAGTTGCTCGCAGCGGGCAATCCAGAGGCAGCCCTCGAAGTGGCGCGGCCCTTCTCGAAATTATTTCCGCGCAACCCCCAGCTTCAGGGACTTCTCGGCGGCTGTCTGGCCGCCAACCGGCTCTACGCGGAAGCCTCCGCCGCTTACGTTGCATGCTTTTCTCTTGCGGCGGATAGATTGGCAAAACAGCTGCACAGCCCGGCACCGGAAAAGCTTTCGGCACCGGACCAAAAGGACCGCAGCACTCACCACGACGATGATGGCAAGGTCCAGGAAATGGTTTAAGGCTTTCTGACATGCTGCGCTGACGCGGGGAGCAAAGGTTTCAGTGGGCAAGCGAGGCGTGAATGTCGTACCAGTGGCCCTGCTGCCAGTTTGCGTTTTTGATCTCGTCCTCGGCTTTTTCCAGATCGGCCCAAATCCCCGAAGCTTCTTCGCCGAAGGGCCCGCTCATGTGGCCAAGAAATCCAGTGTTTACAAAACGTCCTTCCAGCGGTGGATATGGACAGCCAAGCGCAGGGTTAAGCGATTGGTCCACCAACTTGAACGAAGTATAGCCGTAGCGACGCAGAAGGTGCAAAATCTCTCCGTAGTCCTTGCTCACTTCAAATGAGAGATATTTGGGTTTGGAAAACTGCTCCAGTGACCGAACGACTGCCAGCTCGCCTCCCTCGATGTCGATCTTCAGATAATAAGGCGTTCCGTGTCGTCGGAAAACGGACGAAGCGGGGATGGACCTGATTTTTATCTCATCAAAGTCGCCGGAGTTTTGGCGCTGGGGATCGATCTTCAGTGTACTGAATACGGCCTCTGATTTGTGCACGAAAAAACTCACGGTACCCGCACTGTCCCCCAAAGCGAATGGTTCAATCGTGACGATCCCTTTGGTTATCTCCGAAGCGAAACGCGCTTTAAGCCCATCAACGAGTGTCGGGTTTGCCTCCACCGCAACAACTGAAAAGCCCTTATCGACGTAAAACTGCGTATCCTCTCCCGTGTGGGCGCCGATATCGATAATCAAATCAGGTCGGAGCATTCGATTCAGACCAATGTTGAATGGCATTATATAACTGGAATTCACCATAATCGCGAATTGAGGTCAAAACACCCGGAACAGGGCGCCACCGCTCGCGATCCCATAAGGTTTTATCTTTCCGTCTAAACGGACTTTATGGGGGGCTCGTCATAGTGCGCGGCATGTCCACGCTGCGTAAAAGCTTCCTTATCGCGATGGCGCTTTTTTGGGGCGCGACTGCCGCTCAGTCGCAGCCGATTCTCTTCGGCGCATTCGCCAATCAGGACGGCAACATTAGCCAACAGGACATGCTCGATCTGGAAGCGCAGGTCGGACGTACGCTCGACATCGATAATAATTACTGTCTGTGGGCATGGTCCGCCTCGGACACCTGCAATACGCGTGCGCAATGGGACGTAACCAGCGGACGCATACCGATGATTTCTTGGAAGGTGCAGCAGGCTGGGGGCGGCTGTGCCAAGCCGAATGAGATCATCCACGGTTTCTACGATCGGCAGCTCGAGGCCCAGGCACAGGCTGTCGCCGCTTTGGGCGGGCGGGTGATGATTCGGTTTTTTTATGAATTCAATGTCGCTGGATCGGCCCAGGTAAAATGCTTCTTTGCGCATAGCAAAGACCCGGCCGGCGATTTTGTCGCGGCGTGGCAGCACGTGCACGATGTTTTCACAGCAAATGGTGCGGTCAATGCGCAATGGATCTGGTGCGTAACTCCTGGCTTCTTCAACAAGGCCGATTGGAAGAATTATCTCCCGGGTTCGGGCTGGGTCGATTGGATTGCAATCGACACGTATAACCAGAATGCGCAGGTCAAGGGCTTCAGTTTTGGCTCCTTCTACACAGCAACGTTGCCCTTTGGATTGCCCCTGATGGTTGCTGAGACGGGCGCCTTTCCCGATGCAAACTTAAATCCGGATGCGCAAACAAAATGGCTCGAATCGGCGCATCTGCGCCTGTCCCGGGATTTTCCAGCCGTCCAGGCGTTTGTGTATTTCGATTCCGACCCGGGAAACGACTATCGGCTAAGCACCGGCATTTCAGCTTTCGCCGCAATGGTGAATGATTCCGCCTTCCATTGAATTTCGCTGTCTCGGTGTGACTGCATTGTTTGCGCCTCCCTCAGGGAGGGACGCCTCTGGCAGCTCAAGCAGAAGCAGATCATCAACACGAAGCGCTAGAGGGCGGTCCCCATCGAATTCGAAACGTCGATCTGGCACCAATAAGGGCTGCATTTTTTTCGCTGGGAGGCCCGGTTTGCCGTTTACAAACGTAGTCGTCATGATTATGGTTGTAATCGATTAAAGGACATGCGCGATGGAAACGCGGCTCAGCGACGCCGAATTGTGCGTGATGGAGGTGCTCTGGTCGGCCAGCCACCGGCTGACTGCCAATGAAGTGGCCCAGCGCGTGCCTGCCGACCGCGGCTGGTCGTTCGCGACGGTAAAGACGCTGCTTTCCCGGCTTCTCGCCAAGAGGGCGGTCGCACCGACCAAAGACGGACGCCGCTTCCTTTATTCGCCCGCGATTGCGCGCGAGCCGTACGTCGCAGCTGAATCGCGCCGTTTCGTGAAGCGCCTGTTCGGCGGAAAATTGTCGCCGCTGTTCGCGCACCTCGCTGAAGAGGAAGCGCTCGACGACGAGGATCTCGCCAGGATCGAGGCGATGCTCAAGGAGCTGCGCAAATGATTCACTGGCTCGCCGACACATTGATAGCGACGTCTGTCCTCATGGCGCTCGTGCTGCTCGCTCGCGAGCCTGTGCGGCGGCAGTTCGGGGCCGCTGCCGCCTATGGCCTTTGGTTGATCCCTGCGCTCCGCCTGATGATGCCGCCGTTGACAACGACCATCGAGCGAGTCGTGCCGTCGGCCCAGCCGCTTCGCCTTCTTCTGCCGCAGTCGTCACAGCCATCTATCATACCGGCCGTTGGCCGGAGCCTGATCGAGCAGGCGGGCGGTTGGCAGTCATTGGCGATATTGGCATGGCTGATCGGCGCTGCTGTCATGCTGCTCTGCGGGTTGCTCATGTACTGGCGGCAGCGGCGCCAGGTGCTGCGCGACAGCACGCCACTGACTTGCCTCGGCAATATCCGAATCGTGCGCAGCACGGCGATTCGGGGGCCGGTCGCCTTTGGTATTTTCGACCGGGTAATTGCACTCCCGATCGATTTCGAGGACAGCTATGACGCGCAGGAGCGGCGCCTGGCGCTCGATCATGAGCTTGCTCACCACCGGTCGGGCGACCTGATCGTCGGCCAGTTCGCCCACGCGTTTCTTTGCCTTCAGTGGTTCAATCCGCTGGCCTGGGTGTCCCATTCCGCGTTCCGCTTCGACCAGGAAGCGGCGTGCGACGCCCGTGTGCTGGCCAAGGTGAACTGCGAAGATCGCGGCGCCTACGCGCGCGCGATCGCAAAGGCTGCTTCGGGAGGGGCGCTGTTATTTGCCGGCGCTCTCGATCGTCCACGCACATTGCACAGGAGGTTGGCATCCATGCTCACCACACCAAATCGCGGCCGCCGCATTGCCGGCAAGACACTCATTGGGCTGGCTGCCGCTGCGGCTCTGCCGCTGACCGCAAGCCACGCGACGGACTTTGTTGACGTTCCGGCTGCGAACGACGCGACCGCGATTCCTGTTGCGGCAGCCGCTCCTACGGCCTCCCGCGCTCCGGCCGAAACCACTTCAGCGGTGGCGACCGCCTCCCCGAACGATGAAGCCGACGCCGGGCTTCCGGTCCCGGACCTTAAGGGCGTCACCCTCGGCAAGGATGACGTGGCATTCTTCGCGGACGATACGGTGCTCATCGATCAGAGGAGAAAGCGCCTCGAGCAACTTACCGCCGCCCAGCGCGCGAGACTTCGGGCCGTAATCCTCAAATCGCAGCGCGAGCAGGTCCAGGAGCGCGCGGAATTGCCCCATCGATTGGCGGAGGCGCAACTGGAAGCCGATCGCGCCCGAAGCGGCGAGCTCAGGCGTGAATTCATGCGGGATCGGGAGGACTTGCGGCGCGATTTGGCGGAGGTGGATACGGAAGCAGCCGAGCTGCGCGCAGGCGGCGAAGACCCGGAAAAAAGGAAAGCTGAGATTCGCAGAGACCTCCGCGAGCTTGAGGCGAGGGACATCGACAAAGAAGTCCGCGAAGCGATTCAGGATAACGATCCGGCAAAAATCATGGCCGAGCTTTACGCTGAAGAACACCAGATGGCGCGGATGCTCAGGATGCTCGATCGGCTTGACCGCCGTTAACTTAGTCTCCGGTAGATTTCCAGGCCGAGGGTTGGCAACCCGCTAACTCAGCAGATAAGTCTGGCGGAGCGGGAGGGATTCGAACCCTCGATACGGCTTTTCAACCGTATAACGGTTTAGCAAACCGCCGCCTTCAGCCTCTCGGCCACCGCTCCGGCTAGGCGTTTCAAGGCTTTAGCAGAGAACAAATCGCGTCGCAGCAAAAAACTGCGACCGAATTGCTCCGGCGCCGCCCCATCAGCCCTCTATTCGGCGGAAACGCCATCGAATAGCAAGAGCGCTAGAAAAAGCCCGGACCACTGTTATCTTGGTCCACCAGCGCTTTCCTGGATGTACGGTAATTTCGAATGTCAGTGCGCGAGTGTGGCGACTGCACCATGTGCTGCAAACTGCTCGATGTGGAATCCATCGGGAAGACCGCGGGCAGCTGGTGCACGCACTGTGTCGGCCACCGGGGTTGCGCCATCTATGAAACTCGTCCGCCGGAATGCCGAAACTTTATCTGTGCGTGGCTGGCAGGGCCGGAACTGGACGAGCGCTGGAAGCCATCCAATTGCAAGTTTGTGGTGGCGCCGGACGGGGACGCTCTGAGACTAAAGGTGGCAGTCGATCCGGCGCGGCCAGACGCCTGGCGCAAAGAGCCTTTTTACTCGTATTTCAAAAACTGGATCCGCCAGAACGCTGCAGCTGGCGCCGAGTTGCTGGTGCTCACGGGCAGACGTGCAATCGCGGTGCTGCCGGATCGCGATGTCGATCTCGGCGTGTTCACAGACGATCATCGGTTCATCCTGGCGCGCACGGAAACGCCCTTTGGCCCGCGCTTCGAGCCGCTCAAGGTCCATAAAGAGGATCCGCGCCTGCGGGGATAGGCTCACGCGCGAATGCCGACGGCAGCCGCGAGGGCAGGCGGGCCGATAAGCGGCCGCCTTCGCGATTTCAACTCGACCGAACGACAGCCGTACTAGACCGATGCGTAGCCGGCGGGCCGCGGTCCGGTTTGAAGGCCGCGCCGCACCACCTCGGCCCAGGCGCTTTCAGCATCGTCGGCGAAAGAGAAGAGCTGCAGGTCGTCCGGCGAGATCATCCCTTCTTTCGCCAGGTGCTCCAGATTGAGCGCTGCGCTCCAGTAGCCCCGATCCAGCAGCACGACAGGAATCCGGTGCATCTTCAGCGTCTGCATCAAGGTGAGGATTTCGAACAACTCATCCATCGTGCCGAAGCCGCCCGGGAAGATGACAAGCGCGTTCGCCCGCATCACCAGGTGGAATTTGCGGATCGCGAAATAATGGAACTGGAAGGTGAGCTCCGGCGTGCTGTAGGCGTTGGGTTCCTGCTCCCTGGGCAGGCCGATGTTGAAGCCGATGCTGGGCGCGCCGGCTTCCATGGCGCCACGATTGGCCGCCTCCATGATGCCGGGGCCGCCTCCGGTGGCGATGACGTTGTCGCGAATGCCGCCGTTAGGCCGGAGCGCGCCGCCACGTTCGGAGGCGATGCGGCCGAAGCGCCGCGCCTCTTCGTACCACCGCGCAGAGCGGCTGCCGGGCCGGGGCTCCGCCCTTGGGGGCAGGGGCGCGGTTGAAGCCGATTCATCTCCAGCGCCCGCCGGAAGAACCCGTGCGCTGCCGAACACAACGATGGTGGAGCGCACGCTCCAGGCCCGCAGGCACTCTTCGACTTTTTCATACTCCAGAAGCAGCCGTACGCCGCGCATGCTCTCGCCCAACAGGAAGTCGGGATCTCGGGCAGCCAACCGATACGCGGGAGATTCCTTCTGGGCGAGATTGTCCTTGGTCATTTCATGTCTTCCGGCAAACGCGCCGTTATATCTGACGTTGATCTCCTGACCAGCCGCCAGACTCTTCACCTGTTTACGGGACGACTAGCCCGTTGCCCTCATTCCCGGCTTAATGGCGCTCATCGGAGCGAGGGGCCGCATGTTGACACTGTTGGGCGTGGCCGTGGTGGTGGTCGGCTTTGTCATCCGCCTCAATCCGCTTTTGGTGATCGGGGCCGCCGCCTTCGTCACCGGATTGTGCGCGGGACTGCCTCCACTCGCGATCCTGTCTGCGCTCGGCAAGGCCTTCAACGACAACCGCTATGTCTCCCTGTTGTGGCTGATCCTGCCGCTGATCGGCCTCTTGGAACGCCATGGCCTCCAGGAGCGGGCGCGCATGCTAGTCGGCCGCATCCGCGTGGTGACTGTGGGCCGGCTGCTGCTCCTTTATTTCATACTGCGCCAGGTAACCGCGAGCCTGGGGCTGACGTCACTGGGCGGGCATCCGCAGATGGTGCGGCCGTTGATCGCCCCGATGGCGGAAGCGGCGGCGGAAAAGGAATTCGGACCGATTTCGGATGATATCCGCTTCCGCGTGCGCGCGAATGCAGCGGCGGTGGACAATGTGGCGCTGTTCTTCGGCGAAGATGTGTTCATCGCCATCGGCTCCATTCTGCTGATCAAGGGATTTCTCCAGCAAAGCGGCATCCTGGTGCAGCCGTTCGAGCTATCTGTTTGGGCGACCCCGACAGCGATACTGGCGCTCCTCATTCATGGCACCCGCGTGTTCCTGCTCGATCGCAAGCTGAAGTGCGAAGCCACGCCAGTGTCCGAATGATTACGCTGCAATTTTGCTATGTGGTGGCCGGGCTCGCGTTCGGCGGTTTTGCGGTGCTGAGCGCGTTCGATCGATCCAATCCGAAACGCTTCGGCAACACCGCATTCTGGGGACTGTTGGCCGCGAGTTTCCTGTTCGGCGACGACCTGAGCGACTGGCAAAACGGAGCCCTCGTCATCGCATTGATTGTCCCGGGCGGGTTTGGGTTGCTCGGCTGCGGCAAGCCCCAGACCACCACACCCGAAGAGCGTCGCGCCAAGGCACTGCAGCACGGCAACTGGCTATTCGCCCCGGCGCTGCTGGTGCCAGCGATCGCCCTGTTCGGCACGCTGTTCCTGAAGCAGCTGAGAATTGACGCCCTGCCTCTGCTCGATGCCAGGAATGTTACCGTCATTTCTCTCGTAGTTGGCATTGTGGTTGCGCTTGCGGTGGCAATGCTCTGGCTCAGGCCGCGGCGGGTGGCGCCCCTGCAGGAAGGCCGACGGCTGGCGGACATGGTCGGCTGGGCCATCATCCTGCCGCAGCTGCTGGCCTCGCTCGGCGCCATTTTCGCGCTGTCGGGCGTGGGCAAAGCGGTGGGCGAAATCGCGACGCGGTATCTGCCTTTGGACAAGCCCTTCGAAGCCGTGGTGGTTTATTGCGTCGGGATGGCCGCGTTCACGGCGGTGATGGGCAATGCCTTTGCCGCCTTTCCGGTGATGACGGCGGCGATTGGTTTGCCGCTGATCGTGCACCAGTTCCACGGCAATCCCGCCATCATGGCGGCGATCGGCATGCTGTCCGGCTTCTGCGGCACGCTGACGACACCCATGGCGGCGAACTTCAACATCGTGCCGGCCGCGCTTCTGGAGCTGCCGGACCGCAACGGCGTGATCAAGGTCCAGCTGCCCACCGCCGGCCTGATGCTGATCGCCAACACCCTATTGATGTATGCTCTCGTGTTTCGCTTCTGAGGTGTTCGTGCCGCACACGCTGACGAGAGACCTCGCTTCGCATTTCGCGCGCACCGCGCTGGGGCACGTCACGCGCGAGTACCCGAACAAGCTCGATCATGTATTAACGGGGCCGGAGGACGTGAAAAGCCCGCGCGAGCTGCACCCTATTTTCTACGGCAGCTTCGACTGGCATTCCTGCGTCCACGGCTACTGGACTCTGGTGCGATGCCTGCGGCGCTTTCCCGATTTGCCGGAAGCGGGCGCCATTCGCGCGCTTTTCGATGCGCAATTCACGCCAGAGAAAGTCGCGGGCGAAGTGGCGTACCTCGCGCGGCCTTCCGCGCGGGGATTCGAGCGCCCCTATGGCTGGGCGTGGGCGCTGAAGCTGCAGGGCGACCTGCTGCTGCATGAAAATGCCGAAGGGCGGCGGTGGGTGGAGACCATGCAGCCGCTCGCTGATGCTTTCGTGGAGCGGTTCAGGAACTTCCTGCCGCTCGCGACATATCCGACCCGCGCAGGCACGCACGGCAACTCCGCATTTGCGACGGCATTGGCGCTCGACTACGCGCGCGTAACTGGGGACACCGAGCTTGCATCGCTGCTGCAGCAGAAGGCGCGCGCCTGGTACGGCACTGATGCCAATTACAACGGCTTCGAACCTTCGCAGGACGATTTCCTTTCGCCCTCGCTGATGGAAGCAGCCTGCATGAGCCGCGCGCTCGACGCGAACACCTTTCTCACCTGGTTCCAGAAGTTCTTGCCGCACGCGGAGCATGAGCAGCCTGCCTTTCTCTTTGTGCCGGCGACTGTGAGCGACCGCAGCGACGGTAAGATTGCTCATCTCGACGGCCTCAATTTCTCACGCGCCTGGTGCTGGATGCTGATCCTTGAAGCGCTGCCGCAGGGCGATCTGCTAAACGTGGGGCCGGTGATCGAACGGCACATTGAGAGCGCGCTGCCGCACGTGGTCGGCGACTACATGGGCGAGCACTGGCTTGCGAGTTTCGCGCTTCTGGCGCTCGATCCTTATCCGGACTAGATGCGACGCACATTGATCAAGCCTGAATCCATTCTATGTCCGTCGCCGCAGGGGCTCTATTGCCCGCGGGGCGATTTCTACATCGATCCCACGCGTCCAGTGGCGCGCGCGGTGATCAGCCATGGTCATTCCGATCATGCGCGCGCCGGCCATGGCGCGGTGCTCGCCACCGCCGAAACGCTTGCCATCATGCGGGCGCGCTACGGCGACGGATTCGCGCAAAGCGCGGAAGCATTGCGCTACGGGCAAACCATCGAGCGCGATGGTGTGGACATCACGCTGGTGCCGGCCGGCCACGTGCTGGGCTCGGCACAGGCGGTGATCCGCGCCAAGGGGCTGACCATTGTCGTCTCGGGCGACTATAAGCGACGACGCGATCCGACATGTCCGCCGTTCGAACCGGTGGAGTGCGATGTGTTCGTCACCGAAGCCACCTTCGGGCTGCCGGTGTTCTGTTTTCCAGAAGCCAGCCACGAAATCGAGAAGCTGCTGAAATCCGTGGCGCAATTTCCGGAGCGCACCCACCTCGTGGGCGCCTACGCGTTGGGCAAAACGCAGCGCGTGATCCGGCTGATCCGCGAAGCCGGATACGACAAGCCGCTGTACATCCATGGCGCGCTGGCCAGCATGAACACGCTTTACGAGCGTTTCGGAATCGATTTGGGTGCGCTGGAACCCGCAACCGTGGAAAACACGAAGAAAGCGGATTTCGCGGGGGCCATCGTCATCGCGCCGCCGTCCGCGCTGGAGGACCGCTGGACACGCCGCTTCGCCGATCCGCTGCCCGCGTTCGCATCCGGCTGGATGCGGGTGCGGGCGCGCGCCCGGCAGCGCCACGTCGAGCTGCCGCTGGTGATCTCCGATCATGCCGACTGGCAAGAATTGACGGATACCATTCAGGAGCTCGCGCCGGCTGAAGTGTGGATCACGCACGGCAACGAGGATGCGCTGCTGCGCTGGTGCACGCTGAACAATCAGCCCGCCCGCGCTCTCCGCCTCGTCGGCTACGACGAAGGCGAAGGAGAGGATTAGTTGCGCGCCTTAGATGCCGAGAAACATCATGTCGAGGGCATCGACAATTTGCCGCCGATACTCCTCAAGATTTGCGATCGGAGTCTGAAGGTACTTTGTTGATAGCGTTACCAGTTCCGTCGGCAGGAAATGCAGCGGTTCATCGCGCACAGTCACACGCGGGGTAAGGCGCGCACCGGGCTTTATGACGCGTTCACGGACGAGGGGCGCTACGACGCGCGACCGAAGCTCGTCCAGGTGCGAATGCTGCAAGCTGACGACATACGGCCGGTCTTCTCGCCCTGAGCGAATCGGGTTCCGGAAGACATCAAATTGGCGGATCATCGAGGTCCAACAACTCCTCTCCGAACACGCCATTGCGTTCGATGTATGCGTTGTAGGAGTCGATGAATTCTCGATTCTCCTCGGCCCAACGCCGCCCGCGCCGATTCTTCACATGCTCGCGAACCATTTCCTCCAGCAACTGAGACAGGTTCATGTCCATTGCCCTTGCCTCCGTCAGCAGTGCTTCATCGATTTCAGCAGGAACAGGAACCTTTCGGCTTGGGCCAAAGGTTTGGCCAGCATGTTCGTCGCGAAAGCCATGTTCCTCTTCCGCCAGCCCTTCGGGGACATTCGAAACGGTCGGAGTCGGATTACCGCGATCGCGCGCCGCGCGGTACTGTTCACTTGTCCCGTATCCCGGATGGTTTTTCCAATGGCTTGCCCAGGTTCGGATCGTGCTCTCTTTGGGTTTTTCCCCGCCCGTTTCGCGCCGGATCCTCTCGCCGAGCGCCAGCGCCGCTGCAAGCCCATTTTCTCCATTGGCATCGAATTCCTTGTGGAGTCGCTCCCGGACTGAACCCGGACGATGCTGTCCCAAGTAGCCCAAGTTTATTTTTGTCATTCCGCACCTTCTAAAACGTTGATAATGTTAATGGTACTACGGATCGTGTCAATGACAATGTTTTCAATACTGCTGTCGACGTTCTGCTGTATGTTGCGCGTGGTGGGCAGCGAAATGCACTAGAGCCGCGAGCGTGCGCTCACGGTCGCGATGCGATCTAGAGAGAAGGGCCTCGTAGGATGCGCGCGTTTGCCAATCTGCTGGATCGGCTGGCCTTCACGCCGGCCCGCAACGGCAAGCTCACATTGCTGCGCGACTATTTCCGCGAAGCGCCGGACCCGGAACGCGGCTGGGCGCTGGCCGCGCTCACGGGCGTCCTCGGTTTCGAGGCGGCCAAGCCTTCTTTCATCCGCAAGGCGGTCGAAGCGCGCATGGACCCGGAGCTGTTCTGGTATGCGCATGATTATGTGGGCGATCTCGCCGAAACCGTGGCGCTGGTCTGGCCGGCCAAGCACGGCGCCAACCGCGAACCCGAATTGTCCGAAGTCGTCGATACGCTGACACATGCCAGCCGCGCGGAAGTGCAGCGGCTGTTGGAGGGTTGGCTCGATGCGCTCGATCCGGATGGCCGCTGGGCGCTGCTGAAGCTGCTCACCGGCGGCTTGCGCGTAGGTGTTTCCGCGCGCCTTGCCAAGCATGCATTGGCAGCCTTAGGCGGCGTCGAAGTTGGCGAAATCGAGGAGGTCTGGCACAGCCAGCACCCGCCATATGAAGATCTGTTTGCCTGGCTGGAGAAACGCTCCGGCAAACCGTCTACGGAAAACCCCGGGCGCTTCCGGCCGGTGATGCTGGCGCATGCCATCGAAGATGCCGATTTCGCGCGCTACGAGGCGACGGATTACGCCGCGGAATGGAAATGGGACGGCATCCGTGTGCAGGCGGTGAGCGAGCGCGGGATACGCCGCCTCTACAGCCGCAC
>DATIEM010000107.1:0-16567 GCA_035455725.1 Rhizomicrobium sp. | reverse complement strand
CTTTATTGGGACGATAGCGAGGTGTATGTTTTTTTCTTTTCTAATTACCGGCGGCCAAGACGGGGGGAGAACATGACATATCGTTCATTTATTTTGGCAACATCGAGTGTGCTCGCAATCAGCACGCTGCCGGCGGTCGTCACGAATGCGGCCACGGAAAAGGTTCTCTACAGCTTTCCTGCCAATTCGTACCCCTATGGCCGCCCGGATCAGGACAGCAAGGGGGCAATCTATGGCACGGGCTACCAATTGAGCGGTGCTGGTGCAATTTATCGACTCAAGCAGAAGAACGGACAGTGGGGATACAAAACCCTGTTCAATCTCAGCGGCAGCCGCGGTGCGTCTCCCTTCTCGGGCGTCCTCGTCGACCGGTCGACCTCGATCCTTTACGGCACGACTCTCAGCGGCGGAAATTCGAACGATGGAACGGTGTACAGCCTCGCGCCCGTCGGACGCGGCTGGAATCAGACTGTGCTGCACAGCTTTAACGGCTCGGACGGCTATCAACCCTATCCCCTGCTGCTAAGGGACAAGGCATCCGGCAATCTTTACGGCACCACACACGATGGGGGTAGCGCCGGCTGCGGCACATTTTTCCAGCTTGCCCAAACCAACGGCAATTGGACCTTCAGCAATCTCTACAGCTTCCAGGGCGGCAGCAGCCATGGCTGTCATCCATTTACGCAGCTCAAGCAGACGGCAAAATCGGGAACACTGATCGGCTCCACGGATGATAACGATGGTTCTGGCAGGCTGTTTCAACTCAAAGAGCGGCGCGGCGTGTGGAGCGAATCTGTCGTCTATGACTTCACGGGCGGCAGCGACGGCGGTGAACCCTACGATCTGGATGCGGACGGTAACGGCACAATTTACGGCGTGACGGTGTCGGGCGGCGCATACGGTCAGGGAGTCGTTTTTCAGCTGACGCCCAACCTCCGGCAATGGACCTACAGCGTGATCTATGATTTCCGCGGGGGCACGGACGGCAGCGAGGGCGTCGGCATCAATTTCGACTCAGCCACCGGCTATCTCTATGGCACCACCTATGTGGGTGGCACAGGCGGGAGGGGGACCGTTTTTCGGCTTGCGAAAAGCGGAGGCAGCTGGACCGAGACGGTTCTGCACAGCTTTGCCGGCGGGAGCGACGGCTCCAATCCGCAATCCCGCCCGATCGTGGATCGGACCACCGGGGCGCTCTACGGCACCACGGTGTTCGGCGGCCAAAGCAACGGCGGCACCGTGTACCTGGTGCAGCCCTGAGCGCGGGCGGGAGAACAATGCCGAGTTTGCGTGTGAGCAAGTGGGTGCGGCGTGGCTCGCTTGCGGCGGCCGCGGCGTGCGCAGCCGCAATCCGGCCCTCCCGGCGCCACCCCCGTACACAATGAGCGCGACTCGTTCTCAATGATCGGGATGTGTCGCTCGGTCCTTTATTTGAACCCGGCCAAGGTGTAAGCCTTTTCCTGCAACAACGGCAACAATCAGGGGAAGCAATGAGGTCCCGTTCACTGGCTTGGGCAACATGCAGCGTGCTTGCGATCACCGCACTCCCTGCGATTGGGGCCAACGCGACCACAGAAAAGGTCATCTACAATTTCCCTGCCAACTCGTATCCCTATGGGCGGCCGGATCAGGACAGCCATGGTGCGCTTTACGGTACGGCATATGAGCTGGACGGCTCTGGCGCGATCTATCGTCTGAAACAAAAGAGTGGTGTTTGGGGCTACAAGACGCTGTTCGATTTCGGCGGCAGCCGCGGTGCTTTCCCGTTCTCCGGACCCCTCATCGATCGGTCGACCGAAATCCTCTACGGCACAACTTTAGGCGGCGGAAATGCGAACGATGGAACGGTGTACAGCCTTGCACCTGCAGGCCGCGGCTGGAATGAGACGGTGCTGCACAGTTTCACCGGCTCCGACGGGTATGAACCCTATCCGCTGCTAACGAAGGACAAGGCCACGGGCAATCTGTATGGCACGACCTATTACGGCGGAACCTACGGCTGCGGAACGTTCTTTCAGCTTGCGCCGACGAACGGCAACTGGACTTTCACCAGTCTCTATTCTTTCAAGGGCGGCAGCGATGTCTGCAATCCGTTCACGCAACTGAAGCCGGGAGCCAAGGCGGGCATGCTGATCGGCGCATCGCTGTCGGGCAACGGCCAGCTCTTCCGGCTAAAGGAAACACACGGTGTATGGAGTGAGCAGGTCATCTACAGCTTCAGCGGCGGCAGCGACGGCGCCGATGCCTACGACCTGGATGCATCGTCGGGCGACGGCGCGGTTTATGGCGTGACGGAATCTGGCGGCCAGTATGGAAAGGGCGTGGTGTTCAAGCTGACGCCCAACCTGAAGAGATACACCTACAGTGTCATTTATAATTTCCGCGGCGGCACAGATGGTGCGGACGGAGTCGGCATCAATCTCGACGCGGCCACCGGCTATCTCTACGGAACCACCAATGTCGGCGGCACCGCGAATAAAGGGACGGTCTTCAGGTTGGTCCCGAATGGCAACAGCTGGACGGAAACGGTGCTGCACAGCTTCACAGGCGGGGCGGATGGTGCCAGCCCAGCGTCGCGCCCGATCGTGGATCGCACCACCGGCGCGCTTTACGGCACGACAGTGTTTGGAGGCCAGAACAATGGGGGCACCGTCTACACGGTGCAGCCCTGACGCGTGATTCAGCAAAGGATCGGCAGGGAGAGTTTGCGTAAGAGCGGGTTTATTGGCCGCGTATTGTCCGCAGCCGCGGCGGTGATGTGCGCGAATCTTGCCCCGGCCCGCGCGCAGGCACCCGCCAACTTTCAGCACATCGTGCTCATTATCCAGGAAAACCGCACCCCGGACGATCTGTTCTACGCCTTGTGCGCCGCCCACCCTTGCAACGCGGTGGGAGACAACAAGACCTACGACATCCAGGCCAGCAACTGGCTCGACAAGCATTCCAAAACCGGGTTCACACAACCCCTGCCGATTGCGCTGGCCAACGATTACAAGGTCAAGCACAGCCACGGCGATTTCCTCGCCATGTGCGATCTCGACCCTGACAGCCATGCCTGCCGCATGGACGGCGCAGGCGATGTGAATTGCACGCCCAGAAAGCAATGCCCGGACAAGGCGCAGTTCCGCTACGTGGACAATTCCGACGGAACACTCGATCCCTACCTGGCCTTGGCGGCGCAGTACGGCTGGGCCAACCAGATGTATCAGACAAACCAGGGGCCCAGCTTCCCGGCGCACCAGTACCTGTTCGGCGGCACCTCTGCGCCCAGCAAGCAGGACGATCACGCAGGCACCTTCGCGGCGGAAAACCTGAGTGACCCCACTAACGGCTGCATTGCCGATCCCGCCTCGAAGATTCAGCTGATCGACGCAAACGGCGTGGAAGATCCCGACAACAAGATCTTTCCCTGTTTCGAGCACCGCACCATCGGCGACCTGCTCGACACCGCCGGCGTGAGCTGGCGCTATTACACCCCCGGTGCTGGGGACTTGTGGAGCGCGCCGGACGCAATCGCCCATATCTGCAAGCCGGTGAGCGGCACCTGCACCGGCGCCGAGTGGCGGAAGCATCTCGATCTCGATCCCGCCGACGTGCTGCGCGACCTCAACAAGTGCAAGCTTTCCGGCGTCAGCTGGATCATCCCCACCGCCGCCAATTCCGACCACGCCGGCACCAACGACGGTGGCGGCCCTTCATGGGTGGCTTCTATTGTCAACGCCATCGGCAACAGCCCCTGCACCAACGCGGACGGCTCATCCTACTGGAACAGCACCGCCATCGTGCTCACCTGGGACGATTGGGGCGGCTGGTACGATCACGAGAAACCCACTTTCCTCGCCTATCCGCAGGGCGGCTACCAGTATGGCTTCCGCGTGCCGCTGATTTTCATCTCCGCCTACACCCTGGCCGGCTACATCAACAACAATCTGCAGGACTTCGGCAGCGTCGTGCGCTTCGTGGAGTACAATTACGGCATTCCCGAAGGCGCGCTGACCTTTGCGGACGCTCGCGCGACCCGCAACCTGCATCAGTTCTACGACCTCTCGCAGTCTCCCCGCGCCTACAAAACCATTTCGGCTAAAAAGGACGCGAACTTCTTCCTGCACGACACGCGGCCGCTGGAAGCGCCGGACGAGGAGTGAGGGCCGGCCACCGACTTTCCTCCGCATACTGACGTTTCGAAAGATGGAATGAGAAAAATCCGCCGGCGTTCAGGAACCTGAACGGGCTTTGGCGACTCCCAAGGAATGACCGCAGATGATCCGGTAGAGGAACGCATGCTGATTTACCTTGCGCGGGCGGAAGAGGCGCGCCGGATGGCCAGCGCGATCAAGAACCCGGAAAACCGCGCGCTATGGGAAGCGATCGCCGAGGACTGGCAGCACATGGCGGAGCAGTACGCCCGCCGCCTCAAACCGCCGCGAGTCTGACCACTATTCGGAACCGCCAAGCCGCCTATTCTCGGGGCACGAACCGAAGATTCCGCTTACAATGCGGCTTGCCGGAGCGTGCCGCACTGGCAATATTCACCGGCGCGGGTTTCAGGGGGGATCGTGGCGAAGCGTTCGCGGCGCGGCATGGACGGCAACGGCGCCGGCGTGGCGGAAGCCGCGCTGCATTTCGCGGCGGAGCTTGCCCCCGAGCCGCACTACACCGGCCATCGCGAGCGGCTGCGGGAACGCTTTCTCGCGGGCGGCGCCGAAGCGCTGCCCGACTACGAACTCCTGGAGCTGGTGCTGTTCGCCGCCATCCCCCGCCGCGATGTCAAGCCGCTGGCGAAGGCGCTGCTCGCCAGGTTCGGCAGCTTCGCGGACGCGATCGCCGCGCCGCGCGAGCGCCTGCTGGAGGTGGAGGGCATCGGCGACAACGTGGTGGCGCAGCTGAAGATCGTGGAAGCCGCCGCCCTGCGGCTTTCGAAAACGCGGGTGCTGGGACGCGCGGCGCTCAGCTCCTGGTCGGCGCTGCTCGATTACTGCACCGCCGCCATGGCGCGCGCGGCGCACGAAGAATTCCGCATCCTGTTTCTCGATCGCAAGAACGCGCTGATCGCCGACGAGGTGCAGGGGCAGGGCACGGTGGACCACACGCCGGTCTATCCGCGCGAGATCGTCAAGCGGGCGCTGGAGCTTTCGGCCTCCGCCATCATCCTGGTGCATAACCATCCGAGCGGCGACCCGACGCCAAGCCGCGCCGATGTCGAGATGACGCGGGAGATTGTGGCCGCGGCCAAGGCGCTCCGCATCGCGGTTCACGATCATATTGTGGTGGGGCGCGGCGGCCATGCCAGCTTCAAGGCGCTGGGGCTGATGTAGCGATACTTGTCGAAGGCGGCGCGCTAGGCGTGTCGCCGTTCTTTTCGCAGATAAACGTAGAGTGCGCCGGAGCCGCCGTGCCGGCGATGCGCCAGGCGCACATCGGCGACAAAGGGAGCGAGGTCCTCCTCCTGCAGCCAGCGCGGCGTCATGACCTTGAGCACGCCGCGGGTGCGCCGGTCCAGTTCGAGGGCGAAGGGCTCGTCGGGCGCGGCAGGTTTGAGGCCCTTGCCCGTGACCACCAGCAGCAGTCGCGCGCCGCTGCGGGAGGCATTTCGCACAAACGCGATCAGCGCGGCGTGGGCCGCGCCTTCGGTAAGCCCGTGAAGGTCGACGGTGGCGTCTGGCTCGAGCGCCCCCCTGCGCAGCTTCTCGGCCGTGCGGCCATCAATGCCGGTGGGCCTTGGGCGCGGCTGCGAATGGGGGCGCGATTGCGGCGTCTTGCTGCCGGCGCTCCCCTCCGCGGCGAGGGGCGTTTCCTCCGGCAGTTTGCGGCGACCCATCGCCGCCTCGAACAGCGCAACCTCGTCTTCGGTAACGGGCCGGCGGCGGGTCATGACAGCGGGACAGTGCGGCGCCGGCCAAGCCGCGCGGCGACCGCTTTGGGCACCAGCACGAAAAACCGGCCCCTGGCTTTCATCCGGCCAGCGATGGACTCCGCAGCACTCCCCCACCCCCAGTAGACATCGCCGCGCGCGGGCCCGCGGATCGCGCCGCCGGTGTCCTGCGCGATGAGCAGTTGATTGAAGGGATGATCGGGACGGGACGGCTTTGCATCCGGACGGCTCGCCGTGACGTAGACGGGAATACCAAGCGGATGGACGCGCGCGTCGACCGCCAGACTCGCTCCGGGGGTCAGCGGCACGCCCTCGCTGCCCACCGCCCCTTTGTCGGGATCGCCCAGCGGCTGCTCGTCAAAGAACACATACGACGGATCGGTCTCCATCACCTCGCGCGCCTGCTGCGGATGCGCTTTCAGCCAGGCGCGAATGGACTGCATCGACATCTGCGCGCGATCGAGCCAGCGATGTTCGATCAGCGTGCGGCCGATCGGCCTGTAAGGACGGCCGTTTTGCCCCGCATAAACAGCGCGCACCGTGCCGCCGTTATCCAGGCGAACACGCCCCGATCCTTGGATGTGCAGGAAGAACAGAGCCACAGGATCATTCACATAAAAGAGAACCCGTGCATCCGGCAAACCGTCTGCATCGATCTCCCCGCGGCTGGCACAAGGGGCCAGGTGTTTTGCGGTGAGACAGCCGTAAAGCTTTTGGCCGCTCCACTGCGCACGGAAGAGGCCGAGATCGACGCTGACGAGATTGGAAGGCGGCCCGAACACCGGGGTCTGGTACGCGCCATGGCGCGTGCCGCTGCCGGACAGTTCGGGTTCATAGTAGCCGGTGAACAGTCCTGCCGGCTGTGAATCCGAAACGACTTCGAGCGGCTGAAAGCCCGATTCGAAATAGCGGCGCGCCATCGTCGCGCTCGGCGAACCGGAGGGCAGTCCCGCACAAACGCGACGCCAATCCGATACCGCGCCGCCATAACCGGCCCCGCCAAGCGGCGTTGCGGCCGACTTTCCGGCGAGGACACGGCACGTGTTTCCAAATGCTGCCAATGCCGGCCGCAAGTCGGCCTGCGCCCAACCGGGCAATTTGTCGAAGCTCGACAGCGCCAATGCAGGAGGTGCGGCAAGCCGTTGTCCGGCAAAATGCGGTGGTATCCGAACGATCAGCATCGCGATACCGAACAGAAGGAGGATTGCGGCGAAGCCCAGAAGGAGTCGGCTCCGGATCCCGCCTGGGGCGTTCAAAGGTCCTGCAACCCTGCCTCGCCGGAGGTGGCAACGAGTCTCCAGTTGGGATCGCTTGCCCGCACATTCCGCTCGAAACCCCAAACGTCCACCACGTCCCGCACGAGCTTGGGATCGCCTTCAACGAGCGCCCCGGCGGAATCGAAGATGGCCGAAATAAACTGTGCCGCGAAAGAAACCGTGATCTCCGCAACACCCTTGTTGAGCGCTGCCGCGGTCACCTTTGCCTCGTGAAATCCGACGAAGGTGAACTCCACCCTGTGCTTCTGGGCCTCGCGTTCGACAATGCCCTGGTTGAATGCCGCGTAAACATCCTCGGCCAGAAGCGGCCGCAAGGCTTCGCGGTCACCACGCGCGAAGGCCGTCACGATCAATTCGTAGGCGCGCTTCGCGCCGTCCAGAAAATGCTCCGGCGTGAAGTTTCGGTCCGCCAGCGCAATTTCCGTCAACCCAGGATCGACGGCATCGCCGACCGGGGCGGTGCCTGCCCTGGCGCTCCGGTCCGCGATAGCAGACGTCTGATCGAGAGGCTTCTGCGGCTCGCCCATGCCGCCGACCCGCTCGAACCGCTCTTGGGGCCGGCGTTCATTTCCCGTGCGCCGGCCCAGCACACTGTAGAGACGGAACAGGATAATGCCTGCCACCATCGCGAGTAAGAGAATGAGCAACAATTGGGAATTCACAGCAGCGGTCCGGCTTGCTCGCACGATCTCAATGGATAACGAACAAACCTAGTCTTCGGGGGCATCAAGGTCCAGCGGGGTCCGACCCCGCGGTTCTCTGGCCGCAAGGCTTGTCACCTGCATGCGTCCATGCTAGCCCCGCCCGCCTTCACGTTTTTGCGAGAATTCATGAGCGATCCGCACTCCGGCATGTCAAATGGCGACGGCGCGCCGCCACAGGAAGTACGGGTTCAGATTCTTGGTCAGTACATCAAGGATTTGTCCTTCGAAAATCCCGGAGCGCCTGCGAATCCGGCAGCCCGACCGCAGATTGAACTCGGTGTGGACCTTCAGGCCCGCCGCCTGGATGCAGACCGTTTCGAAGTGGAACTCAAATTGCGGGTCACCGCCAAGACCGATGAACGTGCTCTGTTCCTGCTGGAACTTGTCTATGTCGGTCTCTTCGCCATTCAAAATGCGCCGCAGGAGGTCCTGGAGCATTTTCTGCTCATCGAGGCACCGCACATGATCTTTCCCTTTGCGCGGCGGGTGGTGGCGGATGTGATCCGCGATGGCGGTATGCCGCCGCTGTTGATCGAGCCGATCGATTTCGCCGCGCTGTACCAGGCCAAGCAGGCCCAAGGACAGGCGCAGCAGCAGCCGCAGGCGATTGTCTAGGTCCAGTTCCACACGGCTTCAGCGCCCAGCTCAGCCGCGACAAAAGCGGCATGTGCAGCGAGTTCCGCAACGCTGAGCCGTGGCTCCAGCGGGTCGGGGCGGAGCCGCAGCACGAACATCTCCGGCACCACAATGCTGGACACGGTCTCGACCGGCGCGAGCCCGAGGCGTTTCTGCCGGCCGCCCGCCAGCTCCAGATAGATTTGAGCGGTCAGCTCGGCGTCCAAAAGCGCGCCGTGCTTCACGCGCGAGGCAAGATCGACGCCGAACCGCCTGCACAGTTCATCCAGAGAGTAGCGGGCGCCCGGAATTTTCGCCTTGGCGATTTCGATGGTGTCGATGGCGCGTCCGAACGGAATGGTTGGCCGCGCAACCCGCCGCAATTCGAAATTCAGAAATTTCAGATCGAAAGACGCGTTGTGCATGACGAGCGGCGCATCGCCCAAAAATTCGAGCAGTTCGTCCGCCACATGGGCGAACAGCGGCTTATCGGTCAGAAACGCATCCGTAATTCCGTGGACGCGTTCGGAGTCGCCCACCATGCGCTCGGGATTGAGATAACGCTGGAAGGTCGTGCCGGTGGGCAGGTGGTCGAGCAATTCGACGCAGCCGATCTCGATGATCCGGTGGCCATCGACGGGATCCAGTCCGGTCGTTTCTGTATCGAGCACGATTTCACGCACGGTGCTGCCCCTGACGGCGCGCGCGCAGCGCGGCCACGATTCGTTGGACCTGCTCCGCAGCGTGATCGAGCCCGCGACCTGTCTCAACGACGAAATGGGCTTGTGCACGCTTTTCTGCATCCGGCAGCTGACGGGCGAGCAGCTGCAGGAGTTTTGCTTCCGTCATCTCGGGCCGGCTGAGGACGCGGGAGCGCTGCACGTTCGCCGGCGCGCTAACGACGACGACAGCGTCGACCGCATCGTGCCGCCCCGTCTCGAACAGCAGCGGAATGTCGAGCACAACCAGATCGGCGCCGTCGCGTCCGGCGTGTTCAACAAACCGTTCCTGTTCCCGGGCAACAAGGGGATGAACGATACGCTCCAGCCGGAGCAAGCCTTCCGGCTCCGCTGCAAGATGCTCGGCGAGGGCAGCGCGATCAACCCCGCCTGCCTCGCTCGCCGTTCCGGGAAAAGCGTCAGCGACCGCTCCAACAGCGGCGCCGCCTGGTTCATAGAGGCGGTGTACGGCAACATCCGCATCGAAAACGGGAATTCCCAGCCTCTCGAACATTTTGGCGGTGGTGGTTTTACCCATCCCAATGGAGCCGGTCAGCCCTATAACCAACGGCCTTCCGCCCGTCATTCGGCGAGCGCTTTCTCGAGTTCGGCGCGCGCGCCCCGGATGTCTGCGGGAGTGCCGCCAAAAAAGGATTGAAAGGCTGGAACAGCCTGATGAACGAGCATGCCGAGCCCACCCGCAGCTCGGTGGCCGCGCGAACGGGCCCGCTTCACCAAGGCTGTCTCGAGCGGATTGTAGACAAGGTCATACACTGCAGCCGCTTTGGGCAGCGGCTCCAGCGAAAGTTCCAGCTGCGCTGCCTTATGCATTCCAGCAGAGGTGGCGTTGACCAGCAAGGAAGCACCCGCGGCTGCCCTGTGCCAATTCTCCCAATCCAGCGCGATCACGGCGGCTTTCACGCGCGGCCCGAGTTCGGCCACCAGGCCTTGTGCGCGCGCCAAGTTGCGGCCCAGGACGCGAATTTCGTGGAATCCGAGTTCTGAAAGCGCCGCAACGGCGGCGCGCGCCGCGCCACCCGTACCCAACACAGCGGCCACGCTTTCGGCAAACATTGCCGTATCGAATTCCTCTTTCAGGCTTTCCCACAGGCCGGCGACATCGGTGTTGCGTCCTTCAATCTCGTCGCCGTTGAATAGCAGGAGATTGGCTGCCCCAATCGTCCGCGCTGCCAAATCCAGCCGATCGGCAACCGCATAGGCTGATTCTTTGTGGGGAACAGTCACGTTAACGCCGGCGAACCCCGCCTGTTGGAGAATCCTGACCGACTCAGAGAAATTTTCGGCGGTCGATGCGATCGGAACATAGTAACCGCAAATTCCCTGCTGTCGCAGCCAGAACGCATGCAGCCGCGGCGACAACGAATGGCTGATTGGAAAGCCGATCACGCCGGCGAAGCGCACGCCGGCGCTCATGCCGCGGACTCCTGGCGCTCCCGGAGCAAGTTAATGACAGCCGCCGCGGTTTCCTCCACGGATCGGCGGGAAACGTCGATAGTGGGCCAGCCCTGCTGGTCAAAAAGCTTCCGGGTCGACGCCACTTCCGCGCGAACAGTTTCCAGGTCCACATACGAGGTATCGCGAATCTCACCCAATACTGTCAGCCGGTTGCGTCGGATTTGCACCAGACGGTCCGGGGATGCCCAGAGACCCACGATCAAGGGAATAGGCATATCGAACAGCTGTTGCGGCGGCGGAATATTTGGAACCAGCGGGACATTCGCCGCCCGCACACCGCGAATGGCGAGGTAGACGCAGGTCGGTGTTTTCGAGGTACGGCTGGCCCCCACTAGTACAACTTCCGCATCGCCAACCAGCTCCATCGATTGCCCGTCATCATGCGCGATCGCGAAGTTCAAAGCCTCGATGCGCTGGAGATATCGTTGATCTACTTCATGCTGGCCGCCGGGCTTGTGCGTCTCTGCGATATCCCCGAAGTAGTGCCGGAGTGCCGCGATCGGCGCATCCAGAACTCCGTGACATGGCACGCCAAGCTGCTTGCACTGGTTCTCCAACTCGTGACGCAACTCGGGATTGACAAGGGTGAAGAACACCAGGCCCGGATCTTCGCGGATATGCTCCATCACGCGTTCGAGTTGCCGCCGACTGCGCACCAGCGCGTAGAAATGATCGCACACATCCACGCCCTCAAACTGCGCTGTCGCCGCCTTGGCGATGGCGTTGAGCGTTTCTCCGGTGGCGTCGGACACCAGATGAATATGAAACATCTTACTCACAAACACTTCCTATCGCGGTAATCACTCTGTGCCCAATGCCTCATAAACCGGCAAATTCCCGCAAGGCTGTTTACCACGAGAGAGCGTATGTGATGTTCTCCCACGCTTCCTGTGCACCGAGGCCGGTCCGATTGCCCTTTGCGACCAACCAGTTGCAGATTAGAACGGCTTCCTCGCATCGTTTATGCACAAAACCACAGGGCAAACATCATCGTCAGAATCCAAAGAGTCTTTCTTGAAGGATAATGTCAAACCGTTCCTTGCTGTGTTGAATGGCACAGATATCTGGCCCCCGCCGGTCTGGCTGATGCGGCAGGCCGGCCGCTATCTTTTCGAATATCGCCAGCTGCGTGCCCAGGCCGGATCGTTTTGGCGCTTGTGCATGACCCCCGAACTGGCGGCTGAAGCGACCCTGCAGCCGATCCGCCGCTTTGACTTCGATGCCGCCATTCTGTTTTCGGACATTCTGGTTGTGCCATTTGCGATGGGCAGCAGGGTTTCTTTCGAAGATGGCGGCCCGAAGCTTTCTGTCCTCAGCGCGGCGGATGACCTTGAGATGAATCGCTCGACGTGGGGCGAACGACTGGCGCCTGTGTATGCCGCAATCCGTGAGGTCAGGGAGAGGCTCGACAGCCGCACAGCACTCTTGGGGTTCGCTGGCGCGCCCTGGACCTTGGCGACCTATCTCGCCGAGGGCGGCGGCTCATCCAACCAAGCTTGCGCCAAACTCTGGGGCTATCGCGATCCCAAGGGCTTCGCAGAACTGCTGACCTTGGTGGCAGAGTGTGTGGCATTCCATCTGATTGAACAATTGAATGCCGGCGCAGATGCGGTACAGCTCTTCGACAGCTGGGCGGGCGGCTTGCCGGACCGCTGCTTCGACGCCTGGGTCATCGTACCCACCAAACGGATTGTGGAAGCCGTTCGCCTTGCTGTCCCGGACGCGAAGATCATTGGCTTCCCGCGCGCGGCGAGCTTGCAGCAGTACGAGCGCTACGGCGCAGCAACTGGGGTGAGTGCCGTTTCTCTCGATACAGCAGCTCCCATCTCATGGGCGTCAGAGGCTTTGTCACCCATGGCGATACAGGGCAACCTTGATCCGCTGGCCCTTGTCGCGGGCGGCGAGGCCTTGGGGCAGGCTGTGGATCACATTCTTGCAACGACGCGGGGCCGCCGGTTTATCTTCAATCTGGGTCACGGGGTGCTGCCCGAAACGCCACCGGAGCATGTCAGCGCACTTGTGGGGCGGGTGAGATCCGCCCGGTGAGGCTCGCAATCGTTCTCTTCAATCTCGGTGGCCCCGACTCGCCGAACGCGATCGAGCCATTTCTTGCGAACCTGTTTTCCGATCCGGCGATCCTGCCGCTTCCCAAACCGTTGCGCCGGCTGCTGGCGAAATTCATTGCCCGCCGGCGGGCGCCGGTTGCGCAGGAAATCTATCAGCAGATTGGCGGGCGTTCGCCCATCCTGGAAGAGACACAGGCGCAGGCGCATGCCCTCGAGGCAGAACTGGATCACAGAGGACTGAACGCCAAGGTCTTTATCGCCATGCGGGCGTGGAAGCCGTTTTCAGCTGAAACAGCGGCAAAGATAAAAGCTTGGGGTCCGGATCGCATAATTTTGCTGCCGCTCTACCCCCAATTTTCCGTCACGACCTCCGGCTCTTCTATCGAAGACTGGGGGGAAGCTGCGAAGACATCGGGCCTCGATGCTGGGCAGTCCCGTATCTGTTGTTATCCCGATTCCGCCGGCTTCATTGCGGCGCAGGCGGCGCTGATCGGCGAAACATTCGGGCGCAGACTACCGGATGTGGATTATCGCCTGTTGCTATCCGCCCACGGACTGCCCAAGCGCCTGATTTCCCGCGGCGATCCCTACCAGTGGCAGGTGGAAAAAACCGCCGGGGCCATTGTGGATGCGCTGGGGATACCTGCTCTCGATTGGCAGCTCTGCTACCAAAGCCGGGTCGGCCCGCTCGAATGGATCGGACCCGCAACGGACGCCGAGATCCGGCGGGCGGGCGCGCAGGCAAAAGGCGTAATCGTTTCTCCCATCGCTTTTGTATCGGAGCACTCCGAAACGCTGGTCGAACTGGACATGGAGTATGCGAAACTCGCCGGCGAATCGGGGGTGCCGCACTATCTGCGCGTGCCGACGGTGGCTACGCATCCGCTGTTCATCGCCGCGCTGGCAGATCTGGTTTTGCGAGCGATCGCCAGCGATGTGGTAACGAGTTCCACGGGCCGAATCTGCCCGGGTCGCTTTCAGAGCTGCGGTTACGGAGTTGCGCAATGTTCGAAGGGCTAAGGAACGTCCTTTCCAACTACATCGACTGGATCAAGGCATTCCACGTCATTGCGGTGATCGCCTGGATGAGCGGGCTGCTCTATCTGCCGCGCCTGTTCGTTTATCACGCCCAAGCGCAGCCCGGCTCGGGGGAGTCCGAGCGCTTCAAGGTGATGGAGCGCAAGCTGCTGCGCTCCATCATGAACCCGGCCATGATTGCCGTGTGGATATTGGGCCCCACGCTCGCCTGGCTGACGGGCGCCTACCAGGATCGCTGGCTGCAGGTGAAGTTCATCCTCGTGATCGGTTTAACGCTCATTCACCATCTGTGCGGCCGCTGGCGCAAAGCCTTCGAGCGAGACGCAAACACCCATCCCGCCTCTTTCTATCGGGTGTGGAACGAGGTTCCCGCGGTCCTGATGGTGTTCATTGTGATTCTGGTAATCGTCCAGCCTTTTTGAGGCTTGAAAGGGGTTTGCAGCGGCACCAAATTTCGCTATAAGAGTTTAATTCCCCATCCGAGGCTGCAGCCCAAGACGCGCTTCTGCGCACCGTTCCGGCCAGTCAGCAGCGGCGAACCACCTTCTCCCGGATAATGCCAGGCGGCGAGGCCGCGGGCGATTTGCGGAAAAGCACCCCTCAAAACCAGTTCAGGTACCTCCATGACCATCCAAGCCGGCCTTCAGGCCATGAAGCTCAAGGACCTCAAGTCCAAGGCTCCCACAGATCTGCTCGCCTTCGCCGAGGAACTGGAGATCGAAAACGCCTCCTCCATGCGCAAGCAGGACATGCTGTTTGCCATCCTCAAGGAACTGGCTGAGCGTGACGTCGAGATCACCGGAGAGGGCGTGGTGGAAACCCTGCAGGACGGCTTCGGCTTCCTGCGCTCGCCGGAATCGAATTACCTGCCCGGCCCCGACGACATTTACGTCAGCCCGTCGCAGATCCGCCGTTTCGGATTACGCACCGGCGACACGGTGGAAGGCCCAATCCGCTCGCCCAAGGATGGCGAACGCTACTTCGCGCTGCTGAAAGTCTCCTCGATCAATTTCGAGGACCCCGAGAAGATCAGGCACAAGGTTCATTTCGACAATCTGACGCCGCTGTACCCAACCAGGTGGCTGAAGATGGAGGTCGACGACCCCACTCTGAAGGACAAGACGGGCCGGGTCATCGACATCGTGTCGCCGCAGGGCATGGGTCAGCGGGCGCTGATTACGGCGCAACCACGTACGGGCAAGACTGTCATCCTGCAGAATATTGCCCGCGCGGTCGCGCAGAATCACCCGGAATGCTACCTGATCGTTCTCCTGATCGACGAGCGGCCGGAGGAAGTGACCGATATGCAGCGCTCGGTGAAGGGCGAGGTGATTTCCTCAACCTTTGACGAGCCGGCGTCGCGCCATGTGCAGGTGGCGGAAATGGTGATCGAGAAGGCCAAGCGCCTGGTCGAGCACAAGCGCGACGTGGTCATCCTGCTCGACTCGATTACCCGGCTCGGCCGCGCCTACAACACGGTTGTACCCTCATCCGGCAAGGTGCTGACGGGCGGCGTGGATGCCAATGCCTTGCAGCGGCCGAAGCGCTTCTTCGGCGCGGCGCGCAACATCGAGGAGGGCGGCTCGCTGACCATTATCTCCACGGCGCTGATCGACACCGGCAGCCGCATGGACGAAGTGATCTTCGAAGAGTTCAAGGGCACCGGCAATTCGGAAATCATCCTCGACCGCAAGGTGGCGGACAAGCGCGTGTTCCCCGCGATCGACATTCTCAAGTCCGGCACCCGCAAGGACGACCTGCTCGTGGACAAGGGCACGCTGTCGAAAATGTATGTGCTGCGCCGCATCCTGGCGCCGATGGGCACCACGGACGCGATCGAGTTCCTGCTCGACAAGCTGCGCTCGTCCAAGAACAACGCCGACTTCTTCGACAGCATGAACGCCTAATGGGTCTCTCTCTCGGCTCGCCGTCGAATTGCAGCCGGCTTGGGTGAATCGCCCGATACATGCCTATCCCAGGTTGGCACGCGCCAGCATTTCAGGAGCTACGCGGCCTTCTCATCGCGGATTTTGACGACGACCAGCCCCCGGCTCTCTCGCTGCCGGGCATCGACGTCGCGAGGCAATTGCAATTTGAAGTTTTGGCGCAGAAAATGAACGACCTCCCTGAAGCACAGCATCCACGGGACGATGAAGACTATCGTTGCGATGCGCTCGTAAGAGGTTCCGGAGGTGCTGAGTTCCGCTATCGTGGTCAGGCCAATTAGCAGCGCTGACATGGTCAGCGAAATCTGGACATAGTTTTTTTCTGCCACTTGAAGCGCGGAAGTTTCGTCGCCTTCTCTATTCGTGGCTTCGGCACCAAATCGCTCTTTGGTCGCCCTGATTTTTTCATTGAAATTGACGAAGATGAATGCGTAGGCGGTGAAGAGCAAAAGCTGTGCTACGCAGACGGCATAAACTCCCAGCATCACGACCTGGATTTCTTGGCTGGCTGGGTTCTCCGAGAGTGTCCGCGAGCCGCGAAGGATCTCTCGACCAGGGAAGTTCTTGTTGACTATCAGGAATCCGAGACAGCCGAGCGCGGTTGTGACCGCCAGGCTTCTGGCGAACTTGATCTGGTCCGCGTATTCGTCTTCCGTGAAAAAAAGACAATCGGACTGCGTCGTCAGATAAATAAGGAGCAGCAGGGACAAGCTGGCAGGAATGAGTACCGCCCATAAGTTCGCGTCCCCATACCAATAGACGGCACAGATGACCCCGACACACGACGCTGTCATCGCATAATAGGGCGACCGCGCCGGATTGAGATACGAAAACAGCGTCGAAGCATAACTGAT
>DATIEM010000106.1:0-10630 GCA_035455725.1 Rhizomicrobium sp. | reverse complement strand
GCCGCCTGCGTGACCGCCTGGACCAATTGGGCGCGGACCGAAGCCCGCCCGACAAACATCCTTACATTATTGTGGAGAAGATACTCGGGCGCGGTGAAGTGCTGTCCAACGATTGGGGTGCAGACGGCACGACCGGCTACGACTTCATGAACGACGTCTCCGCCCTCCAGCATGAAGAGGCCGGCGCCGAACTCCTGTCGTCTCTTTGGCACCGGCTGAGCCTGAGAGCCCGCGAATTCGAGGTGGAGGAAATTCTGGCGAGGGGCGAAATTGCGCAAGGCTCGTTCGAAAGTGCTCTGGGGCGCACAGTGGATGCTTTCTGTGACCTCGCAGAAGATACCAAATTTGCCCGCGACATCACACGTCCGGCAATCCGCCGCGCACTCCTGCTGATCCTTCAGCATCTGCGTGTGTACCGCACCTATGCAACCGGACAGGACGGTTCGCCGCCGGCAGGGGGGCAATTCGATGCCGCTGTGGCGGACGCGAAAGCAGTTGCGGGCGGCGGGGACACCGCCGCATTGGACTTTATCGGCGGCTCCTTTCACGGCGCGGAAATGGATGCGTCTCCCGACAGCCGCGAGGCAATTCGCCGATTCAATCAACTCTCCGCTCCTGTGGCGGCCAAAGCCGTCGAGGACACCGCATTCTATCGTTACGGGCGGCTTCTCTCGCGCAATGACGTAGGCTTTCAGCCGGGAATACTTTCGGTTTCGATCCCTGAATTTCACCGGCGCGCGCACGCGCGGGCCGAACATTTCCCGCATACCTTGTTGGCCACCGCCACGCACGACCACAAACGCGGTGAGGACGCGCGGGCGCGTCTCGCTGTATTGAGTGAAATTCCCGAAGAATGGGCCGGTGTGGTGGAAAGGTGGTTCAGAACGAACGCGCGCCACCGACCAGGGTCAGTCGATCCCGCCGATGAATATCAGTTGTACCAGACCCTGGTCGGCGCTTGGCCGCTCAATCTGAAACCCGGCGATTCCGAAAGTCTGAAGAGATTTGGCGACCGCGTTTTGGGCTGGCAGGAGAAGGCGCTCCGCGAAGCCAAGCTTCGCTCTTCGTGGCTCGACCCAAACCTGGAATGCGAACGTGACGCGCAGGCGTTTACACGCGCGATTCTCGATCCATCGTGCTCGAGCCCATTTCTGAGAAGCCTATGCGAATTCGTGGAGAAGATTGCGCCGGCAGGCGCCCTGAACGGGCTCGTGCAAACCACTCTGCGCTGCACCGTGCCGGGCGTTCCGGATTGTTACCAAGGGGCGGAGTTCTGGGATTTTTCCTTGGTCGATCCGGATAACCGCCGCCCGGTCGATTACAAACCGCGCGTTGCCGACCTTCAGGCCTCGGCGGATACGGAATCCTTGCTTGCCGAGTGGCGCGGCGGGGGCATCAAGCAGGCGCTCATTTCGGCCCTACTGCAGCTGCGGCAGCGTTGGCCGGATGTGCTCGCTTATGGCTCCTACCAGCCGCTTGCGTTGCATGGAGCGCAAAAAGACCACGTGCTCGCCTTCGCACGGACTTGTCGCGAGCAGACAATCATTGTCGCCGTCCCTGTGCGCGTCGCCAGGGTATGCCTCGATCAACCGCTTCCCGACGTCAATTTCTGGGACAACGCCACAATTGAGCTCCCCGATGCCTTGGGCGACGTCCATTGGGAGCGCATGTTCGATAACCACTATACGGACGCTGGTGCCCAGATGCGTTGTAGCGCACTGTTTGCGCGTTTTCCGGTGGCCGTTCTGGTCCGGACCTAAGGCGCGGCTGCGTAAAGCCGCATGCCCCCGTTTTCCAAACGCCGCTCTGACACATGCGGCGGACGGAAGTCCGCGATGTTCCGCAGTTTGCCAAGATCGAGCAGGCGCGCCGCGCCGCCCTTCACCTCCACCAGACCCTCGCGGCGAAGTTGTTGCAACGTGCGATTCAAATGAACGATGCTCAGGCCGAGGGCGTCTGCGATGACCTCCTGCGTCAGCGGAAGCGGCATGTAACCGTCGTTGGCCAAACCCACGCTGCTAAGGCGGTAGTGCAATTCGACAATCAGATGCGCCACACGCTCATATGCGGTCTGACGTCCGATCCGCACCATCTGGTTGAGCAGATAGGCTTCATCCGTACTCGCGCTCATCAGCGTCGCGGTCGTGAGACCGGGATAGGAATCGGGATGAGTCAACACCGCGTCGCCCAGCGCCGACGCGTTCGACACGATCGCGCGCGTCAGCGTCACCGCGTTGCACAGCGCCACCGCTTGCGGCCGCATGCACAATCCGTAGATGTCTCCGGGTAAAATGAAATCGAATATCTGGCGCCGCCCATCCGACAGATAGCGCTGGCGGCAGGCCCAGCCGGCCATCAGCAGGCGGGCATGTTCCAACCTTTCGCCCTCGGCAATCAATTCGGTCCCGGCAGTCAGCCGATCCGGGCTCTCGGAAAGGCTGCGCAGCAACTCCACCTCATCGGAACCGAGGTCCGAATATTGGGAAAGCCTGCGGATAATGAGTTCTGCCTGATCGGGATGTTCAGGGTCTAATGCGGGAAGGCGGGACATGATGGCCGTTGGCTCCAGTCCAGAAAAACCAGGGAAAGCGCGGCCTTCCTCCATGCCAAGCGCGTTCCAGCTTTGGAAACGACGCTCCGCCACAATTGTTTCAGGGCCGTCATGCCCATTTTTGTGCGCGCCGTGGAGGGATCAGGCGGATTGGGGCTGGATCAGGCGCCAGGGTGGCGCGATAAAAGATCGGCGATTGTCCAGCGGACGATTTCTTTCAGGGATTCGCCGGCGGCCACGGTAAACGCCGCGATAACGCTTTGAAGGGTGTTGGACGACGCCTGGGCCCTCCGCGAAACCTCCGTGGTGTCGATCACGCTCCGGTTTGCGACACCGACGAGCTTCGCCACCATCGTGATCCGGATCTCCGGCGGGGTGTCGGGCACCGCATAGTAGGCCTCGAACTGCCGCAGCTCGGTTTCGAGCACCACGTCGGCACGAATCCCTGCGCCTTCGCGTCCTACAGCGGCCACCTGGCCGCTTTTTTCGAAGCCTTCGACAAGAAGGGACTGGACCACCAGCGGAAGCCGATCGGTCCACTGCGATTGCGCATAATAGTCCATGACGTTGGCGCCGCGCTCGAGCGCGATCCGCTCGGAGTCGAGCGCAGCTGGAGCCGCTGGAACAGCGACCACGAGTTGCTGGCGAACGGGAGCGGCGCCCGAGACTGGCCCGAACTCGGGGCGCAGAACGTACAGCGCTGCCGCGGGGCTCGGTGGCCCGATCAGATTGCCGGCGCAGGCCGAGAGGCTCAGTGCGACACCTCCCGTAAGCACCACGCGGCGGTGGAGCATCGGATTTTCCGCTCTGCTCATTTCGGGGTGTAGCCCTCCCGGCGATCGCCGAAGAGAAGGCGCGTCGGCTCGCGGCTCAGCTGGTTGGAAAGATGATTCAGGTTGCCCAGAAGATTCCGCATGTCGGAGCTCAATTCCCCCAGCTGCGCCGAGGAGACCGACTCGTTCACATTTCGGGCGAGATCCTTGATCCCCACGGCCGCGCCGTTGATCGAGCCTACCGCCTGGTTGGCGTTCCCAAGGGTGACGTGCAGATCGGCAAGGTCGGTGTTCAGGTTTTGAGAAGCGCTTCGGAAATTCCGCAGTGTCGCATCCATATCCGCAGAGCGCGCGCTCAGCACGTTCGTGGCGGTGCGCAGATTGCCAAGGACATCGGATATCGCCTTGCGGTTTTTGGCATTGAGAAGGTCGTTCAGATTGTTTGCAATCCTGTCGAGCTTCGCAACCAGCATAGGGGCGGACTGCTCCAGTTGCTGCCAGGTTGAGGGTTTCGATTTGATCGTCGGATATTCGCCCCAAAAATGCGGCGTCAGAACGGGGGCGTTCTTCGATCCTCCGTCAATCTCCACATAAGAGCCGCCGGTCAGGCCTTGGCTTGCAATGGACGCCACCGAATCGGCGTGAATCTGCAGCTTGGGATCGATCTGCATGACCACCTGCACTTTTTTCGGATCGTTCGGGTCGAAGTTCAGTTCTGCAACGCGGCCCACTTCGATGCCATTGTAGCGAACGGTCGTCCCTTTCCCGAGGCCCGAGACCGACCCGGAAAAGAACGTCTGATAATAGGCATATTCCTGCGCGTACTGCGCGCCCGTCAGCCAGAGAAGCGCCACCACCAGGCCGAGCACCAGCGCCATGACGAACGCGCCCACCGCAACGTAGTTGGCTCTGGTTTCCATCCTACTTTCCTCTACACGCCGGCGAGCGCGGCACGGCCCCTTGCGCCGGAGAAATACTCATGAATCCACGGATCGGAATCCTGCAACAGCTGGCCGATGGTGCCTACTTTAATCTTCTTTTTCACCAGCACGGCAATCCGGTCGCAAACAGCCCGCAAGCTGTCGATGTCGTGGGTGACCATAAACACTGTGAGGCCAAGGCTTTGCTGGAGGCTTCGGACCAGTTCGTCGAACTGGTTCGCCGAAATCGGGTCCAGTCCGGACGTCGGCTCATCCAAGAAGAGAAGCTCGGGATCGAGCGCAAGCGCGCGGGCCAGCCCGGCGCGTTTCACCATTCCGCCCGACAGTTCAGAGGGATATTTCTGGCCGGTGTCCGCCGGGAGGCCAACCAGCGCGAGTTTCATGGCGGCAATCTCATCCATCAGTTCTTGGCTCATATGAGTGTAGCGCCGGAGCGGCACCTGGATGTTTTCCGCCACGGTTTGCGAGCTGAAAAGGGCCCCGCCCTGGAAGAGTACGCCCCAGCGGAGCTGCAGTCCCCGCAATTCGTCGGGGTCCATGCCAACCATCTCGGTCCCAAATACCTTGATGCTGCCTTCGACCGGATGATTGAGCCCCACGATGGACCGCAACAGCACCGACTTGCCGGTCCCGGAGCCGCCCACCACGCCAAGGACCTCGCCCCGATACACATCGAGATCAAGGTGGTCGTGGATGACTTTGCCGCCGAAGGCGTTCACCAGCCCCTGGACGCGAATTACGACATCGTCGCTATGGCCGCCGTTGCTCATATGCCCAAGATCGAAAAAAAGATGGAGAACCCCGCATCGAAGGCGATGATCAGGAAAATAGACTCGACCACGGAGCGCGTGGTGAGCCGTCCTACGCTTTCGGCATTGCGCTCCACGCGAAGTCCCTCGAAACAGCCGACGAGCGCGATGAGAAAAGCAAACACCGGCGCCTTGATGAGCCCGACCAGCAGTGTTTTCAGCGTGATTGCCTGCTGCAGCTCCCGCATGAAGACGGGAATGGTGATGTGCAGATCGAAATAGCACATCACGGCGCCGCCGATGAGGCCGACGACATCGGCAAAGAAGGTGAGCAGCGGCAACGCCACCACGAGACCCAGGACACGCGGCAGAACGAGAACCTCCGCGATGTTCAGCCCCATGGTTTCCATGGCGTCGATTTCTTCATTGACGCGCATGGTTCCGATGAAAGCGGTAAAGGCCGAGCCGGAGCGGCCGGCAACGATGATGGCGGTGACCAGTCCGCCAAGTTCGCGCAGAAACCCCACGCCCAGAAGGTCGACAGTAAAGATTTCCGCGCCGAAGCGGCGAAGCTGGTCCGCGCCCTGATAGGCAAGCACAATGCCGATCAGGAAGGCGAGCAATCCCACGATGGGAAGCGCGGTGACACCCGTCTCTTCGATTTGTTTCACGAAAGCCGGCAGCGGCAGCTCGCGTCGCGGGGCAAGTGCAACCTCGGTGGTTTCAACCGTAATCCGGCCCAGGAACCCGAGCATGCCGTAGCCTTGCCCCAGGGCATGGCTGGTGCCGCGGCCAAGGCGCTCGAGAAAATTCAGAAGGCCGCGGCCCGGTGGCGCCCCGCGAACCGGCCCGGCGATGTGCTCGGCCTCCATCGTCTGAAACAGCGGCAGGTAGCGTTGCGGGACCTGAACCCCGCGCACGCGCAGTCCAGCTTTTTCCAGCTCGTTTTTCGTGCGCAGAAGCAGCCAGGCTCCTGCTGTATCGAGTTCGGAAACGCCGGAAGCATCGATCTCCGCCTCTCGCGCCCTTTCGGTCTGCAAACCGTGCAGCATCACGTCGAGACGCGGCACCTGCCCGATGTTCCATTCGCCGGTCGGCAACAGGCGAAGCAGGTCGGGCCGGCGCTCCAGGCGCAAGTCCGCCAGCGATTCATCCGGCGCGGCGAGCGGGCGATTTCTCATGCGCTAATTCAACACCGACTCGATGGCCTTCGCATAGGCAGCGGCGACAGAATCCCGGGCGATATGCCGGCCCGCTTCCACCACCTTCCGTCCGGCGCGCCAGACACAATCCACCTCTGCATTCGCGAAAATCCAGCTGTCCAGAATGGCATCTTCCTTGCGCGCAACGAGGTGAGGATCGTTTGCATCTAGGCTCACCAGATCGGCTGGGGCACCCTCCCGCAGTCCGGATTCGGCCTGGCCCAAGGCCTGGGCGCCACCGGCCAGCGTGGCTTCAAACAGGTGACGCCCCACCGATTCCCCTTCCGCGCGGGCGAGGACATTCCGGGTTCGCGAAATCAGGCGCTGCGCATATTCCAGGCTGCGCAGCTCTGCAGCCGCGTGGATCTGCACATTGGAATCGGTCCCAACGGCGATTCGTCCGCCGGAGGACAGATACTCCTGCGTGCGGAATATTCCATCCCCAAGGTTCGCTTCTGTCATCGGACAAAGCCCCGCGACCGCGGCGCTTTTGGCCAGTTGGGAAACCTCCGCCGGCGTCAGATGCGTCGCATGGATGACGCACCATGCTGCGTCCATTTCCGTGTTATCCAGCAGCCACTGCAACGGCCGCTTTCCGGACCAGGCACGGCAATCATCCACTTCTTTCATCTGCTCTGCGGCATGGATATGGATCGGGCTGCCGTCCGCCAACGGAAGGATCGCATTTAGTTCGTCGGGCGTGACGGCACGAAGCGAATGTGGCGCGATGCCGACCTGCGCATCCGGCAGAGCTGCAACGGCTTTTCGGCTCAGTTTCATAAGCTCCCCAAACTGTTCCGGCGTATTGATAAAGCGCCGCTGTCCGGCCTTGGGGGGTGCGCCGCCGAAGTTGGAATGCGCATAAAATACGGGCAGCAACGTGAGCCCTATTCCGGTCGCGTCGGCAGCCGCAGCGATCCGGTCGGCCATTTCGGCCAGGTTCGCGTACGGCGCGCCGGAGACATCGTGGTGCAGGTAATGAAATTCGCCAACCCGTGTGAAGCCGCTTTCGAGCATCTCGACGTATGCCTGTGCGGTGATCGCCTCGATCTGTTCGGGTTGGAGCCGATTCACAAAACGGTACATGACTTCGCGCCAGGTCCAGAAATTGTCATGCAGCGGTCCGCGCACTTCGGCCAGCCCTGCCATGCCGCGCTGGAAGCCATGACTGTGGACGTTGGCGAGACCGGGAATTCCAATGGCGTGCTGCTCGTCTGTGGGATCGGGTTGAACAGCGGTCTCGATCTGGGTGATTCTGCCGTTCGCCAGCCGCACGCGCACGCAACTCGTCCAGCCCTGCGGCAGCAGCGCAGTCTCGAACCAGAGTGGCATGGACAAATCCCGTCGCGGCAACCTATGCCTAGACATGTTTGCCAGCCCCGCCAAGCGCCATGCGCTGTGATACCCTCTGGTACAATGCCCGCCTCGCCACGATGGCGGTCCCCGATCTTGGCGTCGTGCAAAACGGGCTGATTGCCGCGCAAGATCGTCAGATCGTTTACGCGGGGCAGACGGAAGATGCGCCGCTTTTCAAGGCGGCGGAGCGGATCGATTGCGAGGGGCGCTGGATCACGCCGGGGCTGATCGATTGCCACACGCATCTCGTCTACGCCGGGAACCGGGCGCGCGAATTCGAGCAGCGACTCAACGGCGCTGGCTACGAAGAGATCGCGCGCGCTGGCGGGGGAATTCTTTCGACGGTGCGCGCCACCCGTGCCGCGACCTTGGAGGAACTGATCGAACAATCGCGGCCGCGGCGCGATGCGCTGATCGCCGAAGGTGTGACGGCGCTCGAGATCAAATCCGGCTACGGCCTCACCCTGGAGGACGAGATCAAGATGCTGCGCGCAGCGCATGCGCTCGGCGACAAGGTCAATGTCGCGGCCACATTTCTTGGCGCTCACACTTGCCCAGCGGAGATCGACAAGGACGCCTACACCGATCGGGTTTGCGACATGATCGCCGTGGTCGAGCCGATGGCCGCCGCCGTCGACGTATTCTGTGAAGACATCGCCTTCACGCCCGAGCAGACCGCGCGAGTTTTCGTGGAAGCACGGCGGCTCGGCCTGAAGGTGAAGCTGCATGCCGATCAATTGAGCAATGGCGGAGGAGCAGCACTCGCCGCCCGCTACGGCGCCATCTCTGCCGACCATCTGGAGCACACCGATGAGAGCGGTGTGCGTGCGATGGCTGAAGCAGGAACAGTCGCCGTGCTGCTGCCCGGCGCATTCTATTTCCTGCGGGAGACAAAACTCCCGCCCATCGACCTCCTGCGGAAGCATCAGGTGCCGATCGCCATCGCCACGGACTGCAACCCAGGGACCTCGCCGCTCACCTCGATCCTGCTGTGCATGAACATGGCGGCGACCTGCTTCCGGCTCACCGTCGAGGAATGCCTGCTGGGCGTCACGCGCAACGCGGCGCGCGCGCTTGGACGCGACGATATTGGCACGCTGGAGGCGGGCAAACAGTGCGACCTCGCCATCTGGGATATCGAAGAACCGGCCGAACTGGTGTATCGAATGGGGTTCAATCCGCTTTACCGGCGGGTCTGGAGGGGCGAAGATGCTTAGTTGGGTTCGCGTGACCCGCGGCGACGCGCCGCTCATCGTCTCCATCCCGCATTCGGGCGACCAGTTGCCGCCTGAAATGGAGCGGCAGGTCGTGTCGCCCTGGCTCGCCCGCAAGGACACCGACTGGCACGTCGAAAAGCTTTACGACTTCGCGCCGGAGCTCGGCGCTACCGTCATCCGCACATCCCTGTCGCGTACGGTGATCGATGTGAACCGCGATCCCACCGGCAAGCCGCTCTATCCGGGGCAGCAGACGACCGACCTTTGCCCCACCACTACCTTCGACGGCGAGCCGCTCTATCGCAGCGGGCAGGAGCCAAAGAGACAAGAGATCTCGCGCCGGCGCACCGCCTATTTCGAGCCCTACCATCGGGCGCTGGCGGAAGAGATCGCGCGGCTGCGGACGCAGCACCAGAAGGTGGTGGTGTACGATGCGCATTCGATCCGCTCGACCGTCCCGCAGCTGTTCAAGGGCCAGCTGCCGGACTTCAATATCGGCACCAACGACGGCCAGTCGTGCGCTCCTGCTCTCACCAGCGCCGTGGAAAGCATTTGCGATCCGACCGGTTACCTTCGCGTGACCGACGGCCGTTTCAAGGGGGGCTGGATCACCCGCCACTACGGCAACCCGGCGGAAGGCGTTCATGCCATCCAGATGGAACTGTCGTGCCGCTGCTATCTGCGCGAGCCGGACGAAGAGCATTGGTCGGCCCGCCCGCAATACGAGCGGGACAACTGGCCGCCGCCCTACGATCCGCAACGCGCAGCGCCCATCCGCCAGGCGCTGGTCGCCATTCTGCAGTCCTGCATTTCGTTTGCGAACAAGCCATGACCCGCCTCGACAATACGAGGCACATCCGCAGCCCGCACGGGCCAGAACTCAGCTGCAAGTCCTGGCTCACCGAAGCGCCGATGCGCATGCTGATGAACAACCTCGACGCCGAGGTGGCGGAGCGCCCGGAGGAGCTCGTCGTCTATGGCGGCATCGGGCGGGCGGCGCGGGACTGGGAATCGTTCGACCGCATCGTCGCCGCGCTCAAGCGGCTGGAAGACGACCAGTCGCTGCTCATCCAATCCGGCAAGCCGGTCGGCATTTTCCAGACCCACCCGGATGCGCCGCGCGTGCTGATCGCCAATTCCAACCTCGTGCCGCACTGGGCGACCTGGGACCACTTTAACGAACTCGATCGCAAGGGCCTGATGATGTACGGCCAGATGACGGCCGGCTCCTGGATCTACATCGGCAGCCAGGGCATCGTTCAGGGCACCTACGAAACCTTCGCCGAGCTGGGCCGCCGGCACTACGGCGGTGACCTTTCCGGCAAATGGATTCTCACCGCGGGCCTCGGCGGCATGGGTGGGGCGCAACCGCTCGCGGCCACCATGGCCGGCGCCTCGATGCTCGCCATCGAGTGCCAGCCTTCGCGCATCGACATGCGCCTGCGCACCAAGTACCTCGATACCCAGGCCGCAACAATCGACGAAGCGCTGGAGATCATCGCCCGCGCCACGCGCGACAACCAACCCATCTCCGTCGGTCTGCTGGGCAACGCCGCGGAAATCGTGCCCGAACTGGTGCGCCGCGGCATCAGGCCGGACGCCGTCACCGATCAAACCTCCGCCCACGATCCTGTCAACGGCTACCTGCCCAGGGGCTGGTCGCTCGCCGAATGGGAGCAGAAGCGCGCCAGCAACCCCAAGGCCGTGGAGCACGCCGCCAAGCAATCGATGGCGGAGCACGTGCGCGCCATGCTCGCCTACGCGCGCATGGGCATCCCCACCGTCGACTACGGCAACAACATCCGCCAGATGGCGAAGGACGAAGGCGTGGCCGACGCCTT
>DATIEM010000105.1:0-8708 GCA_035455725.1 Rhizomicrobium sp. | reverse complement strand
GAAACCAGCGCCAGCGACGCCAGCGCGAAGGTATTGCCGAAGTTCAGGGTGGCGGCGCCGATCACCACCGGTGCGATGAACATCAAGGCGAAGGGATTGGAAATACCGCCGGTAAAATAGAGCAGCGCAGCCAGCTGCAGCACGTCATAGGCGAGGTAGAGGGTGGCCTCGCGGCCGGTGAGCCGGTGCGATGCCGGGTAGCGCACCGCGAGCCCAAGGTTCAGTGCCACGCTGGTGCCGATCGCCATCACGCAGCCGAACAGCGGCAATGGGTAGTTCAGCGCGAAATAGACGATGAAAAGGGCCACCGACTGGCCGGCCACCGCCATCCAGCGCAGGTTGTTGAGGGTGCGCAGGCGCACCCGGCCGCGCGCCGTGGGCGACAGCTCCGCGGCGAGCCGCGGCCAGAAGCGGGCCCAGCCGCGGGCTTTCTCCACTTCCAGATCGGGCAGGGTGCGTTCGTTCATGGGACCATTCGCGGGGTCGCGCGGGCGCGGGCGAATAGTCTATCCAATCGCCCATGCTGCGCACACCCGAAGCGCTGATACCTTATCTGCTGGCCCTCGCGTGTTTTGCGGGCGGTGGCTTGTGGAACGCGGCCGAACAGTTGCGGGAGCCGCGTGTGATCACCACCGGCGTGGCGCAGGTGGGGGGACCCTTCCGGCTGGTGGACCAGAACGGGCAGCCCCGGACGGACACGCAGTTTCGGGGCCGCTGGATGTGGGTCTATTTCGGCTACACCAACTGCCCGGACGTCTGCCCCACAACGCTCTCCCTGATGAGCGAAGTCCTGAAAGACCTGGGCGGACGCGCCAACCGCATCGCGCCCCTCTTCATCACGCTCGATCCGGCGCATGACACCCCGCGCATTCTGAAGCTGTATCTAAACGATTTCGATCCGCGCTTTGTTGGATTGACCGGCACGGAACAGCAGATCGCATCGGTTGCGAAAGAGTACCACGTCTGGCGGGTGAAGCGGCCGCTGAAGGGCGGCGGCTATGCCATCGATCATTCTAGCGTGATCTGCCTCATGGATCCGTCCGGCCACTTCGCGGCCGTTTACGACACATCCCAAACGCCCGAGCAAATCGCCGCCGATTTGCGCAGGCGGTTGTAGCTCCGCAGGTTGGCCGAGTACAAATCCCCCTCCCCCAGCGAGGGGAGGGGTGGGGGTGGGGGGTGTCGGTCACGCGGGCCAGAGCCTTACGTAAGAATGCCACCGAGGCCGAACAACGATTGTGGAAAGCGCTTCGCTTGTTGCGGCACGAGGGGCTGCATTTCCGGCGGCAGCCGCCGATCGGACCCTACTATCCCGATTTCGCATGCCATCGCGCGAAGCTGATTATCGAACTCGACGGCGAATCTCACACCAAGCCAAGGCAAATAGCGCATGACGAAAAGCGGACGCGCTTCCTGGAATCCATTGGGTATCGGGTGATCCGTTTCTGGAATCTGGAAACGTTGGGGGGCGAAGATGAGATCGCCCAACACATTCTTTCGCTTTGCCGCCCCCACCCCCGACCCCTCCCCTCGCTGCGGGAGGGGAGTAGAGTCGCGCGATCCTCAGATATTCGGTGCGGGCAATCCTGAGAGCCCTGCGGCGGCGATCAGCGTGTTGCGCATCAGGCAGGCAATCGTCATGGCGCCAATTCCCCCGGGCACCGGGGTGATCGCGCCGGCGCGTTTGCTGGCCGCGGCGTAATCGACGTCACCGACGATTTTGTATTTGCCCTCGCCGGCGTCCACCCGATTGATGCCGACATCGATCACGGTGGCGCCGGGCCTCACCCAATCGCCCTGCACGAATTCCGGCTTGCCGATCGCGGCCACGAGGAGGTCGGCGCGGCGGCAGTGCTCCGCCAGATCGCGGGTGCGGGAGTGCGCCGTGGTCACAGTTGCGTTTGCCGAAAGCAGCAGCTGCGCCGCCGGCTTGCCGAACAGCAGCGAGCGGCCGATCACCAGCGCGTTCGCGCCGGCCACCTCGATGCCATATTCCTTCAGAAGCAGGATCATGCCCGCAGGCGTGCAGGAGACCAGCGTGGCGCGGCCGCTGAGCAAGAGTCCCGCATTGGTGGGCGTGAGCGCGTCCACATCCTTGCGCGGATCGAGCGCGTCCAGCACCGCCTGTTCACGCACCTGCTTCGGCAGCGGCATCTGCACGAGAATGCCGTGTACCTTCGGGTCTTCGTTCAGCTCGCGCACCTGCGTCAGCACATCGGCTTCGCTGGCGTCCGCCGGCAGATGAAAGCTCACGGAATGGAAGCCCAGCTGCTCCGCCGTCTTGTTCTTGTTGCGCACATAGACTTCGCTCGCCGGATCGGTGCCCACCAGCACGGTGGCAAGCCCCGGCACGATGCTCTGCTCACGCGAAAGCCGCGCCGCTTCCGCCGCGACCTGCGCCTTCAGCCGCGCCGCAACCGCCTTGCCGTCGATAATGCGGGCCGTCATGGCCTTACGCCGGGGCGCCGTAGGTGTAGCGCACTTCCGCCCAGACGATCACTTTCTCGAGGAACATGATCGCGATCAGAACGATCAGCGGCGAAAGATCGAGGCCGCCGAGGGGCGGAATGACGCGGCGAATGCGACGGAAGACCGGCTCGGTCATTGCGTCCAGGCCGCGGACGATGGAGCGGGCGAGCTCGTTGTGGATGTTCAAAACGCCGAAGGCGACGAGCCAGCTCACCACCACGGCAATCACGACAACCCACCAATAGAGATCGAGCAGGGTCAGCAGCAGCCAGACAATCGGATTGTGGTCTGTGAAGATCACCGGCGCTCCTGTGGAATGATGTGCGGTTTACCGCCTCGCCTCGCGCGGCGAAGCCTGGTGGAGCTGAGCGGGATCGAACCGCTGACCTCCTCATTGCGAACGAGGCGCTCTCCCAACTGAGCTACAGCCCCTGACAGGGGTTCGCGGACAATTCCAGCCGCGAGGGGGGTTTAGGGAGGCCGCCCGTTGCCGTCAAGTTGAGGCCATGGCCACGAGGGACTATCCAACCTGCGGGAGCTGCGGGCCCGCCAGCGTCTTCGTTGATCGCAGCTCACGCGACCATTTCCAGCTCCGGCCGTAGCGGGTGAGCGGCTCCTCGATATAGCGCGTCATCAAAAAGGCGACGAGCGCCGCGACGGGCAGGCTTGCGACCGTCACCGCCCACTGGGCCGGCGTATGAACGTCCGGAAGCGCATGGAGGATGAGACCGTGCATCAGGCCCAGCACGGCAAGATGCGAGAGATAAAGGCAGTAGCTGTTGTCGCCAATGCGTTGCAGAAGGCGCGGCTGAAATCTGCGGGCCTCCGGCGCGCCAAGCACGAGGCTCAGGATGAAAGCGGCGCAGCCGATTCCCATGAAAAGCGGGCTGCAAATCTGAAGGAGGGTGGGGCCGCCAAGGAGGCGGCTGAGAAAGGTCAGGATCAGCGCCACAATCGGAGTTACCCTGATCCAGACCATGTAGCGGTCCCACGGGATCGCGCCCGAGTGAATGGCAAGCCCGGCGAGCAAACCGCAGATCAGCGTGTCGGCCCGAAACGGCAAGAACACCAGGCCTGACAGCGGAGGCAGGAGTCCATAATGGAAAACGGCAATGCGCAGGCAGAGCGCAATGCCGGCGCCGGCGAGAAGGACGTGGACCAGATAGCGGCGCGGCGTAAAAACAAGGAGCGCCGGCACGACGAGATAGAAATGCTCCTCGACAGCGAGTGTCCAGGTCGGGGCAATCCAGTGCGCTCCAATGGACCCGGTTGCCGCCATGGGAAAGACCTGCAGGAAGGCGAAATAGGTCCAGGTGGGCAGCGGCCGCTCATTGTTCGCCCAGGTGTGCGGCACGAACGACAGCAGAATGAGCACGATGACGAGCGTGACCATATAAACCGGAACGATCCGCAGGAATCGGCGCACGTAGAACACTTCGAAAAAATTGGCGCAGTCTTTCTTCTCCAGAATCAGCTTGCCGATGAGGTAGCCGCTCAGCACGAAGAAGATATTGACGCCGATCCAGCCGAACATGGTGGCGGCGATGCCGTGCGGCAGCTCGCCGAAATAATGCGAGACGACGACCATGATCGAGGCAGCGCCGCGCAGCCCGTCAAGCTCGGGCACGCGGCGGTCGCTGATCTGGAGTTGGCCCGGCACAGACGTGTTTTAGCCGGGAGTCCTTTTCCAACTGTTAAGCATTGCGGCCGCGCGGCTCGATCACCGGAAAAGGAGGCGTTCGGCAGGCTGCCGCGGGCCTATTTTCCGGTGTAGGAAACGCGCCAGACGGTTTTGCCGGCGTCATCCGCGATCAGCAGGCTGCCGTCTTTCGCCACCAGCAATCCGGCGGGGCGGCCATAAACATGCGCCGGACTCGTCTTGCCGTCCCAGAAACCGGTGACAAAATCCTCATAACCGCCAGCCGGCTTGCCGCCCGCGAAGTGAATCCGCACCACCTTGTAGCCGTGCGGGTGTCCGGAATTCCACGAGCCGTGAAACGCCACGAAGGCATCGCCCTTGTAGTCGGCAGGAAATTGCGCGCCTTCGTAGAACACAAGTGCCAGGGGCGCGGAGTGCGCCTGAAACAGCACGGCCGGCGTCTTCGTCTTCGCCACCATGTCGGGACGCTTCGCGCCAAAAGTGGGATCCGGATGGTGGCCAATATAGGCATAAGGCCAGCCATAGAAGCCGCCGGCTTCGACATGCGTGGCGTAATCCGGCGGCAGGTCGTCGCCCAGACCGTCGCGCTCGTTCACCGTCACCCACAGCTGGTTGGTGCCTGGCTGGAACACGATCCCGACGGGATTGCGCAAGCCGCTGGCGTATGTGGAGAGCGTGCCGTTCGCGTTCACCTTCTGCACGCTGGCACGCGTCGGCGGATCGGACGTTTCCACATTGCCGGCGCTGCCGATGGCGATATAGAGCGCGCCATCCGGCCCGAAGGCAATGTCGCGGGTGGAGTGGCCGCTTTTGCCGCCAAAACTTTGCTGGGTGATGCGGCTGCGCGCGCCGGCAGTCGCAGCGCCGTTGGGGTAGCCGAGCTTCCACACCGCATTGAGATCGCCGACATAGAGCGCGCTGTCATGGAACGCGAGACCGTGCGGGCCATCGAAGCCGCTTGCGAAAGTCGAGGCCTTGCCGCCGCGGAGCAGCGTGATCTTTCCTGCCGATGGCTCCGCGAGAAAAACGTCGCCGTTGGGCGCCAGCGCCATGAAGCGCGGATCGGAAAGCCTCCCTGCGAACACCGAGATGGAGAAACCCTTCGGGACCTGCGGCAGCCAACCCTTCGGCCGCGAGACGGTTTGCGAACTGTTGTCCACCGCCGGCGTGGCATAAGGCTTGGGCAAATCCTGAGCGCGGATTTCGTGCTTCATGCCCGGCGCATCGGCGACCGCGGCGGCGGCGAAAACCGTGCTTGCCAACAGAACGAGCATATGCCGCTTCAGCATCGATGCCTTCTTTCCAGTTGTGCAGAAGGAACTAAAGCACACGCCGACTCTCAACGGGAGAGTGGACGCTGGCTAGCCGGCCGCGCGCTTCTCGCGCGCATCCGCCAGCGCGTGGGCAATCGCCGCCTGAGCGTCGGGATTGAAGCCCATGGCGCTGTGCGCACCGGAGACTTCGATGTTCACGCACGTGGCCGATTCGTCCTGCAGGCAGCAGTGCCAATCGACGATGCCGTCGTCCTGCGAATAGAGCGCGGTGACAGGCACGGTGGGACAGGCGATGATTTCATCGCGCAGCAATTCGAGATCGGGGCCGTGCAGCGGCGCCAGCAGCTTGACGATGGTTTCGAGCGGCGTCGCCACCGGAAAATGGATGGGGCTCGCCATCGTCACCACGTGGGCAATCTTGTCGGCATGGCGATGCGCCAGAACCCGCGCAAACGCGCCGCCGAGGCTCTGGCCGATGACGACGATCGGGGCTCCCCCGTCGGCGTACAGATGCTCGACCACCTGCTCCAGGTGCGGCAGAAACCCCTTGGTCGGGCCGAGGTTCAGGGTGACGCCGGCGAACTCCACCCGGTAATTCAGATGGCGCAGGAAATCGCGCAGAGGGTGCATGGTCCAGTCGCCGGCCAGAAAGCCGGGGATCAGCAGCACGGTTTCGCCCTGGCCCCGCGGCACATCCTCCGGGAAATTCGGTTTGGTTAACGTCGCGCGGGCCGCTTCCGTCACCTCGCGCCACCAGCTGCCGAATCCAAGGCCGGATTCGGGCGTAGGCGGAATTGCTGCGACGAAGGGCTGGTCCATGAGGCTCATTCACAAAAGCTACATAGCGGATATGCCGCCATCGACTTTCAGTTCCGCGCCGGTGACGAATTTCGATTCATCGCTGGCAAGATACAACACCGCATAACCGATGTCGTCCGGCTCGCCGATATGGCCAAGGGGCACCTGGCGGCCGAGCTTGGCGTAAGCTTCCTCGCGGCCAAAGCGCGCGACCAGGGGATCGAGAATGGGCGTGGCGATGAACACCGGATGAACCGAATTCGACCGGATACCGTAGCCCTTGCGCGCGCAGTAGAGCGCCACCGATTTCGAAAGATGCCTAACGGCCGCCTTGGCGGAATTGTAGGCGGCCATGTTGTGGCCGGCGATGATGCCGGAGATGGACGAGATGTTGACGATGGAGCCGCCAAGCCCCGTCTCCTTCACGGTGCGCGCAATCAAGGGGATGGCGAGCTTGCAGCCGAGGAAGACGCCGTCGAGATCAATGGCGTGCACGCGCCGCCATTCCTGCAGGGTGACATCCTCCAGATCCTTGGTAAGGCCGATGCCGGCATTGTTGACGAGCACATGCAGGCCGCCGAAGGCGCGCTCGGTTGCGTTCAGCGCCTCGGCCCATTCGGTTTCGCTGGTGACGTCGTGCTTGACCGCGGTGGCCGCGCCGCTACGGTTTTCATTGATCGATGCTGCAACGCGCTCCGCACCCTGAATATTCACATCGGTGAGGACGACACGGGCGCCTTCGCGGGCCAGCATTCGCGCGATCGCTTCCCCCAAGCCCTGCGCTGCGCCCGTAATGAGCGCAATTTTGCCTTCGACCCGGCCTGTCATGGCCGGGCATCCTAGGCCGGATCAGATGCAGCGCAACTCGAGATCGCGGATTGGCTTAATAGGCTCCATGTCGTTGCGCGCCAGCGCCCGTGAGCATTCCTCGAAGGATTGCCCCTCGTCGCCACGGCGATGGAAGTAGATGCGCTGCGCCAGTGCTCGCATGGGCGCGGTCATCAGCATGGCATCGATCAGGCGATTTGGCGGTGCGAGATCGAGGCCTGCGCGGAGCACGCGTTTGAGCCGGTACCGGGGTACAATTGAGGCGAACGCCGCTGCGGGATGGGTACCGCGGTCGCAGAGATAGTCGCCGACAATTTGTGCAGCGCGGCGACCCAGCGACAGCGCGGTATGAATGCCGCCACCGGTCAGCGGCGACACGATGCCGGCTGCATCTCCGATCAGTAGCACGCGCCCTCTTCCGAGCGGTGCGACAGGTCCGCCGGTCGGGATAAGGCCGCTCCGACGTTCGACCACGTGCAGATGCTTCAGCCCGAACACCTTTTTGACGCGGTCCTCCAGGATCCCGAGTTCGGGCTTGCGAGGATGTCGCGCCGCAACACCGATTTGCGTCACGCCATGCCCTGGTACGACCCAGCCGATGTAGCCCGGCGCAATTCTGCTATCTGCCAGGCAATGCAGAAAACGCGAGTCGATCTTCGGAATGGGCTCACATTCGATTTCCGCACCGACGAGGAACCTGCTATTGCGGCCAAGACTGAAGTTTTCGGCAACGCGCGAACGCGACCCATCGGCGCCGACGAGGAATCGCGCCTCAAACTCGAGGTTCGGCAGGTAAACGCCATCGCCGATTTCGCGCGCAGATTCGAAGCGTGCTCCATACATCAGCTTGGCGCCGGCCAGTTGTGCTTCGGCTGCCATCCAGCGCAGCAGCTCCGGCGTATCGGTTGCCTGGAAGTAATATCCGGGCGCGGAGAGATCGAGGGAGCGGCCGCCTGGTGTATAAAGCCGCACGCCGCGCACTTTGCGCGTGAGTCGGGACGGCACATCGAAATCGTCAGTTGCTTCCTTGACCAGAATGCCGGTGGTGCGAACGCGCGCCCCCGGCTCAGTCTTGGCATCGATCACGCAGACCCGAAGGCCGCGCATCGCCGCGGTCCGCGCGCAGGCAAGCCCGGCAAAACTGCCGCCGACAACGATGAGATCATAGATTTTGGACATGATCTTCTCCCGCCGGAACCGTCGCGCGGCTCCGTGGCGGGATTAAGACGCGAAGCGCCCTGTCAATCTGCGCCGGGCGAACCATTCTCCGGCTGCTCGGGCGCGGCTGCCGCACGGGTAAAGGTGATTGTCACGCGCATGCCCTGACCCGGCGCCGACTCCACCTGAAAACCCGCTTTTGCATTCACCCGCAACGAACGGACGATCAGGGACGAAAGCTTGCCGGGCCGCGGCCATTCTGCGCCGTCGGGTAGGCCGTTTCCGTCATCTGCCACGATGACCCGGCAACCGTTCCCGTCGGACAGGCTGTGCAGCGTGATCGTCCCTCCGTCGCGGCCGGCAAACGCATGCTTAAGAGAGTTGGTGAGCAGCTCGTTCACCACTAGTCCGGCCGGCATCGCAACATTGACCGACACCGGATAAACATCGACCTTCAGATCGAGCCTGATTCCCTCAACGGCGTACGAGCGCAGTGCAGCGGTGGCGATCTGTCCGAGATA
>DATIEM010000104.1:0-3574 GCA_035455725.1 Rhizomicrobium sp. | reverse complement strand
CGGCCGCCGCGCTGATCATCCTCGAGCGCACCGGCAAGGCGATCCGCAACCCCGCCGCCAACTTCATGATGAGCCGCGCGGGCGAGCACATCGGCCAGGGCTGGGCCTTCGGCCTCCACGAGGCCCTGGACCAGACCGGTGCGCTGGCCGGCCCGCTGATCACCGCGCTGGTGCTGGCGCATCACGGGCAATACGCGCGCGCCTTCGCCTGGCTCGGCATCCCCGCGGCGCTGACACTCATCTCCGTGTTCGCGCTGCGTGTGCGCTTCCCCTATGCGGGCGAACTGGCGCGGCCGAAAGAAGATGCACGCGAAGGCGACAAACTCTCGCGCGCCTTCTGGCTTTATGCCGCGAGCGCGGCGCTGGTGGCGTTCGGCTTCGCGGACTGGCCGCTCATCGCCTATCGATTTCAGCAGGCGCATGTGGTGACGCAAGCCACGGTGCCTATCCTCTATGCCGCGGCGATGGCCGCGTCCGGCGCCAGCGCGCTGGCGCTGGGGCGCGTGTTCGACAGGCGCGGCTTCATCGCGCTGCTGCCCGGAATCCTGATTGCCGCCCTGGCCGCGCCGCTCGCCTTTCTCGGCGGCCCGGTGATGGCGATTGTGGGCGCGCTGTGCTGGGGCTTTGCACTCGGCGCGGAGAATTCGGTGATGACGGCCGGCGTCGCGCATCTGGTGCCGGAAACCTCCCGCGCGCGCGCCTATGGTATTTTCTCCGCGGTGTTCGGCATCGCCTGGTTTGTGGGCAGCGCGCTGCTCGGCGCGCTTTACGACGTCTCCATCCCGCTGCTGGTTGCCATCTCCATCGCCGCCGAACTCGCCGCGCTCGTTCCATTTATGTTGGCAACGCGGTTGCCAAAGGCGTGACACTCACCCCACAATTGTCATGGCCCGGCTTGACCGGGCCACCCATCCGGCGCGCGTCGGCGCGCCAATGACTCGCATCGTGCAAAATCAAACAGGAAATATGTAAGCTGTCCCTGAATTCCGCTGACGCTCGCCGCCGCTCCAGCGTGATTTTAACCGTTTCGCGTCGTTAGCGCGATCGACGCGCTCTGCAGTTCCGGGTCGTGTTACTGCATGAACGAGTAACCAATTTCAAACGAGAGCCATGGCTCATTGTTATATTTGTAGTTGGCGCTCGAATTGACGTGATCTACGCCCACCAGAACGCCGACCTGAAAGCTGCTCTCCTTCACGGTCGTAACCAAGCCGCCCCCGTAGCTCAGGCCAGCCAGAGTCTGTGAAGTCGATTGGCCCGAGGCATCCGTGGAGTTCACATTGATACTTGACGCCCCGGCGAAGCCGACGATGTTCAAGGTGAGGCCGAAGTCCCAGAGCGGAAATTGATAACCCAAATAAGGGCCTATGGACACAGAGCCCGTGAACTCCTTGTCACCGGAAAGCTGTAGCTTGAAAGGCGCGACCAATACACCATAATCCCAACCGGCACGCGCAGCTTTTGCGACATCATCCGCGGATACGTACACCAGATCGCCTTCACCGAGGCCATGCGCAGGCGTGGCCACTGTCGGACACGAAATCGCGGAATCGGCGGGCGGTCCCGCAGTACGCTTTCCGGGTTCGCCGGTCACATTCGTGGGCGAGCCGAGAATGCCGAGGATGGGCTTGTCTATGTCCAGGTAGACCTGTTGCCACTGGCTCGCTTGTGCAGAACTCTGCGAACCGCCGTTTGTTTGCACCGTCGTTGTAGTGGCCGTATCCAAGCCTCCCTTTGCACCGATGACTCTGGTATTGGCAGGGATGCAGATGTCATTTGGTCCGGTGAGTTTCGATCGAGCTTCCACGGCGTAATGCCATTGAAACCGATCATCTTTGTAATTGTTGGCGCTGTTGGGCGTTGTGGTTACTCCGGCGGTGGTGCTGGTAGTCGTGCCGGATTGCGTTGCAGGAGTGGATTGTACACTCGCCACTTCAGCAAGTGACGCAGGGATGGGCAATAGCATTGCTATTGTTAGGCCGGAGCTGACGACCGTCGCGGTTTGTTTTTTCCTCATCTTTCCCTCTGTATTGCTTACCACTGCGTCAATAATGGTGGTCAGTGAGACATCCGGCGCTGAATTGAGCCGCATCGATGGTAATCACAGGAGTGTTACGGAAGAATTGCACAGTCTCGGTGCGCGCAGAAGGTGCCGATTAGTCGTCGTAAACTATAGTGGATGAAACTGTGTCCTGGTCTTAGTAGGCGAGACCGCGCTCCGCTTGCTGCTTCCTGTAACATCGTGGTGATAAGCGGTGTGTTCTCGCGGGTGTAGCCCGCGTACGGATCGAGTCGGTCTAGCTCCGCTTCTGTCTCAGGAAGCTTGTTCGGGCAGAGGGGACACTTCCCTTCCTGTTCGATCCGTTCTGATACTTGAGCTTCCGGCGCGCTGCTGGCGTATCGCGCTCATCAAATTTGAGCCGCTTATGATGCGGCGGCGCATGTGGTGCAGAACCTTCTGATCGCTGCCGCTCAATTCATTAAGGCGCTGCCTTACCAAATCCAAAAGGTCGTTTGCCTTACTTGATCGCTCCTCATTCAGTCTTGTGGTCACGCGGATTCACTCCGTGAACGTCGCTGCACCTTCGGCTCAACGGCTTTAGCCTTGGGTGACCAGAGCTGAGTTGGTCCGGCATGTTCTTTTGGGGCCACGGAGCAGCGGGAAATCTTCCTTATAGCTGAAAAAAGGCCTTGCAAGCGCTCTAGAAGTCAGGTACGTCAGAACAAGAGAGGAATAAAGCATGGATGATTCAGAGATAATTGCGCCGGCCATCGCCATTCAGCCGGACGCCTTGCACGATGTGGCGACGCTGCTGGCCGAGCAGCTCTCCGCCTGCCATGCCGCGGCGGCCCGCTGCTTCGCCATCGCCAATGACGAGGAAGATTTCCAGTTGCCCGTCCGGCTGGAGGCGCTGAAGCTCGCCACCCGCCTGGTGCAGGCGAGCGCTTCGGCCGCTTCGGCCGTCAAGCGGGTCAAAGGCGGGGAATTTCACCACCACGTGACGGTGCAACGAATCGACTACGGCGCCGAAAAGGCCGCCCGCAAGGCGCGGGAAGCGGCAGTGAAGGATGAAAAAGGCGATGCCAAAAGGAAGCTCGCGGAAAGGCTCCAACCGGCTCGCCGAGCAGGCCCGCAGCCGGATGACGCCGGAAGAACGCGCCACCATCGATCGCATCTGGGCCGAGGCAGAGAAGCGCCCGTACCCATCCGAGTGCAAAGAGGCCGAAGCCGAGGCAGAGGAAGCGGCATGAGCGGAACGGAAAATGGTAGACCCCGGGGGACCCCTCCCCCCGCTTTTTTGCAAACGAATATGGAGGAGCCGATCCCTCGCCGGCGCGGGGGCCAGCCGGGCAACCGCAATGCCGTCAAGCATGGGTTGCGCACCGCCGAGATGAATGCACTTCGCGCCGAAGTCCGCTTGGCCGTGCAAAAGGCCAAAGCGCTGGCCGCAGCGGCGTGGAGTGCCGAGCTATCCCGCGGCCTAACGCTTGCCGGCGTGGGCGCTGGTCTTGCTTGTCACGCCGAAATCGCCGGATCGCCGCGCCGGGTCGGCCAGAGCGAAGCCTTCGGCGG
>DATIEM010000103.1:0-22751 GCA_035455725.1 Rhizomicrobium sp. | reverse complement strand
CCGATGCCGTTCAGCACCGGTTGCATCAGCCCGATCATCGCATTGGCCGCTATGGCAGCGTCGACCGCGCTGCCGCCTCGCTTCAGGATTTCAATGGCGGCTTCGGAGGCGAGCGGCTGCTCGCTCGCCACCATGCCGTGCTGGGCAAGCACTGGCGAGCGGGTCGCCCACGGCGCGCCGGAGTAGCGGTCTCCGCGGCCGATCTCTGCGTGTGCCGAGGTGACGATTCCAGTGACCATTAGCGCCGCCAAAAGCCCTTTGTGCATGGGAGCTCTACCTCACCCGGAAAATATTGTCGTTATTCTCAGGAGGGCTCGCGTTCCAGGTTCAGCGGTCCCATTGTCGCCTCGTATTGATCGCGCCAGATCTGGTTCTTCGTCATCCGCTCGTTGAAGCGTCTCTGCCGATTTTTGCGTTCGTCCGCATGAAACCGCTCCAGCGTCTCATTGCTGGGGAATTCGAGTTCGACAGGCTCGGGGTACATCTCGGTTTTTGAAAAGCCCTTTGTTTCGAACCGCGAACTGTCGAAGTGAACGCCTTCCGCGCCAATATATTTTGCGAATACGGCGAGCGTATTGATGCTCACGCGGCCGAGCTCGCAGGTGCCGAGCTGCTTCATCACGTCCTGGTCGGCGGAAATCAACGGAGCACCCAATTTCCAGTAATGGCGGGCAATCTCCTCGGTGCGCCGGTCCTTGTAATCGCGCCCTTCGCTGAGCCGGTAATAGGGTTCCAACCATTCGCGAAGCTCTTTCCAATGCCGCCGCATCAATCCGAAGCCCCAATTGTGGGTGAAACGCTGGACGGCACGCGGGCGCTTCTTCTGTTCCTCAAGCGGTCTGGTCAATCCGCCGTAGGCAGCAAAATAGGCAATGCGCTCGGTCTTTCGGGCGAAACCATAGATCTGATCCATCATGGTCAGATAGTGCGGCGACAGCACCATGTCGTCTTCGAAAAAGTAGCCGGCATCGGCGTCGAGATCGAGAAACAGCCGCTCTTCCGCCCGCAGAAAATTCCTCGCAATCCCGAGGTTGTGTTCGGCCGGGACGACGGTTCCCGTCGGAAACTTCTCCCGGAACAGATCTACGCAGGCTTCGATGTCTTCATCCTGCGCGAACCGCTTGCCGGTGAACGGGCTGACGGCGTTGTCCTGAAACAGAAGCACCGCGCGGTCGCCGAGCGCGGTTTGTGCCAGCAGGGAATCCAGAACCTGGCTCAAATAATGAGGGCGGTTGAAAGAAAGGATCGCGATCGGGTTGTTCGCGGCCGCCTCGGTGGCGCCGCGCCGTGGCCTTGCGTGCGGCCGGAGCTGCTCCATTAGGTTGCGCCAGCTCATACGGAGGGCGCCAATTCCGCATAGGAGATGTGGCAGGAACCGCCGTGCTTCTCGAAATAGCGCTGGTGGTAATCCTCCGCGGCCCAGAACGGCGTGGCCGGTTCGATGCTCGTAACGACGGGACGGCGATAGCGGCCCGAGGCTTGCGCCTTGGACAGTTCTTCTTGGGCGACTCGCTCCTGCTCCGGCGAATGGGTGAAGATCACGCTGCGATACTGTGTCCCCACGTCCGGTCCCTGGCGATTGAGCTGCGTGGGGTCATGCATCTTGAAGAACAAGTCCACGAGCGTGGCGTACGAAACCTTCGCAGGATCGAAGGTGACTTCGACAACTTCGGCGTGGCCGGTGCGATCGGTGCAGACCTGCTGGTAGGTGGGATGATCCACGTTGCCGCCCGCATAACCCGAAACGGCATCGAGCACGCCGGGCACTTCGCGGAAGAAATGTTCAACCCCCCAGAAACAGCCCGCGCCAAATGTGGCCTTTTCCATGCGCATTCTCCATTTGCGATAGCGAATATAGGAGGGGGCGCTGCAAGTCACGCGAATTGACCCTGCGCCGGTGAAACTCTAAGCGCGGCGGTCATGAAGGTTGTTATCATCGGCGGCGGTGTTGCCGGGCTTTCCATAGGCTGGCGACTGCGGCAGGCGGGCGGCGACGTGACCGTGCTGGAGCGGGCGCAGCCGGGCCGCGGCGCCACCTGGGCCTCGGCTGGCATGATCGCCGCGACCGCAGAAATCGAAGCGGGCGACAGTCCGGCTGCGCAATTGGCACGGCACTCGGCCCGGATGTGGCCGCAGTTTGCGCACGAGATCGAGCAAGTCTCCGGCGGCGCAATTGGTTTTCGGGTTGACGGCACGCTCTTGGTGGCGCGCAGCGGTGAAGAAGCTGCTGAGCTGCGCGGTCGCGCCGGGCAGGGGGCCGAACTGCAATTCCTCTCCCCCGAAGCGGCGCGTTCGCTCGAACCGCTGCTGTCGCAAGAGACAACAGGCGCGCTGCTCGATCCCGGCGAGGCCCAGGTCGACAATCGGGCGCTGGGGCTCGCGCTTGCCATAGCCTTTCAGCGGGCCGGCGGGACGCTGCACATCAACGAACCGGCGGTGCGGTTCGAGATCGACAACGGACGCACCGCGGCGGTGCGCACGCCGTTCGCCTCACACACAGCCGATGCCTTCATAATGGCCGCCGGCGCCTGGAGCAGCCGGATTGAAGGCTTGCCGTCCGAAGCCGTGCCGCCTGTCATTCCGGTGAAAGGCGAGATGATTGCGCTGGCGAGCCCGGATGCGGCGCTGCCGAAGCATATGATCTGGGGCAACGAGGTTTATCTCGTGCCCCGGAGCGATCGGCTGCTGATCGGTGCCACGGTCACGCGCGAAGGCTTCGACACCCGAACGACAAGCGCTGCCGCCGCATCGCTTCGGGAGGAGGCCACGGCCTTGCTGCCGACACTGGTGGATTGGACGCTCGTGGAACATTGGGCCGGCTTGCGGCCCGGCTCGCCGGATGATTTGCCGCTGATCGGGCCATCGTCCCTCGAGGGGTTGTTCATAGCGAGCGGCCAGTTTCGCAACGGCATTCTCTTCGCGCCCGCGATCGCCGACGCAGTGCGCGATTTGGTTCTCAACAATACGTTCCCCGAGTGTTGCCGCGCCTTCGATCCGCGCCGCTTTGCTCACAACCAGCGAAGTCCATGAGCGCCGCCGTCGCCGAACGAGGACTGCATCGGACGCTCGGCTTCGGCTTCGGCGTTGCAGTGGGCGTGGGCGCCATGGTTGGCGTGGGTGTTTTGCGCTCGCCGGGCCTGATCGCCGGCCATGCGCCGGACGTGTTCCTGATTGCGGCGCTCTGGACCCTCGGCGGACTGCACGCGCTGCTTGATGCCAATGTGCTGGCCGAGCTGGCGGTGCTCTATCCGCGCGCCGGCGGTCCTTACGTCTACGCGCGGCAGGCGTTCGGTGGCTTTGGCGGACTGATCGTTGGCTGGACCGACTGGCTCAACAACACCTCCGGCGTGGCGGTGCTTTCGGTCGGCGCGGCGGAATTCGCCTCGACGCTTTATCCGCTGCTGGGCGGCTATATCACGCCGACCGCGCTCGCGCTTCAGCTGCTGTTCTATGCGGTCAATTTGCGGGGTGTGCGTCAGGGTGCGCTGGTGCAGAACACCACGAGTCTAGTGAAGATGGCGCTGCTCTTCGCCATTATCGGCGCGATCTTCTTCGTAGCGCCGCACGCGCAGACCGCGCCTGCCGTCCAGCCGGTCTCGCTGGCCGGCGCCGTGCTGGCCTACACGCTCGTTGTGGGTGCCTATTCCGGCTGGAATGCGCCGGCCTACTTCGCGGAGGAAAAGACAAATCCCGCCAAGCAGGTGCCGCGGGCACTGTTTATGGGCGTGGGCCTCGTCGCATCGCTCTACGTGCTGTTCAATTTGGCGCTGGCGCGTGTGCTGCCCCTCGCCGAGTTGCGGGCGACACCGCTTCCTGCCGCCGATGCCATGCGGGGGATGTTTGGCGCCGGTGCGGGAAGCCTTGTCGCTGCCGTCGCCATCCTCACCGCGCTCAGCTGCCTCAACGGCGGGATCATGATGGCCTCACGGGTGCTCTTCGGACTTTCGCGGGATCGGCTGTTTCTTCCTGCCGGCAGGCGGGTGAATGTGGGCGGCACGCCTTGGGCGGCGATGCTGGTGACGGCGCTCTTTTCCGCGCTCATCGCCGCCACCGGCACCTTCGAGACGATCTTCCTGATGGTCGGGATATTCGTGGTGACGGTCAATGTGTTGATGACTGCCTCGCTCTTCCGCCTGCGTTTCCGCGACGCCGGCGCCGAGCGGCGCTACCGCGCCCGCTTCTATCCTGTCCTCCCGCTGGTCGCGCTGGCGCTCGATAGCTCTCTGCTGATGGCTTTCCTGCTGACGAACCCGCGCGGCGCGCTGTTCGGTGGCAGCCTGATCCTGGTCGCCGTTCCCGTCTGGCTGGTGCTGCTACGGTTGCGGCGTGCTAAGGAGGCGGCAACATAAGGGAGGTGGCGATGAAACAAGCCCTGTTGATCGGAATTCTTCTGTCATGTGTGGCGGGAGCCAGCGCTTATGCCGCGCTTCAGGTGGGCACGAAGGCGCCGGACTTCACGACGAAGGCGGCGCTTGGCGGCAAGGAGTTCACCTTTTCTCTGGGGGACGCTCTGAAGAAAGGTCCGGTGGTGCTGTATTTCTTCCCCGCCGCGTTCACCCCGGGCTGTACGCAAGAGGCGCACGACTTCGCCGAGGCTACAGACCAGTTCGCCGCCTTGGGCGCGACGGTGATCGGCGTGACGGCCGGGAATGCCAATCGGGTGACCGAGTTCTCGTCGGTCGAGTGCCGCAACAAGTTTGCGGTCGCCGCCGATCCGGATGAGAAGGTCATCAAGGCTTACGATGCGGTGCTGAAAAAGAAGCCGGAATGGTCCGACCGCACCTCCTACGTGATCGCGCCCGACGGCTCCATCGTCTTCACCTACACCAATCTGGATCCAGCCGAGCACGTGGCGCGCACCATGGCGGCCGTGAAAGCCTGGCGCGAGGCGCACAAGTAGCTACCGGCGGAAGGGGTTGCCCCCGACGTTCTTGCGGATGATGGCGACGATCAGCAGGGCAAAGGCAGCCAGCCGCAGCAGGTATATCCAGCTGCGGTGTTCCTCCGGAATTCCCGCAAGCGTGATCAGCGCCTGATTGGTCGCAAGCAACAGGAACGCGGCGCCGAAGGCCGCGAATAGGGAATCGTGTGTCCGCCGCCAGAAGCTGAAGAAGAACAGGCTGGCAATAACGAACCCCGCGGTGATCGCGCCGGACAGAAAAGCGCCAAGGCTGGTCATCGATCGAACTCCCAGACAAAGCCGTACAGCAGGGTGCCGACGGCAGCGAGATTGCAGAGATTGCGGGGCAGGCTCAGGTCGGTGTCGGGAAACACCAGAATATCGAGCACCACCAGCAGATTGTTGATAGCGAGCAGGGCAAAACACACGGCACTCCATAACAGTATCGGCGTCCGGTTCCGGAAGTAACCGCGCGCGAGCAGCCCCGCGCATGCGCCGCTGGTCAGAAGGCAAAGCAGGTAAACGACGGCGGGACCGATCGGCATGTTCTAATCCTTGAGGCGGAAGGCGTCGGCGAAGATGCGCAGTTTTTCGTTCGGCGCCGAGGCAATGGCATTGATGACGGTCAGCGGCTTGGCACGATAGAGCGATTGCATCTCACTGACCAACGCGCCGAGATGTTCGGATGCCGGACGGTAGCAAAACTGATCCGTCTGGTCGGCGGCGAGCAGTCCTGCCGTCAGCAGCTGCCGGAGGGCTTCATGCACCACCAGCGTGCTCGCGCGCAGCTCACGGACCAGTTCCTCGGACGTCCAGCCGCGCTCCAGCGTCCGCTGCATCAGCAACAGCAGCTCGAGCGCCCAGATCGATTTGACCGTCGCTCTGGCAAACGCGAGGATGTCGTCTTCTCTCAAGCTTCGCCTTGCATCATCTTGGCGGCGGGCCAGTGTTGGGATTGCCGCCCGTGGGGCAATTCAAAAATTGTTGTCGCAGCAAAATGAATCGGCGATCAGGCCGATGCTCGCGCGAGGCCGCGGCTATTTTTCGCGGCAGCGGCGGCAGGTTTGACCGCTGCCTCGCAGCCCCGATCGAAACTGGCCTGCGCTTCTGCAAGTTTCGCCCGGTTCCTGAGCGCCCAATCGGCAAGCGCGGAAACAGGCGCAAGCAGGGACCGGCCCAGCGTCGTCAGTTCATAATCCACCCGCGGCGGCACGGTGGGAAAGACGGTGCGGGTGATCAGCCCGTCGCGTTCGAGGCCGCGCAGGGTCAGTGTCAGCATGCGCTGCGAGATGCCGCCGATGCTGCGCTTCAGTTCATTGAACCGCAGCGGCCCCTTCCCGAGCCGCGAAACGATGAGGACCGACCACTTGTCGCCGATGCGCCCCAGCACGGCGCTCACTGCCCGGCAGTCGGCGGTTACATGCGGGTGACTGCGTGCCATGGATGTGCCTTCTTGTGCGTTACCGCTCGGGGCCCCAGCTTAGCATAAGTAACGAACAGAGAGCGAGTTCCTGTTCGTAACCTTAGGAGGTTTGGCATGGCTCCCCGCCTGCACACAATTATCGCCAGCACCCGTCCCGGCCGCATCGGTCCGGCGCCGGCCAGGTGGTTCCATGAATTCGCGCAGAAGCATGGCGCCTTCGATTCGCATCTTGTCGATCTCGCGGACTTCAACCTGCCGCTGATCGACGAGCCGCAGCACCCCATGCGGCGTGAATACACCCACGCGCACACAAAACGCTGGAGCGAGAGCGTTAATGCGGCGGATGCTTTCGTGTTCGTCACGCCGGAGTACAATTACGGGCCGCCGCCCTCGCTGCTCAACGCGCTCGATTTCCTTTATTGGGAATGGCAGTACAAGGCGGTTGGGCTGGCCGGATATGGCGGCATTTCCGGTGGCGGCCGCTCCACGCACGCCATCAAGCCCACGATGGTGTCGCTCAAGATGATGCCGATCCCGGAGACGGTGTGGCTACCGAATGTCTTTCAGCAGCTCAAGAACGGCGTGTTCGCAGCCAACGAATTCAACGAGCAGGGCGCAGCCGCGCTGTTGAACGAGCTGATCAAATGGACCGAGGCGCTGGCGCCGCTGCGGTCGCAAGTTCGGCAGAAGATTGCAGGTTCCTGAGGCCTCAACCAGAATGGGGGCATGAAAAGGCGGGAATTACAGCTCGGGCGCGCGGTCTCCCTGCCGCGCTCGCCCGGCGAAGCGCAACTCGATGCCGTGCCCAATCCGCACGCGGACAGCAATTATCTCGTCCGCTTCACCGCGCCGGAATTCACCTGCCTTTGCCCGATCACCGGCCAGCCCGACTTTGCGCATTTTGTCATCGACTATGCCCCAGCCAAATCGATTCTGGAGTCGAAATCGCTGAAGCTGTTTCTCGCTAGCTTCCGCAATCACGGCGCCTTCCATGAGGACTGCACGGTGATCATCGGCAAACGCGTGGTGCAGGCGATCAGGCCGAAATTCCTGCGGATCGCTGGCTTCTGGTATCCCCGCGGCGGCATTCCCATCGATGTCTTCTGGCAAACGGGCAAGCTGCCCACAGGTGTCTTGCTTCCCGATTCCGGCATCTCGCCCTATCGCGGCCGCGGGTGGTACTCCGGCCAAGGGTGACACAAAGCTTGATTTAGGTTCTTCGAGGTATTACCTTTTGTAAATAGTAATGGGAGCCGGTCGGGATGGAAGCGACACTGACGCAGAAAAGCCAGGCCACAGTCCCGAAAGCTGTCCGCGAACACCTCGGAATAAAACCGGGCGATCGAATACGCTATTTCATCGGCCCGGATGGCACTGTGATGATTCTGCCTGTGAGGCCGGTGTCCGCCCTCCGCGGAATGCTCAAATCCAATCGGCACGTGACAATCGAGCAGATGGCTAAAGCAGTCCGCAGCAAGGCCGCGGAAAGAGATCGGCGCGCCCGGTCGCGATGATCGGGCTCGATACCAACGTTCTCATCCGCTACGTCACGCAGGACGATCCCGTCAATTCACCGAAGGCCACTCGCTTTATTGAGGGTCAGCTAACCCGCCGTAGCCCGGGCTACGTGAGCACTGTGGCGCTGGTCGAAGCAGTCTGGGTTCTCGATAGTTCGTATGGCTTCTCTGACCGGCAGATCGCTGCGTTTGTAGAGGGGTTGCTGTCTTCAGAAACAATTCTTGTCGAGAATGCGGCGGATGCGGCGATCGCGTTAATGGCTGTCAAACGCGGGGTGGGGGACTTTACCGATGTTCTGCTCGGGGCCGGATGCCGCCGCGCGGGCTGCGCTTACACTGTTACCTTCGATGGGAGGGCAAGCCGCATGCGCGGCTTTGCTCCGGTTCCTTGAAATCGCCAGCCGTTATTTGGCTCGGATGCCCTGCCGCGTGAACACGGCACGAATTAGGCCGTATGCACTGATGGCGGCCCAGAAGATCTCCACAATTGCGGCCGGAAGATTCCATGCCCACCACAGCGAGGCAAAAATCAGCGCCGCCCCGAGTAAGTTCGCCAGATAATAGAGCCGGCTGTCTCCCGTGATGCTGCCCCGCGCCACCGCCAGATATGCAAGGATCACGATGGCCGAACCAACGATCCCCAGGATGTTCGGCAGCGTCATCGGCGTTTTGCGCCCAGCTTGGCGCACTCGCCATGGCGAAAGCATTCCACCGCGTGATCGTTCACCATCCCCACTGCTTGCGCAAACGCATAAACGATCACCGGCCCCACGAAATTGAAGCCCCGGGCCTTCAGATCTTTGGATAACGCTTCGCTCATGGACGATTTCACCAACGGCGCTTCGCCTTCCCGGCGGCGGTTCACCACCATGCGGCCGTTCACGTGCTTCCAGATGAAGTTTGTGAAGCCGCCCGCCTCCTTTTCCTGGATTTCAAGCCAGACGCGAGCGCCGTTGATAGCGGCTGCAATCTTTGCCGGACTGCGCACGATGCCTTCGTTTTTCAGCAGCCGCGCAACATCGCGCTTGCCGTAACGCGCGATCTTTTGCGGATCGAAGCCGTCGAAGGCGCGGCGGAAATTCTCCCGCTTGCGCAAAATGGTGATCCAGGACAGCCCCGCCTGGAACCCGTCCAGCACCAGCTTCTCGTAAAGGGCGCGCGGATCGTATTCCGGCACGCCCCATTCGTCGTCATGATAGGCGACATAAAGCGGATCGGAACCGGGCCAGCTGCAGCGGATGCGCGGCTTCACCGCCGCGTCTTCCGCTTCGCCTTTCTCGCCGTCTTCGCCTTCTGCTTGCGTGTTGACTTCTTCGCCGGAGCTTTCGATGCCGGTTTCGCCGGCTGGTTGAGCATCGCTTCGACCTTGTTGCCGTCCAGATCGTAGATAAAGGCGCCGTAGTAGGACGGGCCATAATCCGGGCGCGGGCCGGGTTCGCCGCCGTTGCTGCCCCCCTGTTTCAGCGCCGCATCGTGGAATTTGCTGACCACCTGCCGCGATTTCGCCAAAAACGCCACGTGCACGCCATTGCCAGTGCTGGCGGGCTGTTGATTGTGCGGCAGCTGGATCCAGAATTCCGGCCGCTGACGCGTTTCGCCATAGCCGATTGCGTAAGGCAGAAACTCCATCACCCGGCGGTAACCCAGGGTCTTCAGCACGGGATCGTAGAATTGCGCGGCGCGCTCCACATCGCGCACGCCAACCGACACATGATGCAGCATGGAGGCCTCCTTCTTCAGGGCGCGACTCTGGCGCGCGGAAACGGTGCGTCAAGACCCGCCGGCGGCGAGCAGCCATTCCGGTTTTGTGACCCGGACGGCGGTCGTTCCGGCGTGAACCTCGTTGCCGGCCGCCTCCTCCCAGCGGTCCAGCCGCGCGAGCGCGTATCCGCGCTGGCCGTAAGCGGCCGTGATCTCGCCGAGCGCAATGCTGCCCGCCCTGACCTCCGTGCCCGGGGGCGGCAAGGCGGCGCCGTCTTCCGTGCTGATTGGCAACAGTCGTTTGCGCGCGGTACCCCGATGCTTCATCCGGGCGGTCAGCTCTTGGCCGATGTAGCAGCCCTTGTCGAAGGACACGCCGTGCAGCTCTTCCAGGCCTGCATCGAGCGCGAACATTTTGTCGGACCCGAAATCGGCGCCTTCCGGTATGCCGAGCGCCAGCCGCTGCGTCTGATATTCAGTGGAAGCATCTGTCCCTTGCGGCGCACCGACGAGGCGTTTCCCCAGCGCAGGCCAGCGCGGGTCATCGAGGCCCTGTCCCGAATTCCAGAGCACGGCGAGGTCGGCGCGGCGCGCCATTTCCACTTTGGCGCGCAGCCGATACATCACGAGACGCTTCAGAAGGCGGTCGGCGGAGTGGGCCGTGCAGTCGAGAAACAACGAGCCGTCTGCTTCGCTGAGAAGGAAGTCGAAGAGGATTTTGCCCTGCGGCGTCAGCAGCGCCGCATAGAGCGGCGTATTCGGCGTGAGGCTTTGCATGTCGTTGGTGATCAGCCCCTGCAGAAAGGGTTTGGCTTCGGGCCCGGAAACCGAAATCGCTGCTCGATCGGAGAGGATGCCTGTCATCGAAGCACAGTTGTAGTCCGGCCGGATGTAAGCTGCGCCTGCGTTCCGATCAACCAGGAACGAGCGCATCTTCGAAGCGGCGAACGGCAGCGGCCCAGGCGAATTCGTTCCAGAATCGCCCGTGCGCGGCCGCGCCCATTGTTTCCCGTTCGGGGGGCCTGGCGAGCAGCCGAGAGATGGCGCTCTGCACGGCATTGGGGTCGTCGCCGTCCACCACCAAACCGGTCTGTTCGTGCAGCACCGCATCGGAGGTGCCGCCGTCCGCCCCGGCGATGGAGGGCACGCCGAAGGCGCCCGCCTCCACGAAGACGATGCCGAACCCTTCGACCGATCCGGGCTCGCGGCGGTTGGGCATCAGGAACAGGGTCGCACGCATGAGCAGGTCAGCCTTGTCCTGCTCGGAAATGTAGCCGTGGAAGCGAACGCGCGGGTTCACGCCGAGACGGCCCGCAAGCTGGACCAGGCGCGCGCGGTCATCGCCTTTGCCAATCACGTCGTAGAAAATGCCCGGGTACTCGCGCGCAAGCGCCGGCAAGGCGTGCAGAACCATGTCAATTCCCTTGCGGGGTTCGAGGCGCGCAATGGTCAGCAGGCGGGGCGCGCCGATGACCCGCATCGGAAATTCAGGGCTTGAACCAGTTGGCGGATCGACGCCGGGTAGAACGACGCGCAATTCCGCTCTTCGCTCGAGGTGCGGCTGCACGAGCTCGGCGGTGAAGCGCGAGTTTGCCGCAACGAGGGTCGCTTTCGCGAGGCACTGGCGCATCCGGCGCTCCTTGGCGCTGCCTTTCGGCACCAGAAGCTCGCTGCCGTGAGCCAGGCATAACACTGTGATTCCTTGCAGCGCGTCGGCCGGAATGTGTTCCAGGCTCTTCCACGTGTCGGTGATCACGGCGCCTACATTGCCTGTCGCGAGGCGCTGCATCACCGCCCATGCCTTCTTCCGCCGCATCACCGGCCGCAGGCCGCCAAAGCGGCGAATGGGGTAGGAGCGGGCGCGATCCACAGCAGCCGCTGCGGCCTTGCTGGCCGCGTCGCAAAAGACCTCGATCGGGTGCCCGCGCGCCGCGAGGGCGTCCGCCAGTCCCGTCACATAGAGCTGCGTGCCGCCGATCGAGGGCAAAAAGTTCTGCGTGGCAAACAGGATCATCGGCGGCTTGTCGGCAATCGGGAATGGCACGTCAATTGTGCCGGCGGCGCCGCTCGCCTAAGAACGCAGCATGGAATGCGACCTGCTCATTCGCGGCGGCATGTGCGTCACGCCGAACGGCATCGGCGAAGCGGACGTGGCCGTGACAGGCGGGCGCATTGCGGCCATCGGCGCGCTCGCCAATGCGACGGCCGGCGAAGTGCTTGAGGCCAAGGGCTTGCATGTGCTGCCCGGCGTGATCGACACGCAGGTGCACTTTCGCGAGCCCGGCAACGAGCAGAAGGAAGACCTCGAAAGCGGCAGCCGTGCCGCCGTCCTGGGCGGCGTCACCGCCGTGTTCGAAATGCCGAACACGAACCCGCCCACCACCACGCGGCTTGCTATTGAAGACAAGCTCTCCCGCGCCGCCAGCCGTATGCATTGCGATTATGCGTTCTATGTCGGAGCCACGCCGGGAAACCTCGGCGCGCTGGGGATGCTCGAGCAGATGCCCGGCGTGGCCGGCGTGAAGGCCTTCCTTGGCTCTTCCACGGGGACGCTGCTGCTCAATCGCGAGGAAGACATCTTCACCGCGCTGAAGGCGGGGCGCCGACGCATGGCCGTGCACTCCGAAGACGAGGCTCGGCTGCGCGAGCGCAAGGACCTGGCGGTGCGCGGCGATCCGCGCTCGCATCCCTTCTGGCGCGACGTCGATACGGCGCGGCTGTCGACGGAACGGGTGCTGCGGCTGGCGCGTGCCGCCGGCCGGCGGGTGCATGTGCTGCATGTCACCACCGACGAAGAGCTGCCGCTGCTCGCGGATGCGCGCGAGTTCGCCACCGTGGAAACAACGCCGCAGCATCTCACGCTGACTGCACCCGAATGTTACGAGCGGCTCGGCACCTATGCGCAGATGAATCCACCGATTCGCGAGTCGCGGCACCGCGAGGCGCTGTGGCGCGCGGTGAACGAAGGCCTGGTGGATGTCATCGGTTCCGATCATGCGCCGCACACGCGCGAGGAGAAGGAGAAAACTTATCCCGATACGCCGTCCGGCATGCCGGGGGTGCAAACGCTCGTCACCATTCTGCTGGATCATGTGAATGCCGGGCGGCTGTCGCTGGAGCGCTTTGTAGATCTGACCAGCGCGGGGGCAGCCCGCATTTTCGGGATCGCGGGGAAAGGCCGCATCGCGCGCGGCTGCGATGCCGATTTCACGATTGTCGACATGAATGCCAAACGGAAAATTGAAAACAGCTGGATCGCCTCGAAGTGCGGCTGGACGCCGTTCGACGGCATGACCACCACCGGCTGGCCGGTTGCAACGATTATCCGTGGTCAGACGGTCATGCGCGACGGCGCCCTTGTGGCTGGCGGGCAGGGCGAGCCGGTGCATTTCGCGGAGACGCTTCCGCCTAGTTCAGCGTAAATTCGCCGCCGGCCAGTTTCAGTTCGGTGGGCGCGATCAGGCCGCGCGCCGCAACCCGCACCGTATGCAAACGTCCCTCGATGTTATCTTCCCAGAAACGGAGAAACTTGTTCAGCACGGGAAGGCGTGGCACCAGATCGAACTCCTGCCAGAGGAACGTCTGCAGTAATTCTGGATGATCGGGCATGCGATACAAAATTTCCGCGGTCATCAGGCTGTAGCCGCGCAAACGCAATTCCAACTCGCTCATCTGTCCTCCGCTTCGGGCCCTCCTGCTTCTTCCAGTGTGCGCCACGAATCTTAAGAAAAGCGTGGCGCGAAAGTTCCGCCTCGTCGAGGCTACAGCCGCCCCGAAGCGCGCTGCCTTGACGGAATTGACGTTTTCCTGTGGTTTCCCTGCCGCGCTGCACATTCCTGGCAGCAGTCCTTCAGCGAAAGTGCCAATGCCAGACCACTTCCGTGCCGTCGTCATCAAAAAGACGGGGAATGCTCAGCAGGCGGAACTTGTGATGCTTTCGCCGGGCGAATTGATGCCGGGCGATGTCACGGTTGCGGTTTCGCACTCCTCTCTAAACTACAAGGATGGGCTTGCGCTCACGGGCCGCGCGCCCGTGGTGCGCCGCTTTCCGATGGTCCCCGGTATCGATCTGGCGGGCACAATAGAAGAATCCTCGGACCCGGCATTCAAAGTCGGCGATGCGGTACTCGTGAACGGTTGCGGCCTGGGCGAAACGCATTTCGGCGGTTATGCGGGCCTTGCGCGGGTGAAGAGCGAATGGCTTGTTCCGCTGCCGCGGGAATTCTCCGCCGCAGACGCCATGGCGATCGGCACAGCCGGCTACACCGCGATGCTGGCACTCATGGCGCTGGAACACGCGGGTATTACGCCAGGCAACGGACCGGTGCTCGTCACCGGCGCCTCCGGTGGCGTGGGCTCCGCCGCTATCGCCTTGCTGGCGAAGCTTGGCTACGAGGTGATTGCTTCTACCGGCCGCACGCAAGAGGCCGCCTACCTGACGCAGCTGGGCGCGCGTCAGATCATCGCGCGCGAGGAACTCTCCGGCGATCCGAAACCACTCGCGAAGGAACGCTGGGCCGGCGCCGTGGACAGCGTCGGATCCAAAACGCTTGCCAATGTGCTTGCATCCACGAAGTACGGCGGCGCGGTGGCGGCCTGCGGCCTCGCGCAAGGGATGGATCTACCAACAAGCGTGGCGCCGTTTATCATCCGCGGCGTGGCATTGCTCGGCGTCGAATCCGTCTATGCGCCGCGGGAGCGGCGGCTGCAGGCCTGGCAGCGGCTGGCGCGCGATCTCGATCGCGAGAAACTTCGCCTGATGACGCGGACCATCGCGCTTGCCGATGTGTTCGCGGCAGCCGAAGACATCCTCGCTGGCAGAGTGCGTGGACGGCTTGTCGTTGACGTGTCGCGCTGACGGCGGGGGGAGCGAAGCCACGGATGGATTTTCTGGTCATCATCTTTCTCGGCTTTTTCATCGGTCTGATCGCCGCCATTCCCATCGGGCCGGTCAACCTGCTCGTCGTCCGGCGAACGCTCGCCTACGATCCGCTGCACGGCTTCATGTCAGGGCTGGGCGCTGTGCTTGCGGATGCGATCTACGCCAGCATCACCGGCTTCGGCTTTACGGCGCTGGCGCAGATGATCAAGGGACATTCCACCGCGCTCGAAATCATCGGTGGGTTGATGCTGCTTTATTTCGGCGCGCGCATGTACATCGCGCCGCCGAATATTCGCGCCGAGGACGTGGAGGCTTCCGGTGAATCGAAGGCACTGCCGCTGCTCCGCGCCATGGTGTCAACCTTCGCTCTGGCGGTCACAAATCCGGCGACGCTGCTGGCCTTTACCGCGCTGTTCGCAGGTGTCGCGAGCATTGTTGGGCAGGGGGCAAGCTATTACGGCGCGGCCTTCCTGGTGGCGGGCGTTCTGGCGGGCTCGACCTTCTGGTGGTTCACGCTGACCACCATCACCGGCCTGTTTCATCGACACATCGACGACCGGGTGATGGTTATCATCAACAAGGTGTCAGGCGTGGTCGTGGGACTCTTTGGCGTCGGCGTCTTCATCCACCTGTTCGCCCGCGTGCTCTAGGGCTGCCGAGACACATCCGCTTCGCCAGCCTCCGAGCTGAACGCGGGCCGGCGCTGCCCTACTTGCCCTGCGCTGAGGAGGTCAGGCCACGCATCTGCATGGTGTTGACGTCGTTCTGATTGCTGTAGCGGAGGGACTCCCATTCCCGCCGGGTGCGGCAGGTTCTGTCTGGAATCATCGACCCGTTGTGAGTCATCGATTTGCAGATCACCTCGTTCCCGGCATTGCCGCTGCTGGCGCTGCTGTTTGCGGTCATAGCCGGCTGCGTCGTTGGTTGCGACATCTGTTGCGGCTGCGCCTGCGCCAGTGCAACACCGGCGCTCAGGCACAGAACAAGACCAGCGGCGGAACCGAGAATATTGCGCATGGCACGTCTCCTGTACTCAAGGTCGCCAGACTGTCCGCCGGAAACCGCCAGCTTACAAGAGCTTTCCAGACGTTAAAAAAAATTCAGTGGCCGCCTGGCTGAGAGGTCATGCTGCGCATCTGCATGCCAGTGACCTCGCTCTGGTTCTGAAAGCGGACGGATTCCCATTCGCGTTCCGTGCGGCAGGTTTGCGTCTTGATCAACGATCCGTTGTGAAACATGTAGCGGCAGACCATCTTGTTTCCGGCGGCTCCGCTGCTGGCGCTGGTGTTCGCGGTCACTGCAGGCTGGGTTGTCGGTTGCGACAGCTCCTGCGGCTGCGCCTGCCCAAAGGCGGGAGCCACGCCGGCCACGATCAAAAGAGCTGTTGCCGAGGCAAAGACGATACGCATCGGAATGTCCTTCTTGCCGGATGCGCAAAAATTGTGCGCCGTGTTGCCGCAGCCGGCAAGGGTGTGTCGGCCTTTCCCCGGAACCATTCCGTTCACGTCGGCTTGAGGCACCGCGCTGTACACGGCGATGTGAAGCTCCTGCCGAGCTTCAAAACACAAGTCAAACATCTAGACCTGCGATTGCCAGACCTGCCGGGCGCTCAGACGGACGATGCGGCGTGTTTCCTCCCACGCGATTCGGGCCAGCGCCTCCTGCGGTGTGAACCAGCCGCATTCGACGACATCGCTGCCGGGGCATCCCTCGCCGGCGACCCAGCGAGCACTGAAATCGATCAAAACGAAGTGCGCCCTGACCGATCCGGCCTCGGTTCGGTCCACGAAATCGACGACGTCGACCAGGGCTCCGATCGAAGCGGTCACGCCAGTTTCCTCATGCAGCTCCCGGCTCAGCGCCTCCTGCACTGTCTCGCCGATTTCGACGCGGCCGCCCGGAATGCTCCACTCGCCAGATCGGGGCGGCTGGCCCCGACGGACCAGCAACAGCTGCTCTGGCCCCCGCCAGACAACGGCGCCCACGGCCACGATAGGGGACAAAATGGACATACCCATTGGTTAATTCCGCGGGCGCTTTGAATCCAACCGGTGCACGGTTATTGCTTCCCTGGCCGCGCACAACACGGAGATCCAGATGAAAAGCTTAACCCTCCTGGCCGCAGCCGTGGCGATCGCGGTCAGTGGTCACGCTTTGGCCCTCGATGCCGCCCTGAGCCAACAGGCCAACGCAGCGTTCCTGGCGGCCAATGCGAAAAAGCCGGGGGTGGTCGTCGAGCCAAGCGGCCTGCAACACCGTGCAATTCACACCGGCTTTGGCAAACGTCCGAAGGCGACGGACCTGGTCACCGTCAACTACCGGGGCTCGTTGCTCAACGGCAAGGTGTTCGACGCCACCGAACCGGGCCTTCCTGCGCAGTTTACGGTCAACAAGCTGATCCCCGGCTGGACGGAGGCGCTCCAGCTGATGCGCGAGGGGGACGAATGGCAGCTGGTTATTCCGGCCAGCCTGGCCTATGGCGGCCGGGGGGCCGGCGATGCCATCCCACCCAACCAGACCCTCGTGTTCGATTTGACCCTGATTTCCGTCGCGCCGCCTCCGAAGGATGAGGACAAGAGCGGTTCATCCCAGTAAATTGCCTCTCCGTGTGCCTTTTTGCGCGGAAAGCGAGGGCATTTCGCGCGTTTGAACGTCATTATTTGAGGCTGGTTTTTCCTTGCAGAACAGGATTGAGGAAGCTTGATGGTTGGGCAGCGGACCGGCCAGACCACCGGTGGGAGGGCGCGGATCGCCCTCGCGCTGTTGCTGGTGGTCGTGTCCAGCGCGCTGTTCTGGGCCAGCCGCGACTACGCCGTGATCGCCCCCGATTGGGACGGGCAGGTGCGCGGCATCTCCTATAACCCCAGCCACCTGTTCACCGAAAAACAGCAGCGCTGGGTGTCGCCAGAACGCATCGATCACGACATGGCGCAGCTGTCGCAGCTCACAGGCCACGTGCGCACCTACACGGTCTCCAAGGGACTCGACCGGGTGCCGGAAATTGCCCACCGCTACGGTCTGACGGTGTCGCTGGGCTGCTGGATCAGCTCCGACCTCCAGGCGAACGAAAAAGAGATTTCCAAATGCATTCGCGTGGCGCTCGCCTACCGCTGGATGGTCGATCGCGTCTTCGTGGGCAACGAAGCCATGATGTTCGGCTACGTGAGCCCGGACCAGTTAAACGCCTATATCCGGCAGGTGCGTGAGGCGCTTCCCAATCGCATCAAGGTGACGACGGCGGAGCCCTGGGCGACCTGGCTGCTCTATCCCGAGATCGCCAAGTACGTGGATGTGGTGTCCGTGCACATCATCCCGTACTGGGAAGGCATTTCGATCCACGATGCGATGGTGTTCGCGCAGCACGCCTACCAGCACGTGCGCGACGAGATTCCCAACAAGCCCATCATCATCGGCGAGTCTGGCTGGCCGTCGGAAGGGCGGACGCGCCGCTTTGCCGAGCCGTCGCTTGCCAACGAGGCTTATTACGTCCGCAGCTTCGTGCAGCTCGCGATGCAAAAGGGCTGGGACTATTACATTGTCGAGGGCTACGACCAGCCGTGGAAGGCGGGCACGGAAGGTGCCGTGGGCGCCTACTGGGGCTTGTTCGACGCCGAGGGCCATCCGAAATTCGCGTTCGCCGGCATGCTGCGGAATTTCCCTCAGTGGCGCACCTACGCGTCCTTGGCTGGCCTGTTCTCACTGCTGTTGGGACTGCTGATCCTCAGCCGCATGCCGCGTATGCGGCAGCCGGGCTATCTCGTAATGGGGGCGCTGGTGGCCGTGGTAACCACGGGACTGCTCTTTCTCCTTGATGCCACGACGCTTGAATACATCCAGCCAAGCGACATTGCCGTCATCGTCGCGATGATGCCGCTCATTGCGCTGGCTGCCACGGTGATTCTGACCGAAGGCATCGAGCTGGCTGCAAGCCTCTGGCGGGTGGAGCGGCGGGTCGTTCCCGCCTCCATTCCCGAGCCGGCGCCGTTCGTCTCCATTCACGTGCCGACCTACAACGAGCCGCCGGCGATGGTGATGGCCACGCTCGACGCGCTGGCGCGCCTCGACTATGAAAATTTCGAGGTCCTTCTGCTCGACAACAACACGGTGGACGCCGCGGTGTGGCGGCCGGTTGAAGAGCAGTGCGCCAGGCTCGGCCCGCGGTTTCGCTTCTTCCATTACGACAAGCTGGCGGGATTCAAGGCGGGCGCGCTGAACGAAGCACTGCGGCTGGCCGATCCTGCGGCGGATTTTGTTGCCGTCATCGACAGTGATTATCAGGTCGAGCCGTTCTGGCTGCGTCGTGTCATGCCTTATTTCGCTTCGCCGGAAATCGGTCTGGTGCAGGGCCCGCAGGATTATCGCGACGGCAACGCCAATATCTTCAAGCGCATGTGCTACGAGGAATATCGCGGCTTTTTCCACATCGGCATGGTGGAGCGGAATGAGCATGACGCCATCATTCAGCACGGCACGATGACAGTGGTGCGCCGCTCCGCCCTGGAGCAGGTGGGCGGCTGGAGCACCTGGTGCATCACCGAGGACACAGAACTGGGGCTCAAACTGTTCGAGGCCGGCTACGGCGCCGCCTACATTCCCCAGACGCTGGGGCGCGGAATCACGCCTGACACGCTGGGCGCCTTCATGACGCAGCGCTACCGCTGGGTTTACGGCGCCATGCAGATCATGAAGCGCCACGCGCGGGGAATTTTCATCGGTCGCGGCAAGCTCACCTGGGCCCAGCGCTACTGCTTCCTGAGCGGCTGGCTGCCGTGGATTTCCGATGGGCTGGGATTACTGGTCACGCTGTTCTCGCTGCTATGGACATTCCTGATGGCCATTGCGCCGCGCCATTTCGAAGTGCCGATGATTGCGCTTTCCGCGACGGCATTGGCGTTGTTCACCGCCAAGACGCTGAAGACGCTGCTGCTCTACCCCCGCAAGGTTGGGTCCGGCATGCGAGGGGCCGTCTTTGCCTCGGTTGCGGGGCTGTCGCTCACGCACACCGTGGCCAAGGCGATGTGGACGGGGCTGTTCACCGCGCGCAAGCCGTTCCTGCGCACGCCGAAATGCGAGGACCAGGCGTCGCTGGGGCAGGTGCTGCGGCTTGCCTGGCAGGAGACGGGCCTTCTGGCCACCGGCTCTGTGGCCATCCTTGCAACCATGCTCAGCCGGGGGTTCGACGATCCCGCCGCGTTGCTGTGGATGGTGATGCTGACGGTGCAGACACTGCCCTACTTCTCGACGGTGCTGGCTGCGGCGCTGAGCGCGCAGTCCAACGCCCAGGTTCAACCGGGTGCAGCGGTGTTGCCGCTGCCGCTCGCCAAGTCCGAGCCGGAACCGGTCCTGCCCAAGGCGGCGTGAGCCCGCTCTAGAGACTGATCACCTTTCCGGGATTGAGGATGTTGTTGGGATCAAGCGTGCGCTTCAGTGCGCGCATCGTTTCCATTTCAGCAGGACTTTTGTAGCGCCCGATTTCCTCGCGCTTCAGAACGCCGATCCCGTGCTCCGCGCTGATGGAGCCGCCGAAATCATGCACGATATTGTGCACCACCCGGTTAAGATCGTCCCAGCGGGCGAGGAACGCGCCGTTGTCTCCATCTTGCGGCACGCTGAAATTGAAATGAATATTGCCGTCGCCCAGATGTCCGAACGGCACCGGCCGAATGCCCGGCATGAGCCGCTCGGCGGCCGCGATGCCGCGTTCGAGAAATTCGGGAATCGCGGCAATCGGCACCGAGATGTCGTGCTTGATCGAGCCACCCTCATGCTTCTGCGCTTCGGACAGGCTTTCGCGCAGCCGCCACAAATGCGCGCGCTGCGCCTCGCTGTCTGCCAGCACGGCATCCGTCGCGGGGCTCCGCTCCGCCGCTTCGGCAAGCGCATTCTCGACGATGTCCCTGAGCGGCAGTTTCGCGCCGCTCTCTACATCCAGCAGCACGTACCAGGGCGACCGCCGGGCGAGCGGGTCGCGGGTTTGCGGGATGTGCGCAAGCACCATGTCGAGGCCTGCGCGCGAGATCAGCTCGAAAGCGGAAACGAGGCCGCCGGTCGCTTCCTGCATGCGATGCAGCAGCGAGATGGCGGATGTCACGTCGGGAACGGCCACCAAGGCCGTGGCGCGCGCCAGCGGCTTGGGGAACAGCTTCAGGGCCGCAGCAGTGACAATGCCGAGCGTGCCTTCCGCGCCAATGAAGAGCTGCTTCAGGTCGTAGCCGGTGTTGTCCTTGCGCACGGTGCGCAGGCTGTCGAGCACGCGTCCATCGGCCAGCACCACCTGCAGCCCCAGCACCAGCTCGCGCATGCTGCCGTAGCGGAGCACATTCACGCCTCCGGCGTTGGTGGAGACGTTGCCGCCGATGGTGCAGCTGCCTTCCGACGCCAGGCTCAGCGGGAAATAGCGGTTCACATCATCGGCTGCGCGCTGCATCTGCGTGAGCACAACGCCCGCGTCCGCGATCACCGACAGCCCACCCGGGTCTAGGTGGCGGATGCGGTTCATGCGCGTGGTGCTGAGCACAACTTCGCCGTCGAACGGGATCTGTCCGCCGACCAGTCCGGTGTTGCCGCCCTGCGGCACAACCGGTGTCCGCGTCTCATTGCAGATGGCAAGAAGGCGACTGACTTCGGCCGTTGATTGCGGCTTCAGGAGCAGGTCGCTCCGACCGCGATATTTGCCGCGCCATTCGACGAGATGTGGCGCGATTTCCTGCGGGTCTTCGCTGAAGCCCTTGGTCCCGACCATTTCCTTCAGCCGGGCGGCAACGGCAGCATCGAGACTCATGCGGGTTCCCGCGGCGCAGCTGCGCGGCGCAACCGATCGTTGATCGCTTCGCCAAGGCCGCGATCGGGAATGGGCATCACCGCGATACAGCCGCCGCGCGCGGCGTCGAGGTCGCGTAGCATGGCGAACAAATTGGCGGCCGCCTCGGCCAGGTCGCCGGCTGGACTGAGATTGCGCACCATCGCTGCACCTTGCGGCACATCGGCGCCGAACGCGAGCAGCATCTCATCGGGTTCTACCGAGGTTGCTTTGAGCCGCAACGCGGCGCGTGGCGCGTAATGGCTGGTGAGCTGCCCCGGAGAAGAAATGTGGCCTTGTGCCGGCGTCTGGAGCTCTCCTGCGATCCGCCCCAGTTCTTGCCGCGAAATCACGCCCGGCCTGTGCAAAACCGCCTTCCCATGTTCGAACCCGATCACGGTGGACTCAAGGCCGCGCGCCGTGGGTCCGCCGTCGAGAATGAGATCGAGACGGCTGCCGAAATCGTGCGCCACGTGCGCGGCCGTCGTGGCGCTCACGTGGCCTGAGCGGTTGGCGCTCGGCGCTGCAACGGGAATGTCCGCTGCCGCAAGCAGCTGTTGCGCAATCGGGTGTGCGGGCACCCGTATGGCGACCGTGTCCAGGCCAGCGCTCACCAGCAGCGAGAGCCGGCAATCGCCTTTGCGGGGCAGCACCAGAGTGAGTGGCCCCGGCCAGAACGCCTCGGCAAGCTGCAGGGCCAGCGGGTTAAAATCCACAAGCGTGCTCGCCTGTTCCACCCCTCGCACATGGACGATGAGCGGATTGAAGTGCGGGCGGCCTTTCGCCGCGAAAATTCCCGCGACCGCTTTGTCGTTCGTTGCATCCGCCCCGACGCCGTACACCGTCTCGGTCGGAAAGGCGACAAGACCGCCGCGGCGCAAAATCTCCGCTGCGCGCGCAATCTGCGCGGCGTCGGCGCGGGCCAGATTTTCTGCCAGTAAATCCATGCCTGCACTCTAGAAGCAGCATGCCTGCGGGGCCACCTTGTTACCTCCCCTTGCAAAGGGGAGGTCGACGCGCGCGAGCGCGCCGGGTGGGGATCAATTGGAAGATGGCACGGAGATCCCTCCCCGGATCGCTGGCGCGATCCGACCCTCCCTTTTCAAGGGAGGGCAAATCCGCGCGATAAGGTTCAATCTTTCGTCGCCCTCAGGTCCACGGTGACCGTGACGTCATGCGCAACCGGCTCGGGCTTCTCCCACTCGCCGGTGCCGACATGAAAGTCGTTGCGAACGACCTGCGCGCGTCCCACCACATGCGCGGTATTGCCGGATAGCGTGAGGGTGAACGGCAGTGTCACCGGACGTGAAATGCCTTTGATGGAAAGTGTGCCGTTCGCCACGTATTGGTTGCCGGCTTTGTGCGTGAAGGATGTGGCTTGGAATGTTGCAGCGGGGAATTGTGAGACCGCGAAGCCTTCCGCGCCCTTTACGCCTTCGTCCGTTTCGGAGTCCGACGACGTCTCGCTGGCGAGATCGATGGTGATGAGCGCGCGGGAATGCGCGAGGTCGGCAGGGTCGAAATCGATG
>DATIEM010000102.1:0-5312 GCA_035455725.1 Rhizomicrobium sp. | reverse complement strand
TTCACACGAGGCTGTTGCGCTGGCTGGTCCCTTGCGCGCGCTGGCCGCAGAGCGCGGAGTGGCGGTGGGCGAAATCGACTGGCTGGCGCCACGCCGCGCGTTCGACCTGCCGTTTCTTGATCGGCCCGTCGCGGTCCTCTCCGCCGCGCGCGCGATGGCCGGCGAAGTTGTCGCGGATATCAACCTGGTGCCTGCTGCGAACCGGCGCAAGAAACTCCTCATCGCCGACATGGATTCCACCATTATCGATTGCGAGGTGCTTGATGAGCTGGCGGATATGGCCGGGCTTAGGGAAAAGGTAGCGCCCGTTACCGAAGCCGCCATGCGCGGCGAGATCGCCTTCGAACCGGCGCTGCGGCAACGGGCGGCGTTTCTGGCCGGCCTGCCGGTTTCATTGCTCGATCGCGTCTACCGCGAATGCGTGCGGCTCAATCCCGGCGCGCGCGAGCTCGTGGCCACAATGCGCGCCCATGGCGCGCGCACGATGCTCGTCTCCGGTGGCTTTGCCTATTTCACGCAGCGCGTGGCGGAGGCTTGCGGGTTCGATTCCGAACAGGCGAACGAACTGCTGCATAGCGGTGGTATGTTTACCGGCAAGGTAAGAGAACCGATCCTGGGGCGCGATGCGAAATTGCGCGCGCTTGAGCAGGCAATCGCCGAGATGAGCATCTCACTTGCCGACACGCTGGCCGTCGGCGATGGGGCAAACGATCTCGCCATGATCGAAGCGGCCGGGTTAGGCGTCGCGTTTCGCGCCAAACCCATTCTGGCGGACGCGGCAGATGCAGTGATCGATCTCGCCGACCTCACCGCGCTGCTGTACCTGCAGGGTTACCGAGAAGCAGAAATTGCGGATGCATAGTCAGAGGCTCTCCCCCCGCAAAGGGGGAGTACCGCCGAAGGCGGGGAGGGGGGCGGAAGCTCCCGCCCCCTCCACCACGCGTTCCGCGTGGTCCCCCTCCCCCGCTTCGCAGGGGAGGAACCATTCAACCCAGCCGCACCGCCACGAAGGCGAAATTGCCGCCGCGGTTGAGCAGCATCACTTCGACCTTCTTGCCGGACTTGACGTCGGCGTCCACGCGCTTCGCGACCTCCTCCGGCGAACGCACCGGCTGGTTCTGCACTTCCACAATGACATCGCCGGTGCGGATGGCTTTCTCGGCCGCGGGCCCATTGGGATCGACTCCCGTCACCACGACGCCCTGCACATCCTTACCGACGTGAAACTTCGCCCGCGCCGCCCCATCCAGCGGCCCCAGCGAAAGCCCCAGCCGCGAATGCTGCTGCGATTTCGGCAGTCCCTTCTGCGGCGGCGCATTATTTCTGGGCGGAGGGGCATTGCCCGAGCCAGGCAATTTTCCCAGCGCCACCTGCGCCGTCATCTTCTTGCCGTTGCGCAGGAATTCGATGGTCACCTTCTTGCCGATCGGCGTGTCGGCCACCAGCCGCGGCAGCGCGCGGTTGTCGCCCACCGCCTTCCCGTCGAAGCGCACGATGAGGTCTCCCTTGTGCAGGCCCGAATGCGCCGCCGGGCCGTTGCCGGACACTTCCGCAACCAACGCGCCGCTGGCGCTGGAGAGCCCCAGCCCTTCGGCAATATCGGCATTCACCGACTGCACGCGCACGCCGAGCCAGCCGCGCCGCATGGTGCCGAACTTGCGCAGCTGATCGATCACCTCGTGCGCGAGGTTCGACGGGATGGAAAAGCCGATGCCGACAGAGCCGCCCGACGGCGAATAGATCGCCGAGTTCACACCCACCACGTTGCCATCCATGTCGAACAGCGGGCCGCCGGAATTGCCGCGGTTTATGGGAGCATCGGTCTGGATGAAATCGTCGTAAGGGCCGGAAGAAATGTCGCGGTTGCGGGCGGAGACAATACCGGCGGTCACGGTCGATCCCAGCCCGAAGGGATTGCCGATGGCGATCACCCAGTCGCCGATGCGCGCCTTGTCGGAATCGCCCCAGTGCGCGGCCGGCAGGGGCTTTTTCGGCTGCACCTTGAGCAGAGCGAGATCGGTCTTGTCGTCCCGGCCAACGAGCCTGGCCGGCAGGCTGGTGCCATCGTTGAGAGTCGCGGTGATCTGCTCGGCGCCTTCGATGACATGATTGTTTGTGACGATGTAGCCCGCCGGATCGATGACGAAGCCGGAGCCCAGCGAGGTGATGTGGCGCGGCACGTTCTGCGGCCCCAGGAAATCCTTGAACAGATCCTGCAGCGGCGAATTCTTCGGCACGTCGAGCGCCACCTGCGGGCCGGCCTTCAACGTTTGCGAGGTGGCGATGTTCACCACCATGGGCAGCAGCTTGTTCGCGAGATCGGCAAAAGAATCTGGCGCCGGCCTGGCAATGGCGGCCACGGGCGCAAATGCCGGCACGGCGAGCGCTGTTCCCGCGACGATGGTGCCGGCCAGAACGGCTCGAATCAGATTGGCGTTGCAGTGTCGAAAACCCATGTCTGTCCCGGATTCAGAAGCAAGCTGGAGCGAATATAGCAGGAAACCGGTGCCGCAAGGGCCTCACTTTCGCTTGGGGAGCCAGCTAGCCTGCGGCGAAGGAGGGGCTGATTTTGCGTCCTTGAGAATGTGGTAAAGTGGCCGCTTTCGGGGGACACCATGAAAATCGACGCTCGCTCTAGAGGCACAGTTGCTGCCGCACTTTTTGCCGCAGCGATTTTGCCGGCCGCCAACGCTGCCGATGCGGCAGTCGTGATCTCCAAAGACCCTACACGGAACATGAGCTGTTCCGGCGGCATCTGCACGCCCACCGCCGCCGATGCGGTGCTCAATGTCAGCGATCTTTTCTTCATGCTGGAAGACTCGGATGTGACCATCAAGTCCACCGAGCTTGCGCCGGATATCGAGCTTGCCGCGGTTTTCGGCTGGAACCTGGAGCGCGGCCTGACGCTCGATGCCTATCGCTCCATAGGCATCAAGAAGCAGCTCACCATTGCCGGCCTTCATGGCAGTCTGACGCTGGTCACCAACGATGGCGGCGCGGGAGGGGACTTCTGGTTCGACAGGACCGGCCACATCGATTTCTGGAATCGTTCGGCCGGGCTGACGATCAACGGCACCTCTTACAAGCTGGTCGACAATATCGCAGACCTTGCCGCGGCTATCGCCAGGAAGCCGCGTGGGGCCTACGCGCTGGCCAATGACTACAATGCTCGAAACGACGGCAGCTATTCGCATCCGCCTGTCAACACCGACTTTCCGGGCACCTTCGAAGGGCTCGGCCATACGATATTGAACCTGTCGATTTGGGAGACGGACAAATTCACCCCGCTTGCGGGCCTTTTTGTGGCCGTGAACAGGCATGGCCTCGTCCGCGATCTCCGGCTCACGGATGCGAACGTCATGAGCGACATTAACGAAGAGCAGCTGGCAGGCACGATCACCGGCGAGAACGACGGCACGATTCTGCAATGCTCTGCGAGCGGCTCGGTGAGCAGCGCCTACCAGCTGGTCGGGGGCGGATTGGCCGGCGTGAGCGATGGCCCCATCATCCGCTCCTTCGCGGATGTCACGGTGGAAGGCGCGGACGGTTCCGAGCTTGGCGGCCTTGCCGGAAGTGTGGCCCGCCACGTCAGTGACAGCTATGCGCTCGGCCATGTGGCCGGTGGCGATCAGTCCTGGGTGGGCGGTCTGTTCGGTTACAGCGGCGGCCGGCTCACGAACGTCTACTCCACCGGCAGCGTATCGGGCGGGCAGAACTCTGTGGTTGGCGGCCTGATCGGCGCCAGCGGTTCAAACGGAGCGATTTCGAATGCTTACTGGGATATCACGACCAGCGGGACTTCGAACGCAGTCGGCAACGGAAATTCCACCGGCATCACCGGCCTGACCACAGATCAGTTCAAGGCCGGCCTGCCCAGCGGGTTTGCTCCAGGCACATGGAAAGAGAAAAGCGCCGTCAATGCCGGCTACCCGTACCTGTCGTCCAATCCACCGCCGAAAAAGTAAACGCCGCCAGCGTCAGGGAACACGCAGGAAAGCACGCGTCGTGCCGGTATCGTGGTCCTTGTAGTCACCGGCAACAACGCCACTGCCGTTGATCGCAACCGGATTCGTCCGAGAACCCTTCGGCACATGAAATTCCTTGATGGCTCCGCCGGGCGTGCGGATAAAGCCGATGGATTTGTGCGGCACCTTGGATTCGCCGATCATGCAAGGACCGGCGATCGCGCCCTTCCTATTGATGCTGACGGGCGACACGACACAGTCCGGCGCATCGAAGGTTGTGAGCGTTCCATCCGGCGCGCGCAGAAAACCATGGCTGCTGCCATCCGCGTTCTGGTACTGTCCGGTGATCGAGCCGGCGTTATCGATAGCCGTGGCAAAGGTGTATTGTGCGCCAGGCACGTCGATCGATGTCAGGGTGCCGTCCTCGGTGCGCAGGAAACCGTGGAACCCGTCAGCGTAGCTGCCGTAGGTACCGACCACAGAACCGGCATCGTTGATATCATCGACGTCTTCGAGTTTGGGGACATCGAACTTGGTAATTTTTCCCTGGGGCGAACGCAGGAAAGCGTGCTGGCAAAGGTCGAAGCACCCCAGTATCTCACCCTGATTGTTGATCGCGCTCGGCTCCGTGTAATCCCCTTTCGGAACATCGAAGCTGGCGATTGTTCCATCGCCCGCGCGCAGAAAGCCGTGCTCGCCGTTGCCGTCCAGGTAGAAACCGGCGACCTGACCCGCGTCATTGATCGCGATTGCAAGTGTGTCGGCTCCGCCGACATCGAAGGTGGTGATCGTTCCATCCACCGTTCGTATGAACGAAGCTGCGCTGCCGAACATGAAGCCAACGACCGTGTTCGAGCCATTGAGGCCCGAAACGAACGTGCTGTTTCCCGCAACATCGAACGTCGTGTAGGTCGGCTTCGCGTCGACCGTTCCAGCCGTCATGGCCAACCAAGCGGCTATAAGCGCTGCACAATGCCAAGACCTCATCTTCCCCTCCCGTCATGCGACCGTTACGCCCAGCTTACTCCTGTGGGCCAGGTTTGCCGAGCGGCTCGATCCTTCCAGCCGGAACAGGACGGCAGCCGTCTGCCCGCCCGCCGGATCGCCGAAGCGGTTTTTATTTCCGCGCGCCGCCGGCGCCGGGGGTAGAGAAGTAGCGGAAGAAGTCGCTGTTGGGCGAAGTGACAAGCGTCGTGTTGTCGCCCGGCAGCGCTGTCTCGTAGGCCTGCAGGGAGCGGTAAAAGGCGAAGAAATCCGCATCCTGTCCGAAGGCATCGGCGAGGATTTTGGTTTTCTCGGCATCGCCCTGGCCGCGCAGGATCGAGCTTTCCCGCGTGGCCTCCGCCA
>DATIEM010000101.1:0-22016 GCA_035455725.1 Rhizomicrobium sp. | reverse complement strand
CATTACGCCATGGTGGTGCTCGCCACCATCGCCACGGTGATCGCCTCGCAGGCGGTGATATCCGGCGTATTCTCGATCACGCAACAGGCGGTGCAGCTGGGCCGCCTCCCCCGAATGGAAATTCGGCACACCTCCGCCACGGAATATGGCCAGATTTATGTGCCGCGGATGAACTGGTTTCTTCTCGTCGGCGTCGTGCTCATCGTGCTGATTTTCCGCACCTCCGATAATCTGGCGGCTGCCTATGGCATCGCGGTTTCCGGCGTGATGGTCATCGATACATTCAATGTCTCTATCGTCGCGGCGCGCCGCTGGCGCTGGGGCGTGAAGCTTGCAGCGGCCGTTTTCGGCATCCTGGGATTTATCGATCTGGTTTTCCTCAGTGCGAATTCACTGAAGGTGGTACAGGGCGGTTGGCTGCCGCTCGCCATTGCCGGCGGCGTGTTCTTCCTCATGGAGACTTGGCGCATCGGGCGTCGTGCGCACCTGGAGAAGATCCGCAGCGAATCCATGCCGCTCGATCTCCTGCTCGCCCGCGCCGACAAAACGCCGGTGCGCGTCGCCGGCACCGCGGTGTTTTTGTCGCCGCGCGGCGATTCCGTCCCTGGCGCTTTGTTGCACAATCTCAAGCACAACAAGGTTCTTCACGAGCGCGTCGTCATCTGCCACGTTGCTGTGGAAGACAAGCCATTCGTGCGGCCGGAGAAGCGGCTCGAGGTGAAGAAGCACGGCAAGGGCTTCTTCACCGTCACCATTCATCGCGGGTTTTTCGAAACGCCGGATGTGCCCCAGTCTTTGGAAGAAGCGCGCCGGTTCGGTCTGGCCTTCGATGTGGACACCGCGACTTTCTTCATCGGGCACGAAACGTTAGTGCCGGCTGAGAGATCGATCTTCAGCCGGTGGCGGACGCGGCTTTACATCCTGCTGGTGGCGAACGCGTTGTCACCGGCCAAATTCTTCCGTCTTCCGCCAAATCGGGTTGTTGAGTTGGGGACTCAGATCGCAATCTAGTCGAGCGCGTACACCAGGGTTTTCAAGTAGGCGGTTTCCGGCAGCATGGGGTGGATGGGGTGATCTGGGCCCGCACCTGCGTCCCGGATGAGCGCTGCGCGACGACCCGCGCGCGCAATTCCAATGGCGCATTCCAGTTCGAACCGATCGCGCGGCATGTTGTGAGAGCACGACGCCAGCATGAGATATCCGTTGGCCTCTGTGACCGACGCGGCAAGCCGCGCGAGCTTTCGGTAGGCACGCGCGCCAGCTTCCAGATCCTTGCGGGATTTCACAAACGGAGGCGGATCGGCGATGACAATGTCGAAGCTTTCGCGGGCTGCCGCCAGCCGCTCCAACTCCTGGAAAACATCGGCCTTCACGAAGCGGCACCCCGCGGCCACGCCATTGGCTGCCGTGCCCTCTTCCGCCAGCGCAAGGGCGGACGCGGACGAATCGATCCCGACTACTTCCTTTGCGCCAGCTTTCGCGGCAATCAGGGCAAAGCCGCCGGTGTAGCAATAGCAGTCGAGCACAGTGCGTTCGCCGGCGAGCGATGCGATGAACGCGCGATTGTCGCGCTGGTCAAAATACCAGCCGGTCTTCTGGCCTGATATGGGATCGGCCAAATAGCGAATGCCGTTTTCCATGATGGCCAGCCGTGATGGCGCTTCCCCGCGCTCGTTACGCACGTACTGCTCCAGCCCCTCGAGGGCGCGAACCTGCGTATCATTGCGCAGCAAAACGTTCTTTGGCGCCATGATCTCGTCAAGCGCTTCCAGCATCGGTTCGATAAGCGCTTCCATGCCCGCTGTGGTCACCTGTACGACGCAGCTATCGTCAAAGCGCTCGATGCTGAGCCCGGGCAGTCCATCGCCTTCGGCATGGATGAGACGGTAATAGTGATCTGGATACAGCGCCGCGCGCCGAGCCAGGGCGCGCGCAAAATGAGAGGCGAAGAAGGCATCGCCGATCTGCGCATCCGGAACGGAATCGAGCAGACGGACAGCGATCAAGCTCTGTGGATTGAAATAGCCCGTGCCCAGGGCGCGTCCGTCCTGGCGCAGCACATTCACGAGCGAACCGGGTGCAAGCGCTTTGGCAGCGGCGTCCATGATCAGTTCGTTGGAGAAAATCCACGGCGCGCCGGCGAGCGCCCTGCGCCCCTGGCGTGGCTTCAGCTTCAGAGAAGGATGTGTAGCCATCGTTCCCCGACTTATCGTGTTGCCTGCGGCTTGGCCACTCTCATTCCGTCAGCCCGAGCTGCTTGCGAATTTGCCCTGGCGTCGTTCCGCCCTCGCGCATGACTCGCAATGTGACGGTGTGGTTGCGTTTGGAGAACTTGCGGCCGTCTGAATCCAGAATGAGTCGATGGTGCGCGTAATGCGGAGCCGAAAGGCCCAGCTGCGCTTGCAGCAGGCGCTGCACGTGCGTGGCAGCAAACAGGTCGTTGCCCCGCGTCACCAGCGAAACCTGCTGATAAGCATCGTCTAGAACGACGGCGAGGTGATAGGAAGCCGGCACGTCCTTCCGCGCCAGCACGATGTCGCCGAACCTCGCGGGATTGGCGGTTATGGTGCCGCGCTCGCCGTGCGGCCCAGTACCGTGCTCCTCGAAGTGTAATTCGCCCGTTGGCTCCGCCGCCCCCCTGGCATCCAGCCGGATGGCGTAGGGCTCGGCGGCAGCTATTTTTGCGTTCCGCTCTGCTTCGCGGAGAGAGCGGCAGGTGCCCGGATAGAGCGGCCCTTCGGGGCCATGTGGCGCTTCCGCAGCACGCGCAATCTCAGCCGCGATGGCAGTGCGGGTACAAAAGCAGGGATACAGCAGCCCTTGCGAGTCAAGACAGGCGAGGGCGGCACGATATGCATCGAAGCGCTCCGACTGTCGTAGAACAGGCTCGTCCCACTGCAGTCCGAGCCACGCCAGATCGTCATAAATCGCGCGTTCGAATTCCGGGCGGCAGCGGTTCGCGTCGATGTCCTCGATGCGCAGCAGAAAACGTCCTCCTTTTCGCTTGGCCGTGTCATGCGCCATGATGGCCGCAAAAGCGTGGCCAAGGTGCAGATACCCGGTTGGACTTGGCGCAAAGCGCGTGACAATCATGCACCTGAGCTTATCGGAAACGGCGGATGTTCGGGCGCAAAATGCTGAATGGACCGCGGCTGCCGCCCGCGCGCGGCGCGGCGACGCACCTTGTCGTGCTCTGCCATGGGTACGGCGCGGACGGCAACGATCTGATCGGGCTTGCGCCGATTTGGCAGAGGCTGATGCCGAGTGTCGCGTTCGTGGCGCCGAACGCGCCGGAGCGCTGCGCCGGCTCGCCCACCGGATACCAGTGGTTTCCCATTTCCCAACTGGATCCTCTTGCCATGAACAGCGGGGTGCAATCCGCCGCCCCCGGGCTCGAGGCATTCCTTGACGCCGAACTGACACGTCACGACCTTCCGTCGGATCGGCTGGCGCTCGTTGGTTTCAGCCAGGGCACCATGATGTCGCTGCATGTCGGCCTGCATCGAAAGGTAAAACCGGCTGCTATCGTCGGGTATTCCGGGATGCTGACGAACGCAGAAGGATTGGAGGCTGGCCAACAGCCGCCCATCCTCCTGGTTCATGGAGACGCCGATCAGATGATCCCAGCCCAGTTTCTGTTCGCCTCGGCTACGGCGCTGGGCCGCGCGGGTGCCGCGGTGCAGTGGCACGTTTCGCCGCGGGTGGGCCATTCCATCGACCAGGTAGGACTTGCGCTGGGCGGCGCCTTTCTCTCCATGGCTTTCCGCGGGCTTCTGAATCATGCATCCGGCGAAATCTGCTGCTCCGTAGGCTGACAGTCTTCTTTTTGTCATCGCGAATCGTTTAGATTGCCGGTCGGAGAGCCCTGCTTGGCATTTGGCATCCGTGCCAATACACTTTGCCGCAACGAAATCGGAGGTCAGGTCTTCAAAGGAGGGTTGCCGTGCTAGCCGCCGAGCGTGCGCCCGAAAACTGCCCGGCGCTGGTGCTGAACGCGGATTATCGGCCGCTCAGCTACTTTCCCCTGTCGCTGTGGGGCTGGCAGGACGCGATCAAGGCCGTCTTCCTGGACCGGGTCAATATCCTCGCCGAATATGAGCGGGTGGTGCGGTCGCCCACTTTCGAAATGAAGCTGCCGAGCGTGGTTTCGCTCAAGACCTACATCAAGCCCGCGCGAAACCCGGCCTTCACGCGTTTCAACGTGTTCCTGCGCGATCGTTTCGAGTGCCAGTATTGCGGCAGCGGCGACGATCTCACGTTCGATCATCTGATCCCGCGTTCCCGCGGCGGCAAGACCACATGGGATAACGTGGTCGCCGCTTGCGCACCCTGCAACCTGCTCAAAGGCGCACGGCTCTCGCATCATATTGCGATGTATCCGCGCAATCCGCCTCATAAGCCGACGGTGAACGAGCTGCGCAACAACGGCAGGCAGTTTCCGCCCAACTATTTGCATGAAAGCTGGGCAGACTACCTCTACTGGGATTCCGAATTGGAAGCCTGACCCCCCTTCGCCGGAGCCCGCTGGCTTACTCCGCCCCTCCGCCATTGAAGAACTTCATGGCTTTGAGGGCGGCCATGTTCTGCTTGCAGAACGCGATCTGGCTCCCTGAAACCGAGTCGGCCATTTTGGCTCCGATTTGTGGATACTGAGCCACGGTGCAGGCGCTCATCAGGGTAAGCGGAATAAGCATGGCATCGTCCATGCTGAGGCCCTGCTTCGCGTAGAACGCGTAAAGCCGCGGGTGATGCGCGAACTTGGCCCGCACGTCCGCCAAAGTCTTGTCGGGCTCGGTAGACATCTTCTCGCCCTCCGCCTTGAGCGAGGCATCTGACTTTCCTGCCACCATCATGTTCTCGGTGGCCGCCTCATAAGCCTTCACTTTTTGCATCGTGAGCGCGTAATCGTGCAGCATCTTGTTGTCTGCCGCGCTGATGCCGCCCGCGGCGTGCGCTGCGCCCGCAACAAGCAATATGACGGCGCAACCGAGCCGCAGGGTGTCCATTGTCAGCCTCCCAAGTTCGCATGCATCCATGCCGATTCGGGTTGGCCGCGCAAGTGGAGGCTGGCGCTGTTTTCGGCCTGGTATGCTATTGTGGCCCGATGGGGCTCAAATCGAAGCCGTCGGATTCGCGCGAGCGCGCCAAGCGCGCAGCCCTGCACGCCCTGAAGCGGGCGCGGCGCGCGGCGGAGCGCTCCGGCGTTTCATTGTCCGAATGGGAGGGCGAATTTCTCGGCTCGGTCGAAAGCCGTGTGGAGCAATACGGCCGTGCCTTTCGCGATCCTGAGAAGGGTGCTGCAGGTGCATCGCTTTCATTACGACAAAATGTCAAACTGAAAGAGATTGCCGGCAAAGCGAGCGGGAAGATCAAGGTGCCGAACTGGCGTAAACGTCGGACGGCCAAACAGGCGCCGCCCTAGCGTTCGCGGGCGGCTGCATCATTCGCTATCCCTTTCACCAATTCCAGAATTCGACGCCGCAACTTGGGATCGCGAATGCGTTGAAATGCAGCCGTTAATTGTGCCTCTTCCGTTGCGGAGGGCGGTCGCGGTGCTGGCGCCTCGTCTTCAGCGAAGCCGGCTTGTCGGCCGGATGGTTCGGCAGCGAGGCCATCGTAAAAATATAGAATCCCGACGCCAAGAATTCGCGCCAACTCGAACAGTCGACCGGCGCCAATTCGGTTGACGCCCCTTTCGTATTTCTGCACCTGCTGGAAAGTGAGTCCAAGAAGCTTTCCGAGCTTCTCCTGGCTCATGCCGACCGCAACTCGCCTCAGCCGTACCTGGTTTCCAACATGCGCATCGATTGCATTAGCCTGCTTTTTGCGCACCGAACGTCACGATGACTTTGCAAAGGCAGCATAGCCGCAAGTGCGCAGTTGCGGAAATAGAAGATTCAGACGCGACGCATGCGCGTTGCCGCCGCAGCAAGAATGCATAACCCTATTAAACCCCAGAATATAAGATGATGAACGCGTGCGAATACGGTTGGCGGGAGCGCCTTCGGCAATGGAGAATCCACCACACCGGTCCTGTTCACGCCCAGTTCGGTAAGGATGCGGCCGAAGGGATCGATTACAGCGGAGATGCCCGTATTCGCCGCGCGCGCGACAGGAACACCCTCTTCAATCGCCCGCACGGCTGCCACGAGTAGGTGCTGATAGGGACCGCTGGACGAAGCGGGCCCAAACCAAGCATCATCCGTGACATTTACGAACCAGCCGGGCCGCTCCGCCGCCGTAACCTCCGCCGGAAACAGAATTTCATAGCAAATCAGAGGGCCGACAGGGGGAGCGCCGGGAACTGCATATGTGTGCGGCCTGTCACCACTTGCGAAGCTGCCTGGCTGATTGACGAGCTTGTCGATACCGAGCGCGCTCAAAATGTCCGGGAATGGCACATATTCCCCGAACGGCACGAGATGGAATTTATCGTAGGTTGCGATCAACCTCCGGTGCGCGAAGATGTAGAAGCTGTTGCGAAACAGAATTCTTTGGTCCGATTCTGCCACCGCGCGTGCCGCCCCGGTCATCAAAACGACGTTACCGGGGGTGATGGCGGCGATATCGGCCAACGCCCAAGGCACACGGGCGAGCAGGAATGGAGGCGCGGCTTCAGGCCAAATAATATGGCTTGGCTCTGGCCCGTGCGGCACCCGGCTCAGATCGATCAGTTCCTGCCAGTGTTGCACGCGCAAGGCGGGTAGGTACTTATCGGCTTGTGCAACGTTCGGCTGAACCAATCGCAGGCGCACCCTCGGCACGAAATCTGTCGGATGAGATGCCAGGCGCACAGCGCCGCCGATCCAGAATGCAACGAACAAAAATGTCAGAGCTGCTGGAATCCACCGCGCGCGGTCAGGTTGGGCCAATAATGCAAGCGAAGCGCCGAACAGGATGGTGAGCAAAGTCAGTCCATAGACGCCGAACAGCGACACGCTTTGTAGAACCGCTAAGGAAGCGCCCCAGCCATAGCCTGCCAAGTTCCAGGGAAAACCCGTGAGGATGTGTCCACGAAGCCATTCGGCGAGCCCGTAGGCGGCGGTGAACCCGAGGACGCGCGAAGCCCCTTTGCGCCAAAATAGCGCCGATAGAGCGCAGCCAAAGGCGATAAATAGCGCGAGCCCTCCGGGAAAGATCAGCGCGACGAACGGGATCTGCCAGGCGTGCTGCAGCGGCTCAACGAGAAAAGCGTAGGCGATCCAATAAAGTCCGGCCAGGAACTGCCCGAACCCATACGCCCATCCCAGAACTGCACTGCGCCAGATCGGCCGCACGCTGCTTTGCGCACCGTCGAGCAGAAACACGAGCACCGCTAACGAAAGCAGCAGAAGCGGGACGATTCCAAAGGGAGCAAAGGCAAGCGCAGAGAGCAGACCGCTAAGGAAAGCCAGCGCCAGCGCGCGCCATCCCCGAAGATTGCGCACAAAATCGGCAACGGAAGCAATGGCTTCTTGCGTCCAGGCTAGCGCGCCAATTTTCATGCCGCAGGTAGCGGAGGTGGCGCGGACCGCAGCCGCAGCCGCTTGATGCGCCGCGGGTCCGATTCCAGCACCTCGAACTCCAGGCCGTTGTGACTGACGATCTCGCCCCGCTGCGGCACGCGCCCGATCAGCGAGACAACCAGCCCTCCCAGTGTGTCGACTTCCTCCTCGGGATCGGGCTGTTGGACATCGATGCCAGTTTGTTCGGTAAAATCATCCAGATCGAGCCGGGCGTCGGCCTCGTAACTACCGTTTTCCAGCTTTGTAAGGTGAGGGGATTCATCGACGTCGTGCTCATCGCCAATGTCGCCGACGATCTCCTCCACCAGATCCTCGATCGAGACAAGCCCGTCTGTGCCGCCATATTCGTCAATGACAAGGGCCAGATGAATTTGCGTGGTCTGCATTTTCACCAGCAAATCGCTCGCCGGCATGGACGGCGGTGCCACCAGAATGTCCCGTTTCACCTTGGTGATGGGAACCTCCGGCCACCTCATAATCCCGTCCGGCCCGAGTTCGCCAAGCCCCACCACATCCTTGATGTGCACAAGCCCGATCGGATCGTCCAGTGTTTCGCGATAGATCGGCAGGCGTGAGTGTTGCGCTTCGCGAAACTTGGCGATGAGCTCGCAAATGCTGACGCTCTCCTCGGCAGCCACGATATCGGCCCGCGGCACTTTTACATCGTCCACTCTCAACTCGCCGAACTTTAGCAGGTTGGCGAGCATCACCCGTTCGCGGCGCGCGAGTTCGGGGTTCTGCCGCTCGCTTTCCTCGATCACTTCCTCAAGGCTCTCGCGAATGGAATCGCCGTGGCGGCCACGCAGTGCCTGACTGAGGCGTTTCAGGAAATTCGAGAACGCGTAGCCATTCTCGGGTGCGTTGGTAGAACCTGCGCTGGACATCGAGCTCAGGCGATGGCGCCGCGGCGCAAATAAGGGTTGGGGATGTTCATCTCGGCGAGAATCTTGGCCTCAAGCAATTCCATGTCCTCCGCCTCCGCAGGGGACTCATGATCATAGCCCAAAAGGTGCAGTACGCCATGCACGACAAGATGCAGGACGTGGTCGGTAAGGGACAAGCCGGCCGCATTGGCCTCCCGAGCGGCCACGCCAGAGGCGATCGCGATATCCCCCAAATATCCTGGAGCACGGGAGGGAAACGAGAGCACGTTGGTCGGTTTGTCCTTGCCGCGATGGTCCCGGTTTAGTGCGCGCACGCGCTCGTCACCGGTCAGCAGAACCGTGAGGCCGCCGTTCGCATTCGCGGGCTCCGCACACAAAAAAGCCAGCCGGGCGCTCCGTTTGATCTGGGCCGTCAGCTCCGTGCCATGGCGGCGCCAGGCGGGATCGTCGATTTGAATTTCGACCGGCCGTGGCGGCGTTGTTTTGCGCAACATCATGGCTGTTTGCGGTAGCGGGAAGGCAGCTCCGTGTCTGCTTCGGAATAGGCCCGCACAATACGCGTAACCAGTGGGTGGCGCACAACGTCTTTCTCGCTAAAGCGCGCTATCGCTACGCCTTCCACGCCATTCAGGATGGAGAGGGCCTCGTTCAGCCCTTCCGCGCGCCCGCCGGGCAGGTCGCTTTGCGAAGTGTCTCCCGTCACGACCATGCGGCTGTCTTCACCGAGCCGGGTTAGAAACATCTTCATCTGTGCCGTTGTGCAGTTCTGCGCTTCATCCAGGATTACGAAAGCGTGCGAAAGCGTTCGTCCGCGCATAAATGCGAGGGGTGCGACTTCGATCACGCCCGATTCCAGCATGCGTGTCGCGTGCTCGCCCATGGTCTCGAACAGCGCATCATACAGCGGGCGCAAATAGGGATCGATCTTCTCCCGGAGGTCACCGGGAAGAAAGCCGAGGCGTTCCCCCGCTTCCAGGGCGGGTCGCGACAGGATCAGGCGTTCCACCCGCCGGTCGTAAAGAAGATGCGCGCCAAAGGCTGCTGCCAGGTAGGTTTTTCCCGTCCCGGCCGGCCCCACCCCGAAGACCAGTGGATGGGTGCGCATGAGATCGAAATACGCACTCTGCGCCGGCGAGCGCGCCCTCACGGTCCGCCCCGCGGACGTTTTCAGCGAAGGCGAGCCGAAGTCGCCATCCGCCGTAGGCTGCTCGTGGGAAGCAAAACGGATCTCCGCATCGACTTCCGGGTTGCCGATAACTTCACCGGCTTCCAACCGTGCGTAGAGGGCCCGCAATACAGAGGCAGCACGCTCGCGCGCTTCCGGCGCGCCCTCGAGAGCCACAAGATTGCCGCGCGTCGCCACCCTGATGCCAAGCTTTTGCTCCAGACGCACGAAGTTCCTCTGGTGTGCGCCGCCGAGCGCTGAAAGCTGCGCGTTATTGGGGAATTCGAGCGTTACCTGCTCTCGCGCGGCTTTGCGTTGGGCGCGTGCGGGACTCAATGCACCCCGGCCCACTGCAAAACCCGCCCATCTGCCAAGCTGCCGCTGAGGCTGTTCGGCAAAGCGTGTTCGATGCGCACATCGGCGATGCCGCCGATCAGGTGCTCTGCGTCATTTACGTGCACCGGGTGAAGATATGGCGAGCGGCCTACCGCTTGGCCGGCTTTGCGCCCTGGCTTTTCGAAGAGGACCGGCATGATGGAGTTTTCGCATGATCTTGCGAAAGCATTCTGCTGCCTCGTGAGCAGCGCTTGCAGGGCCAGAAGCCGCTCGGATTTCACCTTTTCCGCAATCTGCCTGCGGGCGCCAGACGCGGGAGTGCCCGAACGCGGGCTATACTTGAAGGAGAACGCCTGCGCGTATCCAACCTCCCGCACCAGCGCCATGGTCTGCTCGAAATCGGCATCGGTCTCGCCTGGAAATCCGACGATGAAATCGGACGACAATGCAATATCTTTGCGGGCCTCCCGAATGCGCTCGACCAGCCGCAGATAGTCGTCGCGCGTGTGCCGCCGATTCATTGCCGCCAGCACGGCATCGGAACCGGACTGCACCGGCAGATGCAAATAAGGCATCAGCTTGTGCAGATCGCGATGGGCGTCGATCAAATCCTCGCCCATATCGCGTGGATGGCTTGTGGTGTAGCGCAGCCGTTCGAGGCCATCTATTTCCGCCAGCTGGTACAGCAGACGCGCGAGGCTCCACGCATCGCCATTCGGTCCGCTCCCGCAATAAGCATTCACGTTTTGACCGAGCAGCGTGATTTCGCGAACGCCTGCGCTCGCGAGCCGCCGCGCCTCCGCCTCGACTTGCGCTACCGGTCGCGAGTATTCGGCCCCGCGCGTGTACGGTACCACACAGAACGTGCAAAACTTGTCACAGCCCTCTTGCACCGTGAGAAAAGCCGTCGGGCCATCCGCGCCCGCGCTGGTCAGCGAATCGAATTTTTCCTCCGGCGTGAAATCGGTTTCCAGAGCACGGCCCTCCCGCCGTTCCACTTTGGCAACCATTTCCGGAATGCGATGCAGTGCTTGCGGGCCCACAACGATGTCGACCGCGTTCTGCCGACTAATAATCTCCTCACCCTCGGCTTGCGCGACGCAGCCGGCAACTGCGATCAACAGCGGCCGGCCGAGTTCCGCCCGCTTTTCCTTGGTTCGGCGCAGCCGACCCAGTTCCGAATACACTTTTTCCGCTGCTTTCTCGCGGATATGGCAGGTGTTGAGGACAACCATATCCGCCGCTTCGGGCGACTCGACCGCCGTGTAGCCGAGTGGTTTCAGAAGGTCTGCGATCCGCGCGGAATCGTAGACATTCATCTGGCAGCCGTACGTCTTGATGAACAGCGTCTTCATGGGCTGCGGGTTATGGAAGATGCCAATTCGAGTGGCAAGCTAGGCACTCGCGGCAGCGTTGCGGAGGCGCTCTGGCCCGCGTTGACCACGCGAAAGGCTGGCACGCGGCTTATCCCAATAGGCCCCGGCAAGCGCGCGCGCTTGCCCAGCCCGGACAATCGCTTCAGCCTGGGCAGCCAAGGCCTTGCGTCCGCCCACCTGATCGACGGTCAGTGGCGGATGGAATTCGATCACGGCATCGAAGGGGCCCGCCTTTACCGCCTCCCAGAGGTGGGGAACAAGGTCCATGTCGCCATACCACGCGAAAAATGGCCGGTTCTCGCGGCCCATCGGAATGCCCTGTAATCCGACGTAAGTGATCGAAACCGGCTGGACCAACACATATTTCGGTCGCCCGTCCGGTTCCGTCCCAATCTGCGACTCTGCCGCTCCCAGGAGCGCGCTGCGGAACGGCAACACGCGATTGCCGTCATTCGAAGTGCCTTCGGGAAACAGCACCAGCGCGTCGCCCATTGCAAGACGTTCGCGAATTTCATCGCGGGCTTCGACTGTCTTGCTACGCTTGTCGCGCTCGATGAAGACCGTTTCCTGGAGGCGCGCCAAGGTACCGAAAAAAAACCAGCTCGCGACTTCCTTTTTGGCGACGAACGAGAGGCGCGCCGCGCCCGATAGGACAAGAATGTCGAAGTAGGAGGTGTGATTGGCGACCATGAGCACGCCTCGGTCCTGAATGGGCTTTCCGATCACTGTGATGCGAATGCCGAACCAACGACACAGCCAGCGATGATAACGCTGCGGGAATGTCTTCCGCCGCGCCAGCCGAAACCGCAAGGCGGTCGCTTGCCACGGAATGCCGACCAGAGTAGCAGCGACAAAAAAAAGGAGAAGGAGAGCGGCTCGCAGCGCCTGCATGCCTACTTTTCGCCGGACGGCTTCCTCATCGGTACAGCATAGAGTTCTAGGCGGTGGTCCACCAGTTCGAAGCCGAGTTCTTCGGCGACCCGCCGCTGCAGCCGTTCGATCTCCTCATTGCGGAATTCGATGACCTTTCCATTCTGCACATCGATCAGATGATCGTGGTGGGCATCAGGCATTTCTTCGTAACGCGAACGGCCGTTGCGAAAATCGTGGCGCTCGAGAATGCCGGCGTCTTCAAACAGCCGGACAGTGCGATAAACCGTGGCGATGGAGATGTGCGGGTCAACCGCCGCAGCGCGGCGGTAAAGTTCTTCCGCATCCGGATGATCGCTCGATTCCGACAGCACACGTGCGATCACCCGGCGCTGGTCCGTCATGCGCAGGCCCTTTTCGGCGCAAAGGCTTTCAATACGGCTCATGGACACAGCAATTCTCCGCACCACAAACAATAAAGGAGTTTCAGCGCGATTCCCATGCGGGAATCGGAAGGGTGCGCCGAAGCACCAGTGCATCTGCGACAGAGTCGCAATTGCGGTAGTACCCTGACCGCCGCCCGACTTCGGCGAAGCCAAGCCGATCATACAGCTTTCGCGCGGCCAGGTTGTTTTCGTCGACCTCTAGAAAAAGAGTTCGCGCACCGGCATTGTCGGCGTGTTCGGCTGCCGAGCTTAGCAGCGCGCGCGCCAACCCATGGCGACGGCGTTCCGGTAAAACTCCCAAACTCAGGATTTCCGCTTCGTCAGCGGCGACCCGAAGCGCAATAAACCCGGCGGGCCTCTCCTCGACGCTAGCAACGAACCCTAACACGTTTTTCAGCGTCAGCAGGTCTTCGAAGGCGCGGTTGTCCCACGTTTCTACGAAACAGCGTGCATGAACAAATGCGAGCAGGGCTGCATCTCGGGTCGCATATATTGCGGGCTTCATCTTGGTGGCGAGCCTGGCAGACGCGCATCGGGGGCCCGGAGATACAAGGGGTGCGGCGCCACACTGGGTTCGGGTGCTTGCCTGGCGAGCCGTGCTACCCAGATGGCGTCCGGATAAACAATACCGGTTAGCGAAATCGAAACCTCGTCTGCGCGGAGTCGCTCGTTGGCCATTGCGGCAGCCGTTCCGGCAAGCGACACGCGTTTGCCCCTCGCGTGCCGCCGAATTTGTCCGAGCGCCTCTTCTAGTCTCAGCAGTGCAGGCGCCAGTAGCGTTCGATCGTCGGCATAGATGCCGCCGTAGACTTCATTGCGCTTCGCATCGTGCAGTACAGCGGCGATGTCGGCGCCGGTATCGTGCAGCGCAGGCGCTGCCATGGCTTCCAGGGTGGTGATTCCTACCAGCGGGATTTTCAACGCAAGCCGCAAACCGCGCATGAAGGCGATGCCAACCCGCTGGCCGGTAAATGTGCCCGGCCCGGTCGTCACCGCAAGTCTCTGCAGATCCGCGAAGGAGGTCGCCGCGTCCTGCATAAGCGCCTGCACCATGGGCGCAAGCGCTTCGGCATGTCCCCGGTCCATAACCTCGAGCCGATGCGCGAGAACAGCGTTGCCGTCCAGCACCGCGGCCGAGCAGGCGCCAAGCGCGGTATCGACAGCCAGGATCTTCATAGGAAGCGGATGGGCGCGATCAGGCCGCTTCGACCGCGCTCACCTCTGGGATGTAATGCCGCAGCATATTTTCGATCCCGTTCTTCAAGGTGAGCACCGAAGAGGGGCAGCCCGCGCACGACCCACGCATATAGAGGGACACAATTCCCGTCTGACCGTCATAGCCGCGGAAGATGATATCGCCGCCATCCGCGGCGACCGCCGGCCGGACCCGTGTGTCCAGCAGCTCCTTGATCTGCTCCACGACCTCAGCGTCTTCCTCGGAATAGCTCTCCTCAGCAACCGGCTCATCCGCCCCGCTGCTTTCGAATAATGGCAGCTCGCGGGTGAAGTGCTCCATGATGGCACCCAGGATGGGCGGCTTCAGGTGCCGCCAATCGCCGCCGGATTTCGACACGGAGATGAAATCGGAACCGAAGAACACACGCGAAATGTCGTCGATTTCGAACAGCGCGGCCGCCAGCGGCGAACGTTGCGCGGCGCCACGGTCGGGGAAATCGGCAACGGCGCCTTCGCCCATCACCTCGCGGCCGGGCAGGAATTTCATTGTCGCCGGGTTGGGCGTGGATTCGGTCTGAATGAACATGGGCTCTCGCGCGAAACCTCGCGCCTCTTTGCATGATTTACATGGACTTCCGCGGCCGCCGGATCAAGTATCCCTTAGAAATCCGAGGCAACCCCTCTGCGTTCCCAATCTCCATAGCGAGTCGGTTCAGGCCCCTTGGGGCCATTTACCTCGGGCGGCTTCCGGACGGCTTTTGCTGCCTTCCGACGCGTCTCGGCCTCTGCCCTGGCGCGCTTTCCGGCTTCCCGGATGCGAGTGGCGACCTCCGCCTTCTTGAGATTCTTGACCGCCATGACTGCAAGCTTACATCAGAGCAGCGGCAAAACGTAGGCGTCGGACAAGGAAAGGCGATGAATCTGTTTCGCACCGGTATTCTGATGGCGCTGCTCACGGGAATTTTCGTCGCTCTGGGCTATTTGATCGGGGGCGGCCCGGGCATGGTCATCGCCTTCTTGTTCGCCGCAGGCACGAATCTCTTTGCATACTGGAATTCTGACAAGATGGTGCTGTCCATGTACGGCGCCCGTGAGGTCGATGAGGCGAGCGCGCCGGACCTCGTGCGGATTGTGCGGCAGTTGGCAGACGCCGATGGCCTGCCAACGCCGCGCGTCTACGTGGCGGAGAACGATCAGCCCAACGCCTTCGCGACTGGTCGCAATCCGGAGCACGCCGCCGTTTGCGCCACGACCGGACTTCTGCAGCGAGTCACGCATGAAGAACTTGCCGGTGTGCTCGCACACGAGCTGAGCCATGTTAAGAACCGCGACACACTCACGATGACGATAGTGGCCACTATCGGCGGCGCGATTGGCATGCTCGCCAATTTCGCATTCTTCGTGGGAGGCGACCGGCGGAACAATCCACTGGGGCCGCTCGGCGCTGTTCTGGTCGCAATCCTGGCGCCCATTGCTGCGATGCTGGTGCAGATGGCGATCAGCCGCGCTCGCGAGTTCGAGGCGGACCGCTCGGGCGCGCTGCTCTCAGGCCGCCCGCTGTGGCTTGCTTCCGCCTTGCAGCGGATCGAGCATGCAGCCGAGCGGATCGAAAATTCCGATGCGGAAGCCCACCCCGCAACCGCGCACATGTTCATTGTGAACCCGCTGCACGGCGGTGGTCTTTCGTCTCTGTTCGCCAGCCACCCGTCGACGAAAGAACGGGTCGCGCGTTTGAAGGCGATGGCTGCTCAAATGGGACAGGGACCGAAGCCCGGTCCTTGGGGCTGAGGTGGCGTTCGCCTCTGCCGGCATCCCGGCGCGCGCCGCCGCCCAAAGCATTCTGGGAGAAGTACTTCGCAAGCGCCGCCCGCTGGACGACGCACTCGATGCAGTGCTGGCCCGGGCCGCCCTGGAGCCGCGCGATGCCGGTTTCGCACGAGCGATTGCAGCAGAAACCTTGCGCCGCCTCGGCCAGCTCCAGGCGCTGGTGCACGCGTTTGCCAAACCACCGCCTCAGCACCGCGCCGGTCAGACTTTAGAACTCCTGCTCGCGGGCGCCTGCGAGTTGCTGTTCCTGAATGTGCCGCCCCACGCGGCCGTCGACGCCGCCAACGAACTCGCGATTCGCGACAGCAAGGCCGTCCATTTCAAACCGCTGATCAACGCCGTCCTGCGGCGGATTTCACGCGAGGGTGCCGCTGCGGTGTCCACTCAAGATGCCGCTCGGCTAAACACACCCGACTGGCTGTGGTTCCGCTGGTGTGAGACGTACGGGCAAGACACTGCGCGAGCGATCGCGGAAGCACATCTCGCTCAGCCACCGCTCGATCTTCACCCCAAACCGGAAGCGATCCCGCAGCCCGAAGGCGAACGCATCGGCGATATCGTGCGCTTGAACGATGCCGGCAGCGTCGAAGCGTTGCTGGGCTTCACGCAAGGGACTTGGTGGGTCCAGGATTTCGCGGCCAGTCTGCCGGTGCGCCTAATGGGCAACGTGCGCGCGGAAACAGTGATCGACCTGTGCGCCGCGCCGGGAGGTAAATGCGCGCAACTCGCCGCCGCCGGAGCGAGCGTCATCGCCGTCGAGCGCGATCCGATGCGCATGCAGCGGTTGCGAAAAAATTTGGAACGCCTGCACCTTCCAGCACAGCTCGTGGAAGCGGACGTGCGCGATTTCAGGCCGGGCGAGCGCATCCCGTTTGTGCTCCTTGACGCCCCCTGCAGCGCCACCGGCACCATCCGCCGGCATCCCGATCTGCCGTGGATCAAAAGCGCGGCTGACGTGAACACCTGCGCCGATGCAGCGGCTGAATTGCTCGATGCCGCAGCCGATATGGTGGCCGACAACGGTTTGCTGGTATTTGCGGTGTGCTCGCTTGAGCCGGAGGAGGGGCCTGAACAGGTGGCGGCATTTCTTGATGGCCACCCCCAATTCCAGCGGGATCCGGTTCAGCCGGGCGAAGTCTTCGACATGGCCGAACTGATCCGCGATGGCGATTTGCGCACGCTGCCCTGCCATCTTCGCATGCAGGGCGGCATGGACGGATTCTATGCGGCCCGGCTCAAACGCTCAGGATGACAGGCGGCCAAGGGCGTAAGCGATTGCAAGGTATATTTTTCCGGTATCGGCACTGAGCAGCGTGGACGCGAGGAGCCCGCCATTATCGCCCTCACGCGCTCGTGCCATAAGGGCCTCGAACTCTTCGATGTACACGTTTGCTGCTTCGCGAAAGCGCTCGTTTTCACGGTTGAGCAGGGCAATGCGATCGATCGTCGACTCGTCCAGAGACGCAGCCACGCGGCGCGCAAACACCGTGCGATCGCCCGAAAGATATCGGCGCCACTCCTCCGCATCGGGTGGCGCGTAATCCGCCGCCATTGCGTCGAGATCGATGGCCATGTCGGCCAAGGCCGCCTGCAAGGCACCGAGGGCCACGACAGTGCCGGCGTTCACATCTTTCGGCTTGGTCGGTTCCAAATCCACTGCCGATAGCAGCTTCTTCATCTCCCAAGATTTCGGCTCTGCCAGAGCCTTCCCCTCTCTGTTCTTGGGGCGCCCGAGTTTGCGAGCGCGATTGAGCAGCCCTTCCGTCTGGGGCTCGGGCGCAACTTCCACAACTTCCGCTTTTGGCGTGATTCGGCCAGTGTTGCGCGCGTGAATGGTGGAGAGCGTGCGAGCGGAAATATTCAGCATCTCCTCCGTTTCGGCGCGGACCATTTCCCGCACGCGCAGGGTTTCCTGTTGAGCGATGGCGGGCAGAGAGACGATATGCTTCTGTATTTCCGTGCCCGCAGCGGCCAGCGCGCCCTTTATCGCGTTGGTCTGGTCTGCGAGTTCCCCCGCGATGCGCACCAGCTTCTGGCATTCCGCCATTGCTTCGCCGACCATATGCTTTCCCGTGGACTTTGCCTCGGCCGTGGTTTCATTGATCAGCGCCTGCGCACCGGCGCCGGCGTCGTGGAGGCCACTGACGAGTTTGGCCAACGTGGCATTCGCTGCTTCGCAGATCTCCTTCACGCGTTCCGCTTCGCGGCCGAAGCTCGCCGCCAATTGGGTCGCCCGGGCCTCACCGGCGCACATGATGGATTCGAGCTGTTGCTCGGTTTGGGCCGCCATGGTTTCAAACACCTTGGCCTGCCCGCTGAGCGCGTTGATCGCCTGATCGAGCGCGTCGCGCTGATGAGTGATTGAGGCATCGAATTCGCCCCCCTCTTTCTCCAAGCGGTGCAGCAACTCCGCCATGGTGATGCGGTGGCGCTCGTGTCGCCCGAGCACGAATTCTGCCCGCGCCATGGTGGCGTCCGATACCTGCTCGATATGTTTGGCCTGTTTGTCCAGTTCGACCGCGGCGGTGTGTGGCGCTTCCGCGGCGCTTTGCGCTGCGGCCCGGAAGCTGTTTGCTTGCGTTTCCAGGAGCTGCCCCGCGCTTTTCAGCGTCCCTTCGGCGGATTCGATCATGGCCCTGAGCTGGGCGGCACGCCCGGCCACGAGTTCGCTGCTGCGCGATGCGGCGTCGGACAGCGCCGCCGTCAAACCATCGATTCTTTCGCGTTCACTGCCCAGCTGTGCAGAAACGGTTTCGGTCCGCACCGCCGCGCGAGCCGAGGCCTCATCCAGGGAAGCGATTTGTTTTTCCAGCACCGATTCCAGCGCCCGCAAGCGTGCGAACGCGCCATCCAGACCGGCATTCAACCCGTCCAGCTCGCGGCGCACGGCGCGCCCAAGACGGGCGGCGGTCCGCGACACCGTTTCGTCTGAGGAGAAAAGCCGATTCGCGGAATCGACCAGCTGCTCCGCGGCAAACGCCATGGCTTGGCCACGACTGAACGTCCAGGCGGCAACCACGATGAGGAAGGGCGGCGCAAAAGCCGCGAATACTGCCAAAGCGAGCTGGTGCACTGGCAACGCGGCCAAGCCGCTCGCCCCAAAATAGCCGAAGATGTAGGGGATCGCGGCGCCCATCCAGAACGCCGCAAGGGTGAAGGCGAAAATCAGCGGGCCCATCGGTGACGGTGCCCGTGCTGTCTGGTTCTCGCGCGGCTCGGGTGGGGGCTCTGCGGTCGGCAGGAGAACTGCCGCAGCCCCTTCGGTTGCCTTCATTGCCATCGATATCGATACGCCCCTGAACTTCAACCCATTGATCTTAACCACATTTGCTGGTTTTCGCGAGTGAAAAAGGAGCGACCGGAGGGCCGGTCTGGCTGGGTCGATTGGGTTATTAACGGCTTCTTTGCGGACCTCCGCCATGTTGAGGCTGAAGGATCTCCCATGCCGGCCACGAACGCCGCACCTGTCGATCTTGAGCATCTCGCCCGCTACACCGGCGGGGCTCGAGACCTGAACGTTGATGTATTGCGGCTGTTCGCCGATCAGTCCGCGCAGCTGCTGAAGGAGCTGGAGGCTGTCATTGCCGCCGGCGACGAGGCGCGCTGGCGCCACATCACCCATTCGCTGAAGGGTGCCGCTCAAGGGATCGGTGCTTTCGCGCTGGCGGATGCGGCCACCGTCGCCGAGCCGCTCGATCTCGCTTTCGAGGCCAAGCGGGCCTCCGCCGCCCTAGCCGCGCTCAGGGACCGGACAGAAACCGTGCAGGCTTTCATCCAAGCGTATCTGCAATTCTGATCATCCCCTTTGGCCGGTGCCATTGGGCTGAGCCCTTGCATGTTGCGTTGCCGAAAATCCGCCTGTAAGGCGGCCCTCCTCACACGATATGGGACACGAAACCGAGGATGGCGGGCCGCCACGAAACAGACGTTGCCATTCTGGGTGCGGGGCCAATTGGGCTTTTCGCGGTCTTCGAGCTCGGGCTGCTCGATCTAAAGGCCCATCTGGTCGATATTCTGGACCGGGCCGGCGGCCAGTGCACGGAGCTCTACCCGGATAAACCGATCTACGACATTCCGGGTCTCCCGGTGGTCAGCGGGCAGGAGCTCACCGACCGCCTGATGCAGCAGGTGAAACCGTTCGACCCGCAATTCCATCTGGGCGAGATGGCAAGCGGCCTGGACAAGCTGCCGGATGGCCGCTGGCGCCTGAAGACAGATGCCGGCACCGAAATCGTCGCACCGGTGGTGGTGATTTCCGCTGGTGCCGGCAGCTTCGTTCCGAAGCGGCCGCCGATTGCGGGCATTGCCGAGTACGAAGGCAAGTCGGTGTTCTATTCCGTGCGGAAGATGGAGGCGTTCCGGGGACGTAACATCCTGATCGCGGGCGGCGGCGACTCCGCGCTCGACTGGACCATCAACCTCGCGCCCATCGCGGCCAAGCTCACCCTGGTGCATCACCGCGACGGCTTCCGCGCGCAGCAGCACAGCGTGAATCAAATGCGCGAGTTGGCGGCGCACGGCAAAATCAATTTCGAGATCGCCAGCGTGAAGGCGCTGCACGGCGCAAACGGCATTCTGGAAGAAGTGACGTTGGCAAGCCCCGATAAGGGCGAATGGCGGCACGCCTGTGACACGCTCATGCCGTTCTTCGGCCTCACCATCAAACTCGGGCCCATCGCGGAGTTCGGCTTGAATCTGCACGAAGACCGCATTCCGGTGGACACCGAGAAATTCGAAAGCAGCACGCCCGGCATCTTCGCCATCGGCGACATCAACACCTATCCCGGCAAGCTGAAGCTCATTCTTTGCGGCTTCCACGAAGCCGCGCTGATGGCGCAGGCGGCGTTCCACATCTGCCGGCCGAACGAGAAGCTGCGCTTTCAGTACACCACCTCCTCCTCCAGCCTACAGAAAAAACTGGGCGTCGCATGATGGTTCGTGGCTCCGCCTCACGCATGTTCGGCATCGCGCCTCACCATGACGTGTGCCATCGTCATCCTGAGGCGCGAGTGAAAGCGAGCCACGAAGGATGAAGATCATCGCAACCGACCGCAAGGGTGAAGTGCACACGCTGGAAGGCCGCGACGGCTGGAGCGTGATGGAGATCCTGCGCGACGCCGGGCTGCCCGTGGCGGCGGAGTGCGGCGGCGCATGCGCCTGCGCCACCTGTCAGGTGTATGTCGATCCCGAATGGTACGACAAACTGCCGCCGAAATCCGATGCCGAGACCGACATGCTGGACATGGCGATCGCGGTGGAACCGAACTCCCGCTTGTCCTGCCAGATCACCTGCGGGCCCGCGCTGGACGGCATCAAACTCACCATCGCGCCGGAGTAGCGAAGCACGCGAAAGCGTGTTCGCCAGAATGCAAAAAAGCGGAACTTGCGCTTCTTCTTTTGTTGGCCCGCCGCATATGGCCACCGACGACCAAAAAGATCGACGAAACCCGTCTGGCCCTGAGCCCTGGCGGGCCGCGGATATGGAGGCGCCAAACGTCACACGGGCGAAATGCCCGCTGGCGAAAAGCGCCCGCTTCGGCTCCGATAGCGGCGGTGTCCTGAAGGTCCGCCAAGCCCACATGGTGCTGGAGGAAGTCCGCTCTGCGTTGCCGCCGCATCCCGCGCACGGCCACGCGCTGCCGCGCTATCGGCCTGACATCGATGGCTTGCGCGCCGTGGCGGTGCTGGCGGTGGTGTTCTGGCATTACGGCGTGCCGGGGTTTTCCGGCGGGTTCGTCGGCGTCGATGTTTTCTTCGTCATCTCCGGCTACCTGATCGCGGCGCTGATCCATGGGGAGATGCGGGCAGGCACCTTCAGCCTCGCCTATTTCTACGAGCGCCGCATCCGCCGCATCTTTCCCGCGCTGTTTGCGCTGCTGCTGGCGAGCGCCGGGCTCGCGCTGCTGCTGCTCTTCCCGTCGGACCTCAAGCGCTACGCGGAGAGCCTGCAGGCGACGGTGGTGTTCGGCTCCAATTTCCTGTTCCGCAATCTCGCCGGCTACTGGGACATGGTGGCGGAGCGCAAACCGCTGCTGCACACCTGGTCGCTCGCGGTCGAAGAGCAGTTCTATGTCTTCTTCCCGCTTAGCCTGCTGGCGCTGACCAAACTGGGCCGCAAGGCGGAGATCGCCGGGATCGCCTTCATTCTCGTGATCTCGCTAGCGGCGAACATTTGGGCGGTGCGCGCCACGCCGGAATCGGATTTCTTCCTGCTGCCCTATCGCGCCTGGGAGCTGATGTTGGGCGCCATCCTCAGCGTGGCGCGCCTCGCGGCGCCGCAGCGCCGGAAGGTGCGCGAGGCCGGCATGGCGTTGGGCGCGCTGCTCGTTGCCTTCAGCATTGGGGTGTACTCGCCCAACACGCCGTTCCCCGGCGAGGCAGCCCTCGTGCCATGCCTAGGCGCAGCGCTGATCCTCTGGTGCGGCAGCCGC
>DATIEM010000100.1:0-16694 GCA_035455725.1 Rhizomicrobium sp. | reverse complement strand
AGATGGTAGAACAGCACTTCGGCCATCAGATCGCGCCGTTGAACGCGAAGTTCGAAAACGCGCCGGTCGACGGGTTGTATTCAACGCCGAACGCGCTCGGGCCGCCATCGCATATGAGCACCGCTTTCGTCCGCCACGGTTTTTCAGCCGGTTCTATCTGGACCGCGTTGACGTATATGATGTTGCGCTTTCCGACTGTCAGTCCTGCATACTGGCGCACGTAATGCGCAAGCCGCAGCTCACTTTCTTCCTCGGTCAGATTTCTTATTTCGAGAAAACGGGTTTGTGCTTGGGACGCGCGCCGGAACTCCGCAGGCAACTCCATTTCAAGCTTCTTGATTTGCGATGCCGTCGGCTGCCAGGTTCCCTGCAGTGGGCCAGGGCTAATTCTGCTGCATTGGTGCGCGACCTTGATGGCTTCCTCCGGCGAAAGGACGACGCCGTCATCAGCGAAAGCTGAACAGGCGATGCAGCACAGGCCCGCAAAGATCCAGTAGCGAATCACGATTCGTAGTGATCCGCCACGAGGCGATCGAGGATGCGCACGCCCCAGCCGACGCCCCATCCGGGCGAGAGCGGCTTCTGCTCGCCGTCCTGCCACGCGACCCCCGCGATATCGAGGTGCCCCCACGGCGTCTTATCGATGAAGCGCTGGAGAAACTGCGCCGCCACGATCGAGCCGGCGTGCGTCACGCCGGAAATGTTTTTCATATCGGCGATCTTCGACTTGATCATCTTGTCGTAATCGTCCGCGAGCGGCAGCCGCCAGACGGGCTCGCCGACCTGCCGGCCCGCCTCCTGGATTCGGCTCGCCAGCTTGTCGTCGTTCGAGAACAGGCCGGCATGCCCCGCCCCGAGCGCGACCACGATTGCGCCTGTGAGCGTCGCCACATCGATCACGAACCGCGGCTTGAAGCGGGTCTGCGCGTACCACAGCGCATCGGCCAGTACCAGGCGGCCTTCCGCATCGGTGTTGAGGATTTCGATGGTCTGGCCGGACATGGACTTCACCACATCGTCGGGGCGCTGCGCCTTGCCGTCCGGCATGTTCTCAACCAGCCCCAGCACGCCCACGGCGTTCACCTTGGCTTTGCGCGAGGCCAGGGCGCAGATCGCGCCGGTCACGGCAGCCGCGCCGCCCATGTCGCCCTTCATGCCCATCATGCTGGCGCCCGGCTTGAGCGACAGTCCGCCGGAATCGAAGCACACGCCCTTGCCCACGAATGCAACCGGCTGGTCCTTTTTGCGGCCGCCATTCCACTGCAGCACGACCAGCTGACTCTCGCGTGCGCTGCCCTGGCCAACGCCCAAGAGCGCATTCATGCCGAGCTTGCGCATCTCCTGTTCGCCCAGCACCTCCACATCCACGCCAAACTTGGAGAGCTCGCGCGCGCGGGCGCCGAATTCCTGCGGCGACATCACGTTCGGCGGCTCGTTCACCAGATCGCGCGCGAGATGGACGCCGTCCGCCACCGACTTCAGACGTGCCCATGCTTTCTTCGCCGCGCCGGCATCTTCAGTGCCGATCGTGACGGCTTCGAGCGTGGGCTGGTACTCATCCAACTGCTTGGTGCGGTATTTGTGGAAGCTGTAGCCGCGGAGTTGCGCCCCCAACGCAAGGTGCGTTGCCAGCTGCGCGGCTTTAAGCTTCGAACCCTTCGGCAAATCGACCGCGAAGGTGAGTGCCTTCTCGCCGCTGGTGAGCACGCGGGCTACCGCAGTTGCCGCGAGCTTCTCGGCGGCAGGAGCGTCGAATCGCTCCGGGTTTCCCACTCCAATCAGCAGAATGCGGGAAGCGGCAATGCCCGCCGGCGCAAGCAGCTCGAACGCCTGTCCTGCTTTGCCCTTGAAACGACTTGCCTCCGCCGCCCGGCGCAGCGCGCCGCTGAGACGCTTGTCCAGTGCAGCCGCGCTGGGCAGAAAGTCGCGCTCGCTCGCGGCGACCACCAATGTACCGCCGGTCTCCAGCGACGAAGCGGCGAAGCTTATCTGCATCTGTCATCTCCCGGTCATGGCAGCGGCCCGAAAATATCGCGCCGGTTCAGGCGCATAAGGTGCATTCGGGATTGCCGAAAGGCGGTATGAACGCGATAGTTTACGAAATTTCCCGGACGAGGCGAAAGGGCGCCCCGCTCCCAGGCTACCGGTGCCGACGCCATGATGTCGCGGATGTCCAGCTACGTGCTTCGGCAGCTGATCCAGCCGATCCTGCTGTTCACCTTCCTGCTCACGACCGTGATCTGGCTGTCGCAGTCCCTGCGCCTGCTCGACCTCGTGATCAATCGCGGGCAGTCGGCGGTGACCTTCGTCTATCTCACCCTGATGATGCTGCCGCAGCTGCTGGTGATCATCCTGCCCGTCGCCTTCTTCGGCGGGGTGCTCTACGGCCTGCACCGCCTGAATGTGGACAGCGAGCTGGTGGTGATGAGCGCGGCGGGCCACAGCCGGGCGCAGCTCGCATCGCCGGTGCTGCTGGCCGCGGGTTTGGTAATGCTTCTGACCTATATCTGCGCACTTTATTTCATGCCCTGGGGCCAGCGAAACATGCGCGCGGAGGTGATGAACATCCGGGCGGATATCGCCACCGCGCTGCTGAGCGAGGGCAATTTCAACGCGCCGGTGAAGGGCCTCACCGTCTTCATCCGGGAGCTGGATCCGGATGGTCATATCCACGGCATTCTGGTGCATGACAACCGCAATCAGAATCGGCCGACCACGTACATCGCTCAGAGCGGAGTCCTGGCGCAGACGCCGGCAGGGCCCCGCCTCATCATGCTGAACGGAACCGTCGAGCAGGGCGCGGCCAACCCCGTTCAGCTTTCGGTGCTCAAGTTCGAGCGCTATGTCTTCAATCTCGATCAGTTCGCCGAGCAGCAGCACCAGCAGACGCTGCAGACCAGCGAACGGTATCTGTCGGAACTGTTTTCGCCCCATCTGGCGCGGGATCCCGGCGGCAAGATGCGAAGGATCCTAAAAGCGGAAGCCCACAACCGGCTGTCGGCGCCGCTTTACTGCATCGTGTTTGCCCTGATTGCCCTGGCGGCGATCACGCGTGGGCGGCGCGCCCGCGGCGCCTATGCGCTGAGGCTGACCGTGGCGGCGGTTTTAGCCGGAATCCTGCGCCTGATCGGGTATGGCGCACAGGGGTTCGTGGTGCGGCACCCAAACGCGTTCTTCGTGCTTTATGCTGTTCCGGCGCTGGCCGCAGCCGTTGCGGTGTTGGAGATCGCAGGCGCCAGCGTGCTGCAGGTGCCGCAAATCTTCCATCGCTGGCTGCCGGAGCCGGCCCGATGAACTGGTCCTGGACGCTATACGGCTATATCGCGCGGCAGTTTCTGCTCGGCGTGGGTGTTGTGTTTGCGGCCTTCGCCTTTCTCTCTTTCTCAATCGATGTGGTGGACCTCTTCAACCAGACGGCCGGCAAGCATGTACCCTCCGCCATCGTTATGGGGATGGCGCTGCTGCAGTTGCCGGATTTGTGTCTCAAGCTGCTGCCGTTTGCCGTGCTGCTGGGCGGCGTGTTCGCGCTGGTGCGGCTGTCACGCAGCCAGGAACTGATCGCCATTCGCGCGGCGGGTCTTTCGGCCTGGAATTTGCTGGCGCCGCCTCTCGGCGTGGCCGTCGTGCTGGGAATTTTCGCGGCGGTGGCCTTCACGCCCTTTTCGTCGCTGCTGCTGCAGCGCTATTCCGGCCTCGAAGCGCGCTACATCCACGATGAACCGTCGCAACTGGCGATCTCCAAGAACGGCCTATGGCTACGGCAGGGCACGGCGCTGCGCCAGTCCGTGGTGCATGCCCTGCGTGTGGCGGAGCAGGGCGCGCATCTCGAGCAGGTGATCGTCTTTCTCTATGGCGCGGGCGACCGTTTCCTCGGCCGCATCGATGCCAAGTCTGCGCATCTCCAGTCCGGCACCTGGCAATTGAGCGATGCCTGGGTGAGCGGACCGGACGGCCATCCGATCCGCCACCCGTCCTACCAATTGGCGACCAAGCTGACGCCGCAGCGCATTCAGGAAAGCTTCGCCTCGCCCGACACGATGTCGTTCTGGGATTTGCCCGGCTTCATTCAGAATGCGCAGCAGGCAGGTTTCTCGGCGAACCGCTACAAGCTCTACTTCGACAGCCTTCTGGTGCTGCCCGCTCTGCTCGCTGCGATGGTGTTTATGGCGGCGAGTTTCTCGCTGCGTTTGGCGCGGCTCGGCGGCATGGGGCGGGTGGTGCTCTACAGCGCGCTTTGCGGCTTCGGCATCTATTTCTTCGGCGACGTCGTGCAGGCGCTGGGGATTTCCGGAATCCTGCCGGTGCCGCTGGCCGCCGCGGCGCCAGCCTCCGCCGCGATTCTGCTCGGCATGACGCTTGTCTTCCACCAGGAGGACGGCTGAACCATGATCATAGCGGGGGTACTGCGGGCGCGGGCAGCCGCAACCATTGTCGCGGCTGCGGCATTGGCGCTGACCGCCATCGGCGGCGTGGAAGGCGCCTCGCGCAATTCCGCCACCTCTCACGTGTTCGCCAATTCGGAGTCGCTGCTGGGCAAGCCGGGCGGCACGGGGCTCATTCGCGCCGATGAGGTCGACTACAACACCGAGACCAAGGTGGTCACCGCCACCGGCCATGTGGAGATCGACTACAACGGACGCATCCTGCTCGCCGACAAGGTCACCTACGATCAGGTGAAGGACGTCGCCACTGCCGATGGGCACGTTTCGGTGCTGGAGCCGGATGGCACCGTCGGATTCGCCGAACACGCGGTGCTCACCGACAAAATGCGCGATGGCGTGGCAGAAGGCTTCAGCGCGCTGCTGGGAAAGATGGGACGTTTCGCCGCGATCCATGCCACACGCACGAAAGAAGGCACCATTCTGACCGGTATCCACGGCGTCTACACCAGTTGCAAGGTTTGCAAGCAGCCCGGCAAGCGCACGCCGCTATGGCAGATCCGGGCGGCGAAAGTGGTGTACAACGAGCCCGCGCACGAGATCACTTATCACGACGCCACGTTTGAGTTGTTCGGCGTGCCGGTGGCCTACACGCCGTATTTCACCCAGCCCGATCCCAGCGTGAAGCGCAAAAGTGGGCTCCTCGTTCCGGAGTTGGGATCGTCGAGCCTGCTGGGTACCTTCGCGCGGCTGCCGATCTACTTTTCGCTGAATGACTCGCAGGACTTTACCTTTTCGCCGATGTTCACCACGAGTGCCGGCGTGCTGGCGGAGGGGGAATATCGCCAGCGCTGGGACAATGGCGGCATGTGGCTTCAGGCGAGCGGCGCCGAGAATCCCAATGGCGGTCCGAACGAGAACGAGAACCAGTATTACGGCGCGCTGTTCGGCTCCGGCCGCATTCCGCTGTGGGATAACGTCTGGAAGCTTGGCTTCGACGCCCAACTCACCACCAACAAAACGTTCCTTCGCCGCTACGATCTCTCGATCCTGGACAGGCTGGTCAACGATCTGTTCGTGGAGGGAATCGACGGGCGCAGCCGCTTCGCTATTCTCGGCTACTATTTCGAGGGGCTGAGGGTCACCGACAGGCAGGCCTTCTTTCCAATTGTCGCGCCAATTGTCGATTACACCTATGTGCCGGAGCACGACATTCTGTGGGGGCAGTTCCAGTTCCACGCGAACACCGCCGTGATCACGCGCGATCTCGGCCCGAACAGTCAGCGCGCCAGCGCGGAGGCACGCTGGCGAATGCCGCTTATTACTGCCAATGGACAGCTGTTCACGGTGCAGGCGGATGTGCGCGGCGACGTGTTCCGCGTCAACAACAACGATGTCGTGGATTTCCCGGGCATCCCCGTCAAGACGAATTACATCGGCCGCGGCCTTCCTTACGTGGCGCTGGACTGGCGCTGGCCATTCGTCGCGGGCAACAGTAGCGGAAACACCGCGTTCGTGGTGACGCCGATCGTGCAGGCGATCGCCGCGCCTTATGGTGGCAATCCGAAAGGCATCCCCAACGAGGACAGCAGCGATTTCGAGCTGGACGACAACAACATTTTCAGCTTCGAGCATCTGCCCGGCTACAGCCTTGTCGAAACCGGGCCGCGCGGCAATGCGGGCTTCCAGGCGACCGCGCTGTTTCCGTCCGGCGGATCGGTGGAGTTGCTGCTTGGAGAAGCCTTTCGCCTGAAGCCGGATCCGAATTTCGGCCCCGTTCTCGGCTTCACCGGCAACACCTCCGATGTGGTGGGACGCTTCACCATCAAGTTCCCGCCGCATTTCAGCCTGACGCACCGGGTCGACATCGATCAAACGACCGGCAATTTCCGTCGCAACGAGGTTTACCTTGACGGCACCTGGGGCCGCTCCGTCCTGGAGGTGAGCTATCTGAAGCTGTCGCAGCAGGAACCAATCCTCGACCTGCCGTCGCGCGAGGAAATCAACGCGCAGGCGACCATCGGCCTGTTCGATCATTGGGCGGTGTTCGCCGGCGCGCGGCGCGATCTCGAACACGACCAGATGATCGACAACGAATTCGGCGTGGGCTACGAGGACGAGTGCGTGGCGGCTTCCATTTCCTACCGCCGCAACTACACCACCCAGCTGGATGTGCCGCCTTCCACCTCGATCCTGCTGCGCTTCCAGTTAAAGACGGGCCAGCCGGAGACGGCTTCCGATCTGTTCCCCCGCCACATCTTCACCACCCCTTGATGCGCCCGCGACCGGACTGCTTGCATCGCGGGCGGAATTGCGTATTGTCCGCCCAGCCTGGGGCCGCAATAAGCGCGGCCGGGCCTGGCGCTCAGCGAAGAACCAAGAGCCTCCTTTGATTCTGCGACAGTACCTGTTTGCGTTTGCCTGCATCATTGCGGGGTTTTACACGCTTCCGGCCGCGGCGGCCGCCGCAAAACAGGCACCGGCCCAGCAGATGCACGTTGGTGTGAGCGTGCCTGAATTCCCCCCGGGCACCGAGCCGTACATGCCAAACGACAACGCCAATGACGGCGTCGCGGCGGTGGTGAACGATTCCATCATTTCCGATTACGACCTGAACCAGCGGGTCGGCCTCTTCGTCGCCACTTCGGGCGCGCGGCCCACTGCTGAAAACATCAAGGCCATCCGCCCGCAGATTCTGCAGCAGCTGGAAACCGAGCGGCTCGAGCTGCTGGAAGCGCAGAAAAAGAAAATCTCCGTCAGCACGGCGGAGGTGGACAAGGCGATCAACAACATCCTGGCGGAAAACCATCTCACGATGGAGCAGATTCAGAAGCTGTTCACCGGCGCCGGCGTCGATATGGCGACGCTTCGCAGCCAGATCGCTGCCCAGATCGCCTGGACCAAGACTGTCCAGGATGAGTACGGCGACCGCGTGACCGTTTCCGACCAGGACGTGAATGCGGAAATGAAGCGGCTGGAAGCGGGCGCCAACAAAACGCACTTCCGGGTCTATGAAATTTTCCAGGCGGTCGACAGCCCGGAACAGGATCCGAAGGTCCTGAAGAACATGCAGGGACTGCTGGAGCAGATTCGTCGCGGCGCTCCGTTCGAAGCGGTGGCGCGGCAGTTCAGCCAGAATCCCACCGCCGCATCGGGTGGCGATCTCGGCGTTGTGCAACAGGGGCAGCTGGTGCCGGAGCTGAACGCCGCGCTGCAAAGGATGCGCACCGGCGAAGTGAGCGAGCCGATCAAGGCCTCGGGCGGCTATTATCTTCTCTTGCTGCGCTCGCGCATTGAGCCGGCCGGCACGAAAGTTCCGGATGTGCCGCAGCAAGCGGCCGATCCGAACGTGTTGCCGCTCGCGCGCGTGTTGCTGCCCATCGGTCCGAAGCCGCCGCCGACGCTCTTGGAGAATGCCACCAAGGCCGCGCTGGTGCTGCGCGAGCACATCGCCGGTTGCGAGCAGCTGCAGGAACTGGTTGCGCGCCTTAAGGGCGCCATGTACTTCAATCTCGGCAAGATGCAGCTTGCCAGTCTGAGTCCGGATATCCGGCAGGCGCTCGCCAAGACCCAGCCCGGCGAAACCACTCAGCCGTTCCATTCGCCTGCCGGCATCGAGCTCATCGTGCGCTGCGACAAGCCTCAGCCGAAGATCGAAGTGTACCAGATGCCGACGCGCGACTCGGTCGAGCAGCAGCTCTATGAAGAGCAGATGACCGTGTACGCGCGCCGCTATCTGCGCGATCTGCGCCGGGTTGCAAATATCGAAACCCCCGAAGAGCGAACAATTCGTGGCAAATCCTCCGCCAGCCGCTGAGCGGCCTTCGCAGGATGCGCCCATTTATGTGACCATGGGCGAGCCTGCCGGGATTGGGCCGGAGGTCGCGCTTGCGGCTTTCCATTCCCTGAACGGCCGCATCGGCACGCATCCCATTCAGCTGGTGGGCGATGCGAATGTGTTTCGCGCCTGTGGCGCGGTGCCCGATGCAGCATTGATGGCCTCTCATGCTATTGCGGTTCCGCGCGCGCCCGGCAAACCGGATCCGATGAACACCCACGCGGTCGTCGATGCGATCGACGAGGCGGTGGCGCTGGTGCGCAATGGAGTCGGCGCGGCTGTGGTCACCGCGCCCATTCACAAGGCCACCCTGATGCAGGGCGGCTTCGAGCATGCCGGACACACCGAATATCTCGCCCAAATCACCGACGCGGATCGCGCGGTGATGATGCTGGTCGGCGGCGATCTGCGCGTCGTTCCGTTGACCGTCCATCTGCCTCTTGCAGAGGTGCCGCGGCATGTGACGAAGGCTGCGATTGTCGATACCGGAGAAATCCTGCTGCACGCTTTGCGGCACGATTTCGGTATTGCCGCGCCGCGCATCGCGGTGACCGGTCTAAACCCTCATGCGGGAGAAGACGGTGAACTGGGCCGCGAAGAACGCGAGATCGTCGCGCCCGCGGTGGAGGCGCTGCGGGGAACGGGCTCCGAGATCCTTGGCCCACTGCCGGCCGACACCATGTTCCACACGGAAGCCCGCGCGCGCTACGATGCGGCGCTCTGCATGTATCACGATCAGGCGCTCATTCCCCTGAAGACGCTCGCCTTCTGGGAGGGCGTCAATGTCACGCTTGGGCTGCCCATTGTGCGCACCTCGCCGGACCACGGCACCGCGCTGGACATTGCCGGCACCGGCAAGGCCGATGCACGCAGCATGATCGCGGCCATCCGGCTGGCTGCGCAGATCGCCGATGCGCGGGGATGAGCTGCCGCCGCTGCGCGAGGTCATCGCCGCGCACGGGCTCAGCGCAAAGAAGTCTCTCGGTCAGAACTTCCTGCTCGATCTGAACCTGACGCGGCGCATCGCCCGCGCTGCCGGCCCGCTCCAAAATACGACGATCTATGAGGTCGGCCCCGGTCCCGGCGGTCTGACTCGCGCGCTGCTGCTGGAAGGTGCGTCCCGCGTGATCGCAGTGGAGCGCGATTCCCGCTGTATGCCGGCCTTGGCGGAAATCGCGGCCGCGTTCCCGGAGCAGCTCGAGGTCGTTTCCGCCGATGCCATGAAGCTGGATGAATTTGCACTGCTGGCGGAGCGCAGCATCCGGGGCGACGTGCGCGTGGCGGCGAACTTGCCGTACAATCTCGGAACGGCGCTGCTGGTGAAATGGCTCATCGTTCCCATATGGCCGCCGTGGTGGAAGAGTCTGACGCTGATGTTCCAGCGCGAGGTGGCAGACCGGCTGGTTGCGCAACCCTCAACCGAATCGTACGGCCGGCTGTCGGTGCTGGCGCAATGGCGCAGCCGCCCGCAGATTCTGTTCGAGGTCAGCCCACGCGCCTTCACGCCCTCGCCCAAGGTGACCTCCGCCGTTGTGCGCATCGAGCCGCTGGAGCGGCCGCTGGCGCCGGCCGAATTATTGGATTTGGAAGCGCTGACGGCGGCCGCCTTCCGGCAGCGCCGCAAGATGCTGCGGCAGAGCCTGAAAACGCTCACGTCCGATGCTGAAGCGTTGTTGCGGCACGCTGGGATCGATCCGACCGCGCGCCCGGAACAACTATCTGTGTCGCAGTTCGCCGCGCTTGCCCGCGCGTTCCGTGCGCGTTGAGCGCCCGCGAACCGCATGCGAAAGTGACACCAGCGAAAACAGGAGCACGCATGCGCAGCCAGGCGGTGGTGGAATTCGGAAGTCCGCTGAAGGAAGTTGAAATCAAAACCCCCGGCCCGAAAGGCACGGAAGTTGTGATCGAAGTGCATCACGCCGGTGTCTGCCATTCCGACGTGCACATCCACGACGGCTATTTCGATCTCGGTGGCGGCAACCGGCTGCCGCTGAAGCTGCCGCTGCCGCATACCATGGGGCACGAGATCGAAGGCGCGGCGGTTGCGGCCGGCCCGGATGCGCAAGGCGTGCGAATCGGCGCGCGTTACGCCGTGTTCCCGTGGATCGGCTGCGGCGAGTGCGCTGCTTGCCGCCGCGGCGAGGAGAATTTGTGTGTTGGATGTCCGCGGCAGCTGGGCTGCTCACCGGGCATTGCCGGCGGGTATGCCACGCATGTCGTGGTGCCCCATCCGAAATACCTGCTCGACTATGGCAGCGTGCCGCCCGCGCTGGCGGCGGCCTACATGTGCTCCGGCCTGACCGCGTTCGGCGCGATGAAAAAGGTGAGATCCCTCGGGCCTGCCGATCAAATCGTGGTGCTGGGCTGCGGCGGCGTGGGCATGATGGGCATCGAGTTTGCGCGCGCGTTGTACGGCAAGGGCCCACTCGCCGCCGACATTGTCGATGCGCATCTGGAAGCCGCGAAAAAGGGCGGTGCTGCCGGCGCCTTCAATCCCAAAGACCCCGGCGCCGCCAAGCAGCTGCTGGCCGATACCGGCGGTGGCGCGTATGCGGTGGTCGATTTCGTCGGCTCGGAATCCTCGTTCGCCTTCGCCAATTCCGTGGTGCGCCGCGGCGGCAAGATCATTGTCGTGGGCCTGTTCGGAGGCGCGCTTGCCATGCCGCTGCCGATGTTTCCCTTGCGCGCGCTCACCATCACCGGTTCCTTCGTGGGCTCTTTGCCAGAAGCGCAGGAGATGATGACGCTGGTGCGCGAGGGCCGCGTGGCGCCGATCCCGGTTGAGACCCGACCGCTTTCGGAGGCGAACCGCTCGCTGGACGATTTGCGGCAGGGCAGGGTGGTCGGCCGCGTGGTGCTGACGCCGCAGGCCTCAGCGGGTTAAGGCCGCCACGAATTCGCCGACACCGACGAGCCGCGTGCGCCGCGCGCGTTCCGCTCGAAGGATGCCCCAAATCGTATTTAGGGCAGCTTTGATATCGTCATTTATGACGACGTAGTCATATTCAATGTAGTGCCCGATTTCGTCGGTAGCCTTCGCCATCCGCGCCGCGACCGTATCAACGGAATCGAGTGCGCGGTTTTTCAATCGCCGTTCCAGCTCGTCGTGCGATGGGGGCAGTATGAAGATGCTGACCACGTCTGCGGGCATCTTTTCCTTAAGCTGCTTCGTCCCCTGCCAATCTATGTCGAAAAGAATGTCTTGCCCCGCGTCGAGCGCATGACCAACCAAATGCTCCGGAGTTCCATAGCGATGACCAAACACCATCGCATGCTCAAGAAACCGATCTTGCTTTACCCAAGTCTCAAATTCGGCGGAGGCCAAGAAATAATAGTCCTTTCCATGTACTTCGTTGGCTCGCTTCGGGCGCGTCGTCGCTGAAACGGACATGGTTATATTTTGATCAAGGTCGAGCAATCCGCGCGACAGCGTGGTCTTGCCTGCGCCCGAGGGCGAAGACAGCACCAGCATCAGGCCGCGGCGGCGGATGGCGCTCATTCCACGTTTTGCGCCTGCTCGCGGAATTGATCGATGGCGTGCTTCAGAGCTAGCCCGACGCGCGTGAGGGCGGTATCACCCGATTTCGAGCAAAGCGTGTTGGCTTCGCGGTTGAATTCCTGCGCCAGGAAATCGAGCTTGCGGCCCACCGCATCGTCCGATTTCAACAGCGCGCGGGCCTCTTCCACGTGCGCATGCAGCCGCGCCAGTTCTTCGCGGACATCGGCGCGGCTGGCGAGCAGCGCCACCTCCTGCGCCAGCCGATCCTGCGATACCGGGGGGTTCTCCATCAGCTCCTGCAGTTGCGCCGTAAGCCGCGCGCGCAAGGCATCGGGCTGCGCTGCGGCCATGGTGGCGGCTTCCGTTCGCAGCCGCTCGATTTCTTCGATCATGTCGCGCAAGTGCTGACCAAGTCTGGCGCCTTCGCTTCGGCGCGCGCGCTTGAGCGCGTCGAAGGCGGTTGCGAGGCTTTCCAGCAACGCTGCGTCCCGGGCGGCGCGCTGGGCCGGATCGCTGACGGCAGCCTCTTCCTGCACGATCACGCCCTTCAGCGCGAGCAGGCCATCGACCCGTGCCGGTGGCAGGCCCGTCTGTTCGGCGATCTGCTTGGCCAGGTAGACGGCTGCCGCCAGCGCGTCGGGATCGACCTTCAGCGCGCTGCCGCCTTCCCGCGGCTCCAGCGTGAGTGTCGCCTGCAGATTGCCTCGCCGAAAGCGGCCGTTTGCCAGCTGCCGTGCGGCAGGCTCGATGCTATCGAAGCCCGGAGGCGCGCGCAGCCGCATGTCGAAGCTGCGGCCGTTGACGCTTTTCACCTCCCAGCGCCAGCGCATGGTTCCATGCGCACCCTGCGCTTCGGCGAATCCGGTCATGCTGACAAGCGACATTCATTGCTCCGCTGCCTGAGTCACAATCATACCCGCGGCACTGCCCAAGCAGAAGCCGGTCAGCCGCGGCGCCGCAATCGCGGATGTCGATGCGGATGGGGCGCCTGCTTCGTTGGCTGTGGCTGCGCCGCGTCCGCCGATCCGCGCAAGGAAAGACTCAGGTCCGATGGCGCCGGGCCGACGATTCCCGGCTGTTCTCTGGACTGTTCGAGGGCGCGCCATTTGGCGACGTTCTTTTCGTGCTCGGCGATGGAGGCGGTGAACACGTGGCCGCCGGTGCCGTTGGCCACGAAATACAAATCCTGCGAGTCTTCCGGCTGCAGCACCGCTTCCAGCGAATCCTTTCCCGGATTGCAGATCGGCGCCGGCGGCAGGCCCTCGATGACGTAAGTGTTGTAGGGCGTTGCCGCGGCGATCTCGCTTTCGCGGATGCGGCGGCCCAGCGGATAACCCTTGGTGATTCCGTAGATGATAGTGGGGTCGGATTGCAGCTTCATGCCGGCCCTGAGGCGATTGATGAACACGGCCGCGATATGCCGGCGCTCTTCCGGCAGCGCCGTTTCCTTCTCCACGATGGAAGCGAGCGTCACCGCCTGCTCCGGCGACTGGAACGGCAGGTTCGGTTTTCGCGACGGCCACAGCTTCGCCAGCAGGCGCGCCTGCGCCCGTCGCATGCGGGCGAGGATCGCCGCGCGGGCGGTGTCGCGCATGTAGTAGTAGGTTTCGGGAAGCAGAGTCCCTTCCGGCCGCATCGCGCCGGCATCGCCGGTCAGCAGTGCGTCCTTGCGGACCGCGTCGTAGATCATCTGGCTGGTGAGACCTTCGGCGATCGTCAGCTTGTGCTGAATGGATTTGCCTCCGGCCAGGATGCCCATAATGTCGGCCATGCTGCTGCCGGAGGGAATGGCGTACTCGCCTGCTTTCAGGGCGGCGTTCTTGCGACGCAGCTGCACGCCCAGCCGGAACAATGCGGCATTGCGCACCACCCGCGCATTTTGCAGCGCCTGCGCGATCGCGGCGGAGCGCATCCCCGGCTCGATCCAGACAACAGTGCTCCGGCCATGCAGCGCCTGGGGACCGGGTGCGAAGAAGCTCCATTGCTCGGCAAAAAACGCCGCCACCGCAAGCAGAAGCAGGACTATGAATGCGATCAATGCGCGGCGCATCTGTTCCGTTCCGTTCGGAAGCTCGCCTTTGCGGTGGAGACTTACTGCACCGCCGTGAATATCAACGACGCGTTGGTGCCGCCGAAGCCGAAGGAATTCGACAGCACCGCATTCACCTCACGCTTCTTAGCGACGTGCGGCACCAGATCGATTTCGGTTTCCACCGAGGGATTGTCCAGATTGATCGTCGGCGGGACAATCTGGTCCCGCAGCGCGAGAATCGAGAACACCGCTTCCACGGCACCAGACGCTCCCAGCAGGTGCCCAATGGAGGACTTGGTGGAGGACATCGACATCTTCGCCGTGGCGTTGCCGAACAGCCGTTCGACCGCGCGCAATTCGATTTCATCGCCGATAGGGGTCGAGGTGCCATGCGCATTCACATAATCGATGTCGGAAGGTGACAGATCGGCCCGCTTCATCGCCATTTTCATCGCGCGGTAGCCGCCGTCGCCGTCTTCCGACGGCGCCGTGATGTGGTGCGCATCGCCCGACAAGCCATAGCCGGTGACTTCGGCATAGATTTTCGCCCCCCGTGCTTTGGCGTGCTCGTATTCCTCGAGCATAACCGCGCCCGCGCCTTCGCCCATCACGAAGCCGTCGCGGTCCCTGTCGTAGGGCCGCGATGCTTTTTCCGGCGCATCGTTGAAATTGGTGGAGAGGGCGCGGCAGGCGTTGAAGCCGACAATGCCGATCCGGCAAACCGCGGCTTCCGCGCCGCCGGCCAGCATCACGTCGGCATCGCCCAGCGCAATCAGCCGCGCCGCATCGCCGATCGCGTGCGCGCCGGTGGCGCAGGCCGTCACCACCGCGTGGTTCGGGCCCTTGAAGCAGAAACGGATCGAGGCATAGCCGGAGACAAGATTGATCAGCCGTCCGGTGATGAAGAAGGGTGAAATCTTCCGCGGGCCTTTCTCGTGCAAAATGACCGCGGCTTCGGCAATGCCGTTCAGCCCGCCGATGCCGGAGCCGATCAGCACGCCGGTGGCGTCGCGGTCGTCTTCGCTTTCCGGCTTCCAGCCTGAGTCATCCACCGCCTGTTGGGCAGCCGCCAGGCCGAACGTGATGAAGCTGTCGACGCGGCGCTGTTCCTTGCTGTCCAGCCACTGATCGGCGTTAAACGTGCCGTTGGTGCCATCTCCCAGCGGAACGGTGCAGGCGATCCTGGTCGACAGGTCGTCGCATTTGAAACTGGTGATGGGGCGCGCGCCGGATTGCCCCGCAAGCAGCCGCGACCAGCTTTCCTCGACGCCACACGCCAGCGGCGTGACGAGACCCAGGCCGGTAACCACCACTCTGCGGGGGGAGGCGCTCGCCCCGATCATCAAGCCGCTTGCGTCTTCTCGATGTACTTCACCGCGTCGCCCACCGTGACGATGGATTCGGCGGCGTCATCCGGGATTTCGATGCCGAACTCTTCTTCGAACGCCATGACCAGCTCCACGGTGTCGAGGCTGTCGGCGCCCAAATCTTCGATGAAAGAGGCGTTCTCGGTGACCTTGTCGGCATCCACGTTCAGATGCTCGACCACGATCTTCTTCACGCGCTCGGCCGTATCGCTCATTGCTTTTTGACACCTCTCCATGTTTCCAGGCCGCGATCAGGGCACGCGGCGAGCCCCTCCCGTCTGGCGGCCAAGGGCTGAACGGTTCGTAACATACTCGCCCCAAAGCCGCCACACCGGTCTAAGTTGTTGATTTCGTGATCAGATCATCGCCATTCCGCCGTTCACATGCAGCGTCTGTCCGGTGACATAGGCCGCATCCTCGCTCGCCAGATAAACGACGGCGGCGGCAATATCGTTGGCATCACCCATTCGCCCAGCCGGAATCCGGCCAAGCAGGGCGGTCTTCTGATCGGGGGTGAGGGCATCGGTCATAGCGGTGGCAATGAAGCCGGGCGCCACGCAGTTGACCGTGATGTTGCGGCTGGCCACTTCAGCGGCCAGCGATTTGCTCATCCCGATAAGTCCCGCCTTGGCGGCGGCGTAATTGCCCTGGCCGGGGTTGCCGGTGACGCCGACGATGGAGGTGATGGAGATGATCCGGCCCCAACGCTTCTTCATCATGTTGCGCAGCACGGCGCGGGAGAGCCGGAACGCAGCGCCCAGATTGACCGCCAGCACTTGGTCCCATTCGTCGTCTTTCATGCGCATGAACAGATTGTCGCGCGTGATGCCGGCGTTGTTGACGAGAATGTCTATGGGACCGCCGAGGGCGGCTTCTGCCACTTTGGGAAGCCCTTCGACCGCAGCCACATCGGCGAGGTTGCAGGGCGTCACGTGCGCGCGAGTGCCCAGCTCGTTTCTCATCGCTTCGAGGGCCTCGGCGCGGGTGCCGGATAGCGCCACGGCGGCGCCCTGCGCATGCAGCGCCGTGGCAATGGCGCGTCCGATGCCGCCGGAAGCGCCGGTCACCAGTGCGGTTTTGCCGGAGAGATTAAACATGATGCACCCCTATCATACCACCTCCCCCTTGAGGGAAGGTCGGAGAGGCGAGCGAAGCGAAGGTGATCCGGGTGGGGGTATCCTCCAGCGTCGACGCAATTACCCCCACCCGATCCTCTCACGCGCATATGCGCGCTCGCGGATCGATCTCCCCTCAAGGGGGAGGTGGGCGTTCGGCGGCGGGCTGGTATGTTGCTCACAAGCTCTTCGCGAAAGTTTCGATGTCCGCCGGCGTGTCCAGACTAACCGTCTGCAGATCGCGGTTTGTGCGCTTCACCATGCCGGTGAGCACCTTGGTGCCGCCGAATTCCACCGTTGTGTCGATCCCCAGATGCCGCAAGGTCAGCACGCTTTCCCGCCAGCGCACGCGCCCCGTGACCTGCTCGATCAAAAGGCGGCGGATGGTTTCGGGCTCGCTCACTTCGGTGGCGGTCACGTTTGCCACCAAGGGCGCAACCGGCGGCCGGATTGTCACTTCCGCC
>DATIEM010000099.1:0-16434 GCA_035455725.1 Rhizomicrobium sp. | reverse complement strand
TGCAGAGTCAAACCCCGAAATAAATCCATCTACCAGCCCGGATTCGGCCTTACACTCGCGAAAATAAATCCATTCCCCAGCCGGGATGAGGCCTTAGATTGCTGCACATGACGAGCACCGCTGTTTCGATCTGCACTGCTGGACACCCGCCGCGCGCTGCCGTTCGTGCCGTCACGCGCGACTCGCGAATATCGCGGTTTAAATGTGCGACACAGGCTCGGACCGCAACATCTTGCGCCGTGGGCAATGGAGGCAGGGGATACCTCCCCTCTTTTTGCAAACGAATGCGCTCGGCACAGGTTTGCGACGAGGGGCACCCCTCCTATTTTCGAAGGTTCGAATGGGAACTTTGCATCCGACTCGGGGGCCAACTCTCGGGCTTGCCGGAAGACCGGGGGAGGGGTGCGAGAATTTGAAAAACAACCTCAGAGGGTTTTCCGTTGAAAATCAGCTGCTTACGAGGTGCCTCGGGAAGCCTCGCACGGCGCGCGCAGCAGGCCGGGGGTGCAACCAAGTCTTGCCCTTCGCCACCCCGTTCCTATATGGTCCGCAGCCCTCTGAGGGTGCCAACCCTCGGGCTGCCCCCATTTTCGAAGCAAGGATCCCTGAATGGCTCGCGTGACCGTTGAAGACTGCGTCGACAAGGTGCCCAACCGCTTCGACCTGGTGCTGCTGTCCGGTTTCCGGGCGCGTCAGCTCTCCGGCGGCGCCGAGCCCATCGTGGACCGTGACCGCGACAAGAATCCGGTGGTCGCCCTGCGGGAGATCGCCGCCAAGTCGCTCAAGCCGGAGGTGCTGAAGGAGGACTACATCCGCTCGCTCCAGAAGCACGCGGAAGTGGACGAGCCCGAGCCCGCCCCCGAAGAGGACGTGCGGGAGGATGCGCACCATCGCCAGGTCACCGAGGAGGAGCTGCTCCGCGCCCTGACCTCCGAGGCCCAGCGCCGCGCCGAGCCGCAGCCCGAGCCGGAAGGGGAATACGAGGAATAGCCGGCCAACGTGTCGGCCTGATGCCGCCTCGGAAAGTTCATTCTTTCCGCTATATTGGGGTAATGGCCGGTTCCGCCCCCGCAGAAGAGACCGCTGCCGCCAAGCCCGCCCCTTTGGGCTCCGCGGCGCTAGCCCGCACGGGCGAGGTCTTGGGCAAGATCCTGGCGCCGTTCACCCGTCCCAAGCTCATGCGCCAGCATGAGTTGGTGGAGCGGGTAAAGGCCTACGATCCTGAAGCCGACGAGTCGCTGCTCAACCGGGCCTACGTCTACGCCATGAAGGCCCACGGCAAGCAGTTCCGGGCCTCCGGCGACCCCTACTTCAGCCATCCGTTGGAGGTGGCGGCCATCCTCACCGAGCTGAAGCTCGATGTGTCGACCATCGTCACCGCCCTGTTGCACGACACGGTGGAGGACACCTACGTCACCGTCGATGACGTGAAGCAGAATTTCGGCGACGAAATCGCGAGCCTGGTGGATGGCGTCACCAAGCTGTCGCAGCTGGAGCTGTTTTCCGAGCGCACCAAGCAGGCGGAGAATTTCCGCAAGCTGATGCTGGCCATCACCAACGATATCCGCGTGCTGCTGGTGAAGCTGGCCGACCGGCTGCACAATATGCGCACGCTGCATTTCGTCGAGAACCCGGAGAAGCGCGGCCGCATTGCGCAGGAGACGCTCGATATCTACGCGCCGCTGGCCGGCCGTATCGGCATGCAGAACATGCGCGAGGAGCTGGAAGACCTTGCCTTCGCGGAGCTCGATCCGGAAGCGCGCAACTCCATCGTCACCCGGCTTGCCCGGCTCGATGCGCAATCGGGCGACCGCATTGGCCGCATCGCCGAACAGATCCGGAAGAAGCTCGCCGAGAACGGCATCGAGGCCGGCGTTTATGGGCGCGCCAAGCGGCCGTATTCGATCTGGCGCAAGCTGAAGGACAAGCAGCTGAACTTCGAGCAGCTGTCGGATATTTTCGGGTTTCGCGTCATCGTCAAGACGACTGAGGATTGTTATCGGGCCCTTGGCATTCTGCACACCCATTGGCGCATGGTGCCCGAGCGCTTCAAGGATTTTGTCTCCAATCCAAAGACCAACGGCTATCGCTCAATCCACACCACCGTGATCGGGCCGGAGCAGCAACGGGTGGAAGTGCAGATTCGCACGCAGCAGATGCACGACGTGGCAGAGCGTGGCGTCGCGGCACATTGGCGCTACCGCGAAAGTGTCAGCGAACGCAACGCGGGCGCCGACGAAGCCTATCAGTGGCTGCGGGAGATGGTGGAGTTGCTGGAGCACGGAAACTCACCCGAGGAGTTTCTGGAGAACTCCCGCCTCCACATGTACCAAGATCAGGTCTTCTGCTTTACCCCGCGCGGCGACCTCATCAACCTGCCGCGCGGCGCGACGCCGATCGACTTTGCTTATGCGGTGCACACGGACGTCGGCAACACCGCGGTCGGCGTGAAGGTGAACGGTGTGCATGTGCCGCTCCATACGCCGCTCAGAAACGGGGACCAGGTGGAAATCATCCGGATGCCGGATCAGACACCTTCTCCCTTGTGGGAGCAGTTTGCCGTGACCGGGCGCGCACGTTTCGAGATCCGCCGTTTTCTGCGCTATGCGCAGCGCGACGAACACATGAAATTTGGCCGCAAGATACTGGAGAAGACATTTGCGGACGAACATCGCGAGTTGACCGACAAGGCCATTGAAGAAGTGTCGAAAAAGCTACGGCTTCCGAAGCCAGACGATGTGTACGTCGAGGTTGGTCGGGGACAATTGCGCGCCAATGAAGTCCTGGAAGCGGTGTACCCGGAGCTGAAGCGGGACCCCAATCGGCGCGCTCGATCTGTTCCCGGCCGCAAAGGCAAGGCCATCTCGATTAAAGGGCTGACCGAGGGCATCTCCTACACGCTGGGTCAGTGCTGCCATCCCTTGCCGGGAGACCGCATTGTCGGTGTCATGGTGCCGGGGGTCGGCGCCGTCGTTCACACCATCGATTGTGCCGAGCTGGAGAAAGCCCCCTCACAAATGGAGGATTGGCTGGATGTGGGCTGGGGCGCTCATGCGGCGGAGACGGGTGCCAACGTGGCCCGCGTACGTGCCCGGGTGAAAAATGAGCCGGGCTCGCTGGCTGCGGTTGCGACGGTAATCGGCAACAATGGCGGTAACATCTCCAACCTGAAGGTGGCCAGCCGAAATCCGCTGTTCTTCGAGTTTCTGGTCGACATTGAAGTCCGCGATGTCGCTCACCTGGAAGACATCCTAGGTGCGTTGCGCGTCAATGCTTCGGTCGAGTGGGTGGATCGCGTACGCGGGACGGAAGAGACACAAAACGAGGATGAAAGCTTGCCGGCTGCCTGATCCGGCGTCAAAGGTACTGACAAAGCAGAAGTTGGCAGGCAGAATGGCACCTTACGTAAGTGCGTCGAGGGGCAAATATGGGCTGGAATGCAAATGGGCGATTGGGACCGGTCAAGGTTCCGCAACTCCGTCGACGGACGGAATTTTACGTATTTGAAATGTTGGCGCTGTCGTTTGGCGCCTGCGCAAGCAAAGTGTTCTTCGTTCACGATTTTTCGTGGCGTTGGCTAATAATGTGCGCGCTCGGTTATGTCGGCTCCTTTTGCATGATGGTCAGCATCCGGTGCATCCATTGCAGGGAGCCACTTGGCCGGGTTAACGGAAAGTGGGGCTTCTTCCCCACGGAAATATGCCGCAAATGCGGTCGTGATCATGGTTGAGTGCGGATGCGTTTTCTTGGGTTGGCGCAAGGCTGTGGCCGCGCTACGAGCGGCGGTAAATCCTACGAGGGGATTGGCATGATATGTCGTCAGTGGGTGGCGGGCGGGGCAGTTTGCCTGGGCCTCATGCTCATTTTCACCAACGCCGCGTTCGCCGACAGCGCGCCCAAAGTCGATACATCGACGCCGACACCGGTGGTGTACCCGAGAGGCGCTCAGAGCTCAGGCGAGCAGGGCACCGTTGTCCTAAGCGTGTATGTCAGTAGCCGAGGCAAGCCGATTCTCGCAAATGTGGCGAGGACGAGCGGTTTCCCCGATCTCGACAATGCGGCGGTCGAAACGGTCATGAACTGGCACTATGTGCCAGCGGTTCACGGGGGCGGCACCGCCTCAGACTGGGCAACCGTGCAGGTGGTGTACAAGTTGACTGAAAACTCCGACAAATAGGGACTTGTCGGCTCCAGAACTCTTTACAACCTCGTTGGCGCAGATCATACCGGCTCAATGCGCGCCGAAACCGAACGTACTGTCGATGAAATTCAGCAGGTGATTGCCCTGCTGAGGAGGCATCTTTGACTGGGACAGGGCGCTTCGCCGTCTCGATGAACTGAACGCCCGCGCCGAAGACTCCTCGCTCTGGAACGACCTGCAAGCCGCACAGAAGTCGATGCGCGAGCGTCAGCGGCTCGAGGAATCCATTTCCGCGGTGAAGAAGCTGGAAGGTGAACTCGCCGACGCCACCGGCATGATCGAAATGGCGGACGCAGAGGGTGAGGTAGCGCTCGTTGTCGAAGCGGAGAAGAACATCGGGGCGCTCGCCGCACGCGCCGACGCGATGAAGCTTGAGTCGATGCTGTCAGGGGAAGCCGACGCCAACGATTCGTATCTCGAGATTCATGCGGGCGCGGGGGGCACCGAAAGCCAGGATTGGGCCGAGATGCTTGAGCGCATGTACACGCGCTGGGCGGAGCGCCACGGCTACAAGGTGCAATATATCGAGGAGAGCGAAGGCGAGGGCGCCGGCATCAAATCCGCCACGCTCTTGGTGAAAGGACCTAACGCCTATGGCTGGCTGAAGACGGAGGCCGGCATTCACCGCCTGGTCCGCATCTCCCCGTTCGATGCCAATGCCAGGCGCCACACTAGTTTTGCCAGCGTCACCGCCTTTCCGGTGATCGACCAGTCTATCGAGATCGACGTGCCGGAAAAAGAGGTGCGCATCGACGTGTACCGCGCGAGCGGCGCTGGCGGCCAGCATGTCAACAAGACGGAAAGCGCGGTGCGCATCACGCATCTGCCAACCGGCATCGTGGTGTCGTCCCAGACCGAGCGGTCGCAGCACCAGAACCGCGCCATCTGCTGGGACATGCTGCGTTCGAAGCTTTACGAGATCGAACTGGAGAAGAAGCAGGCGGAAACGGGCGCCTTCATCGGTGAGAAGAGCGACATCGGCTGGGGCCACCAGATTCGCTCCTATGTGCTGCAGCCCTACCAGTTGGTGAAGGATCTGCGCACGGGGGTGGAAAGCCGTTCACCGAATGACGTGCTGGACGGAGCCCTGGATCCCTTCATGGCGGCGGCGCTGGCCCAAGCCATCGGCGGCAAGTCGAAGGAAAAGATCGCCGATCTGGAGTAGCTACTACGCCGGTTCGCGGGGGCCAAAATCAAACGTTATACGGTCGTCCTCCCAACGCGCGGAAATCGCGGCCATGGTGGCGACGATGGCGCCGAACAGAAGAGCGAAGGCGATCCACAGGCTGGCGTTGCGCGCGATTTTGCGGGCCGCTTCCGCAGCCTTCGTCCGATCGCTGCGAATACGTGCCAGCGCATTGTCGGTGCGGCGAGCGGCGTCCGCTGCGGAGATAGCGGTATCCCGCGAGACCAGATCCGCGATGCGATTGCGATCATAGGCATCGAGGGTGGTGTCGTTCGCTATCCCGATTTGCAGAATGCGTCCTACTTCCGCCTTATCCGAAGCCAGATCGCCCTGGCCGGTAATCGCTTGCGCCTGCGTGTTATTTGTCGTCGCGCCCGAGCCATCTGGGCCTTCGGCCGGAGTGGGAATCGTGATGACATGCGGTGCGCTCGACGGGTACGATTCGGGAGCACCCGTCGTCGTGCCTTGTGGTGCACCGTTTTCCAAATTGCCAGTGTTGGGTATCGGGGTCATTTGCGTGGTTGTGCTGTGCGGAGTGGACTGGGATTCGTCGTCCGTTGTGGGCGCCGCATCCGTGGCCGTGTTTCCGGCTTGCGCATAGCGCTGCCATGCCAGCGAGGCACGCATGGGTGTGGTGGCCGGGCGGAACAAGACGTCCGTCCAGTATGCGGCGGCAGGGGCCGGCGCATTGCTCGAATTTGAAGAGCTAAGAGCCGCGCCGGCAGCAATCGCGCCGGAACCGGCCGCGACCCAACCGGACATCAGAACCAGCACGGCCGTTGCGCTCACGCACAAGCCCCATACCGAAAGCCCGTGCGCCGCGGCGCGGAATTCTTCTTCACGGTTGCTTTCCGCCATAGGGCCGATGAGACGGCCGACCAGATGCCCTCCCACCGCAAAGCCCATAGCCTGTGCTGCAAGGAAATAGATCGCGCCCAAAGTCAGAAAGCCTTTGCTGGCGAGGCCATGCGCTGGGACAAGAGAGAGCCCGACACCGGAGCCGAGCGTCAGCAGAAGAAAAATCGTGGCGGTCCCCACGACAGCTCCGACGAAAATCGAGCTCCACGAAATCCGGTGGCGGAACGAACTCTCTACCGCGTTCTCTTCCGCGCTCATGCCGGCGCTGTCGCTCACGACGGTCATGGACTTCCCCTCAAATGATGTCTTGCAAACAACGCGGGGAACAGTGCCCCCGTTCCGAGCCGGAAATGCAGAGCCCACCCCGGCGCGACCCGGAGCGGGCTCAAGCGAAAGCGGACCTGCGACTTAGGCGGATTTCGCCGCAAGCGCGCCGCCGTTGGTCGGTGCCCCGAGCGTTGCTGTGGGCGCAGGCTTCCGTTCGTAAGAACTCGTGCTCGGCCGTGTACTCTCCTGTCCTAGAGGATTGTCGGAATGACGACAATTGCCCTCGAAAAAGGCGCCGGCTTCCACTGCAAACGCTTCGTGCAGGATGTTCCCTTCCACGTGGCAAGTCGCGCAGAGCAAAACCTTGCGTGCACGGATGCAGCCCTCCACACGGCCCCTGACGGTTACCTCGTCCGCCATGACTTCGCCCTGGATCACGGCCTTTTCGCCGATCACGAGATTCGCGCTATGGACGTCGCCTTCGACGCGGCCGTCGACCTGCATGTCTCCGGTGGAGGTAAGTGTGCCGGTCACAACCAGATCGGCGCTGATAACGGAAGGCATCGTGCGTGCTCCTGGACGGGTGCTTGGTTGCGAGGATTGTACGGGCTGAATAGTTGGTACCGACTGGATCGACGGGGAAGAAGAAACCGGTGTCGCAGTCGCCGCCCCTGTTTTCACGTCAGGAGCGCTATCTTTGGTCTTACTGAACATGGCGGCCTGCCTCAATGAATCTGCTCGGGTCCCTGACGACGCTGGCCAGCCACACTTCGTAATGAACATGGGGGCCGGTGCTGCGGCCGGTGGACCCGAGTTTCCCCACCGGCGCGCCTCTGGCGACTTTAACGCCGACATGAACCAAAATCGATGACAAATGACCGTACCGGGTGTGAATTCCGTAGCCGTGATCGATCTCGACCATGTTGCCGTAGCCGCCGCGCGGACCGGCAAAAACAACCATCCCCGGCGCGGTTGCTGTCACGGTTGCGCCCCATGGGCCGCCAAAATCGAGACCGGGATGGAATGACACCTGGTGCGTGAAGGGGTCTACCCGCGAGCCAAAATCGCTGGTCAACTCGAAACCAGCGCCGTGCACCGGGGTAGCCAGGGGAACGTGCGACAGCGCGGCCAGTAGCGTGCCGAGTTCTTCGCTATGGGCGCTGGCATTTGCGTAGCTCTGGGTAAAGGCGGGATCGTCTATTCCGTCGAGCCGGAGTTCCGAAATTGGCAGCATAGGCCCACCAAGGCCCACACTGCGTTCTACCGTCGCCGGGCTCATGCCCACCCGCCGCATTACCGCATCCACATGCGCAATCCGGCCAGAAACCTGCGCGTCGGCCTGCTGAAGGAGTGCTGCTTGCAGGCTGTCGATCTTCGCCACCCGCGCCGTTTGCTGTTGGAGTCCCGCGAATGCCGGATTGTGGAGCACCTTGGCCGGCACTGCCGCAAGATGTTGGCGCGGCTTCAGCGCGCGCTCGAATAGGAAAGTCGCGGCCCCGGTTAGCCCCTGGAACGTGCCTTCGAGGAAACTGGCGCGCGTCGGCCCGGATGTGCGTGGCTGCGGGATCACCGGTTCCGGCATAAGGACCGAGTTGCCGTCGGAAGTTCCGAAGCCCGATATTTGCGGAGAAGCCTGAACACCATCAGTCGCTCCCGATTTACCCGATTTAGCCCGCGGCAAAGCGGCGGCTGGCTCCGTTTCCGGGTAGATCGAAGCGTTCGCCAACCCGCCGCGGCTGAGCAACTGGGCGACAGCTTCTTGCTTGCGCTGCAAGCGGTCGGCAACCGTCTTGAACCGGTCCTGCGCCGCAACCAGGGCACCGTTCAGTTCGTCATATGAGACCTGGAGGTCGGCGATGCGATTTTCGTAGTTCGCCTGCATCTGCTGATACCGGCGGTCCTTCGCGTGGATGATGCCATCCTTGAACAGCACGTTCACGGACGTGAAAGCCATCCACCCCAGGAGAAGGATTGACAGGCAAGCCATCGTTGCCTGCAGGGCGGGCCCGAAGGTGAGAAACTGAACCTGGCCGTTGCTGCGGATGTAAATCTGACGTTCCGGGAAGGTGGCGTGGAGCCATGTTTGCGCGCGCTCGTAAAGCGTCTGCATCATCCTTCAACAACCCTTCTTGTGCGACCCTGTACGCCGGACTGAAGCAACAGTCTGACCCGGTTCAGAGCATCAAATCAAGCTCTTAGGTCATTTGCGCCTGTGCATGGCAACAGGGCCGGAGATTAACGGCCCGTAAGGGATGTCGCGGCATCGAGAACCGCATCGGCATGGCCCGGAACTTTCACATTCCGCCAGATTTGCCGGATTACACCCTTCTGATCGACCAGGAACGTTGCCCGGTCCATACCCATGTAGACGCGGCCGTATAGTTTCTTTTCCACCCAAACGCCATAGGCTTGGGCCAAGATTTTCTCCGGATCGGTGCAGAGCGCGATCTTCAGTCCATATTTCTGGCGGAATTTTCGGTGAGACTCGATACTGTCCTTGGAAACGCCGACAATTTCGACCCGCCTTGCCTTGAATTTGGCGGCATTCTCGGAAAATGCGATAGCCTCCTTGGTGCAGCCGGGAGTGTCGTCCTTGGGGTAGAAGTAGAGGACGTAGGCTCTGCCCTTCAGGTCCGCAGAGGAAATTTCTCCAGTATCTGTCAGAAGCCTGAAAGCCGGCGCGCGGTCGCCAACAGCGAGTTCTTTTGCCATGCGGGCCCCGCAGTTCTTAGTTTCGCGTTTACGGAAAATTGGCCATAGGCGATAAAACGGGGCGCGGTCCGGCGCAAGTGCCAAGCGAAGTGGGGACGAACCGAGCTTCTCTTAGACGCGTGGGCGACCACGCGGGACAGGTGCGGACCCATTGGACTCTCGCGTGCGTCATAGCCACTCGCAGCGTTCGAGGCCAGCTGACTTGCTGCGGCGCTTCCGTGCCTTCCGCATTCGCTGGAGGCACGTCCACCACATCAGCCTGGGTGCGGTTGGACTGATCGCGGTCGCCGCCTGCTTCGTTCTGGGCGTGATCCTGCGTCTCGCGATGGGGCCCGTCGCGCTCGGGCCATTTTCGGACCGCTTGCGAGATTCGGTGCTGCACGCCTTGCCGGGATTGGCCATCCGCTATGACGAGGCGGCCCTCGAATGGTCGCGCGAGGAGGGGCGCGTCAACATCATTATCGTCGGCACGCGCATCTTCGATTCTGCCGGGCGGATCGTGGCCCAGGCTCCCAAGGCCGAAATCGGCCTTGCCGCAATGCCATTCGTCACGGGCCACATCGAAGTGCGGCGGATCGATCTCGTCGGCGTGCAGCTGACATTGGTGCATGCGAAGAACGGCGCGCTGCGTTTGGGAATTGAGAAGGATAGGACCAGCGCTGACGTTCTGGACCGCATACGGGAAGCGATCGAGAAATCGGGCAACGGACCATCTACTCTTGATAAGTTTGCCGTCAGCAAGGCGCGGCTGGCCTTTTACGATGAACAGACCGGACTGTTCCTCGTTGCGCCCGATGCGGAAATCGATATCGGCAACGAACTTGCCGGTGCTTCCCGACATCTCGTCGCGAACGTGAATGCAAATGTGGAAGTCACCGGGCAGCCTGCCCATGTGACGGCAAAGGTTTCCTTCCCGCATGCGGGCCAGGATATGAAGGCTGACCTTGGCGTGACCGGGCTGGAACTGACGGCACTCGCCCGCAATTCCGCCACCTTCGCATTCCTGCAGCCCTTTGATCTTCGGGCCGATCTTTCCGCCTCCTTCGTCGTCAAACAGGGTACGCAACTGAAGTCTGCCGATCTTGATGTCTCAGCCACCGGCATCATTGGTGGCTTCGGATCGCCCTTGAAGGTGCGCAACGTGAGCCTGCTTGGACGCTACGACGGTGAGACCAAGCGGCTCCTGATTGAAGACGCAACCCTCAAGGGCGATAGTGTCGGTGCGCACGCACTAGGGCTGGCGAACATCACCTTGGCGGCCGATGGCACATTCGCCAGCGCCAATCTGGACATCACGGCCGACAAGATATTCTTTCCGATGGCTTCGGCAAAGGCGCCCACGACGCTGGGTGGATTCGGGTTGCGTGGCACATATACGGCGCAGGACCGAACGTTCGCCATTGACCGTCTGTCTCTTAACGGAGCGCTTTCAGGCACCCTGCAGGGCCGCGTGGTCCTGCTTCAGAACCAGTCGCCCGCCATCCAGGCGTCCGGCACCATCGATCCGCTCTCGGTTCGTAACCTGGTGCGCTATTGGCCGCCGACCATCGCAGCGGGGGCACGCAGTTGGGTTGACCAGAATGTGCCCGCGGGCCGCATCGGGCCAGTTGCTGTGACCGCCAACATCGCTGCCGGCCAGCTGAGCGCACCCGCACTTCCAGACCAGGCCCTCAAGGTTGCCCTTCCGATAAAGGACGCGAGCGTAGTCTATGTGAAGGGTATGACACTGCTGACCAATGCCAATGCTCAGGGCGTTCTCACCGGCGATACCTTCAGCGTGGATGTCACCTCGGCGCGCGTCGGACCGCTTGCGGTGCAAAAGGCCAAGGTTGTGATTCCGGAACTGCACAAGCACGGGACGGCAGGCGACATCTCCGCCACGATCCAGGGCCAAGTGCGCGATCTACTGAAAATTCTGGACGAGAAGCCGCTGCAGTATCCCACACGCTTCCACATCAACACGTCGGAAACAGCGGGCACGGTAGTGGCGGACGGCACATTCCATGTGCCGATGGTGAAAAACGTCGGTGTGGACCAGATTCCAATCAAGGTGAAAGCGCTTACGAAGGGGCTTGCGCTCTCACTGGGTCAGGACACGAAGCTTTCGAACGGCGATGTCACGTTCGACGTGGACAATGCGCACCTGCATGCGCAGGGCACCGTGAATTACGGCCCCGCCCCGGTCACGGTCGACTGGAACGAAGTCTTTAGCAGCAGGAGCGATATCACCACCCGCCTGAACGTGCGCGGCACCCTGGATGAGCAGGCGCGTGCCGCGCTCAAGCTGAAGCTGGGAGACTTTTTCACCGGTCCGGTCGGCGTGAATGCAAACCTCCAAGGCCATCAGGGCACGATGCGCGCCGTCCAGGTGACGGTCGACCTCACGCCCGCCAACATTTCCTTCGACACCATCAGCTATCGAAAGCCGCCCGGTACGCCGGCGACTGCGCAGGTCGTCGCCCGGCTTGACCAAAAGGGCGCGATTTCCGCGGCGGACCTTACGCTTTCCGGTGCCGGGCTTTCGGCGCAGGGCACGTTGAGCTTCGCTGCCGACGGCAATCTCAGCCGGGCCGAGCTTCCCGCGCTTCGGGCCGGATCCGCCAACGATTTCGCATTGACCTACACGGAAGGACCGAATGGCGCCGACATTTTCATCCGCGGCCATTCGGTGGATGGAACGGCGCTTGGCCGTCGCGACAACACCAGCGCGAACACCAAGGCGGAGAGCACAACCCGCTATCACATTCTGGCGCGCGTTGATCGGATGCAGCTCAAGGAAAACACCGTGTTGACCCCCTTCAATGCGGAGGCGACGGTGGTGGGCAGCCGCTTTCAAATGCTGTCGATGACCACGGGCATGTCGAAGGGCGATTCTGTCTCGGCCAGCATTGTGCCGGCGGCGGATGGTCGCCATGTCACTGTGAATGCGAGCGACGCCGGCGCGCTGCTGAAAGGGGTGTTCGGGCTCGACAACATCGCCGGCGGTCGGCTGACCGTCGCAGCGAAGATGCCGCCGCTGAACGCCAAAGGCGGGCCGGATTTCGCGGGCACCTTGACCATTCGCGACTTCAAAATCGAGAACCAGCCGTTCTTCGCGCGGCTGTTTTCGGCTGGCTCGCTGGGCGGCTTGCTCGATCTCATGCGCGGCTCCGGGATCGTCATCGACAAGCTGGAAATGCCGTTTTCCGCTGCGAACGACGTGGTGAACATTCGCGACGGTCACGCCTCCGGGCCGTCGGTTGGGCTGTCCGGTGACGGCTACATCGATCGCCGCAACAACACGATCGATCTCAAAGGCGCGGTGGCTCCGCTCTATGGCATCAACAGCGTGCTGGGCGCCATTCCGCTGGTCGGCGACGTGCTCGTCTCGAAAAAGGGCGAAGGCATTGTGGGCGTCACCTACGAAGCATCGGGCAGTCTCGACGAGCCGGAGATCAGTGTGAATCCGCTGTCGATGCTGACACCGGGCATCTTCCGCCGCATCTTCGAGGGCCGCGTTCCCACCGCGCCAAGCCAGGCCAACAAGACACCGCCGGCTTCGGCTCCCGCTCCGCATTAGTTCAGGTTATCACGCTGCTCCGTCGGCAAGAGGCGTAACGCCTTTGAAGGGGTCGTCAATGGAGTGCGACGGCTCGGTAAACCAGCGCGGGCCCGCTTCCGTCATATAGAAATGGTCTTCCAGCCGGATGCCGAATTCGCCCGGCAGCACGATCATCGGTTCGTTGGAGAAGCACATGCCCGCCGCGAGCGGCGTCTCATCGCCGCGCACCAGGTTCGGCGATTCGTGCACGTCGAGGCCGATGCCGTGGCCGGTGCGGTGCGGAAGGCCTGGCAGCCGATAATCCGGACCAAGCCCCGCGCGCTGCAGGACGTCCCGCGCGGCGCGGTCGGCTGACTGGCACGGCTCGCCAACCTGCGCCGCGGCGAATGCGGCTGCCTGCGCCTCCTTCTCCAGGTTCCAGATCTCGCGCTGACGCGTTGTGGGTTCGCCGAAGACATAGCTCCGCGTGATGTCGGAATTGTAGCCGTCGAAGGCGCAGCCGGTATCGATCAGCACCACGTCGCCGTCTTTGAGCGCCCGCTCACCCTCGCCGCCGTGCGGCAAGGTTGTGTCCTCCGCGAACGAGACAAGACAGAAAGTGTTGCCGCCGTCGGAGCCGAGCGCGCGATGGTTCTGGTCGATGAAGCGGATCACTTCGCTGACAAGAATGCCGGGGCGCAGCAGGTCATGTGCGCGCCGCTGCACCTCCAGCGTTACATTCTTTGCATGTTGCATGAGCGCCAGCTCAGTGTCCGACTTGATGCGCCGCAGCCTGTTGGTTAGCCCGCCCGCGCTCCTTAAGTGTTCATCGCCCACAGCCTTGCGCAAGCCGTAGTAGGTGAAGAGCGCCACCTGATCATCGAGCGCGATCTCTCCTTGTCCTGCCGCGTCGGCAATCAGCGCGTAAGGACTCTCATCTTCCTGCCAGACGCGAATCTCGCCCGGCATGGTGACGAGGCTTTGCACCTTGTCACGCTCAAATCCGGGGCAGATGTAGGTGATCGCATTCGGAGTAATCACAATGCCGGTAAACCGCTCACTCGGATGCCAGGATATGCCAGCGAAATAGCGCAGATTCGTGGTGGGCCCAATGGCCACAGCGCTGATGCCGTCGCGGTCCATCTCGGTGCGCAGCCGCTCAATCCGCTGCCGCCGCTCGGCGGCGGTGATGTTTGCTGGTCTGTGTGACATTTCGCGCGCTCCGCTCAGGCCGGTTTTACCAGCACGTGCTTCTTCTTCCCGCTGGAGAGTTTCAGCACCCCATCTCTCAGGTCTGCTGTACCCATCTGCTGATTGGCATCGGTGATGACCACATCGTTCACTCGCAAGCCGCCGTTCTGAACGAGGCGACGAGCTTCACCAATTGAATTGACCAATCCGCAATCCTTTGCGAGTTGCGCTATCCCTATCCCGTAGCGCTGGTCCCAGGCGGGTACGTCATAAGTGGGTAGTCCTTCGGCTATAGTCCCTTCGACGAAAGTTCGCCGCGCAGTCTCTTGCGCCTGCTCCGCGGCTTCGCGCCCATGCAGAATGGCGGTGGCTTCGGTGGCCAGCACGATCTTGGCGCTGTTCAGCTCCGCCCCTTCCAGCTGCTCCAGGCGGGCAATTTCGTCGAGCGGCAGATCCGTGAATAGACGCAGGAAACGGCCGACATCCTTGTCTTCGGTGTTGCGCCAGAACTGCCAGTATTCATACGGCGAACGCTGGTCTGCGTTCAGCCACACCGCGCCCGCCGCCGTTTTGCCCATCTTGGCGCCGGAGGCCGTCGTAATCAGCGGCGTTGTCAGGCCGAACAGCTGCACATTCTCCACGCGGCGTCCGAGATCGATGCCGCCCACGATGTTGCCCCACTGGTCGGAACCGGCGGACTGCAGCCGGCAGCCGTAGCGGCGGTAGAGCTCCACGAAATCGTAGGCCTGCATGATCATGTAATTGAATTCGAGGAACGACATCGGCTGATCGCGATCGAGCCTGAGCTTCACGCTGTCCATCGTCAGCATGCGATTGACGGAGAAGTGCCGGCCGATGTCGCGCAGGAAGGGAACATAGTCGAGCCTGTCCAGCCACTCGGCGTTGTCCACCATAATGGCGTCTGAAGGGCCGTCGCCGAAGCGCAGCAGATGCTGCACCCCTCTCAGGATGGCCTCCTTGTTGTCTTCGATCTGCCGGTCAGACAGCAGAAGCCGCGTTTCGTCCTTGCCGGAGGGATCGCCGATTTTCGTGGTGCCGCCGCCCATCAGCAGGATGGGCCGGTGCCCCGCCTGCTGCAGACGCCGCAATGTCATCAGCTGCACCAGGCTGCCAACATGCAGGCTGGGCGCGGTGCAGTCGAAGCCGATATAGGCGGTCACCCGTTCTTTGGCGAACAGCGCATCCAGCGCGTCGGGATCGGTGCAGTCGTAGAGGCAGCCGCGCGCCTCGAAATCGCGGAGGAACGGGGACTTGAACTGGAGAGTGCCGTCGGACATCGCTTATGCTTCTGCTGGAAAGCGCGGGTGTCTAGCACGCATGGCGGAAGTCCTGAAAGTGATCGGCCTGATGAGCGGCACCTCGCTCGACGGCATCGATGCGGCGCTGCTGGAAACCGATGGCGAGGGCGTTGCGGTTCCTGGCGCGGCGATCACCCTCTCTTATGACGCGAACACCCGTGCCTTGCTGCGCCAGGCGCTGGATGACGTGCAGCGGATCGCCCGCGGCGCGCCGGTGCCGTATTCCATTCGCGAAGCGGAACGCATTTCCACCGAGGCGCATGCGCGTGCCGTCACCGCGCTGCTGGAGAAGGCGGATTTGCAGACGGCCCATATCGCGCTGATCGGCTACCATGGGCAAACCATCCTGCATCGGCCCGAGCAGCGCTGGACATGGCAGATCGGCGATGGCGCTCTGCTGGCGCGCCTCACCGGCATCGACGTGGTGAACGATTTTCGCAGCGCCGACGTGAAGGCGGGCGGCGAGGGCGCGCCGCTGGTGCCGCTGTATCATGCCGCGCTGGTGAAGGAGACGTCGTCGCTCGCGCTGCCGGTTGCGGTGGTCAACATCGGCGGCGTGGCGAACGTCACTTATATTTCGCGCGATACCATTCTCGCCTTCGACACCGGTCCCGGGAACGCGCCGATCGACGATTGGGCGCAGCGCCACACCGGCAAGCCGGTGGACGAAGGCGGCGCGTTGGCGAGCAGGGGCCGCGTCAGCGATACCGCGCTTAGGGCCATGCTGCAGCATGCCTTCTTCGAGCGCGTGCCGCCAAAATCGCTCGACCGGCTGGATTTCACGGCCGGCTCCATTGCGCAGCTTTCGCCGGAAGACGGCGCCGCGACGCTCACCGCTTTCACCGCCGCCGCGATCGCGCGGGCGCGCAAGCACTTCCCGGAGCCTGCCGTCACCTGGATCGTGTGCGGCGGCGGCCGGCACAATCCCCGGCTGATGGCGGAGCTGCGGGCGCGGATGAACGCGCCGGTGCTCGCCGCGGAGGACGCGGGCTGGCGCGGCGATTTCATCGAGGCGGAAGCCTTCGCCTATCTGGCGGTGCGCTCCATCAAGGGGCTGCCGCTCAGCCTGCCCACCACCACCGGCGTCCGCCAGCCGATGAGCGGCGGAAAGCTGCACCGGGCGCCCTGAACGGCGGACGCGCACATAGCAGCGCTCCGGTCGGACGACGGCGTAGATCAT
>DATIEM010000098.1:0-6163 GCA_035455725.1 Rhizomicrobium sp. | reverse complement strand
CGCGGAATATCTCCGCGATCCATCACGTCCCCTACGGTAGAGCCCGCAGCATACTGCCTGCTGTGATCGGCCGAGGGAGGATTCTCATGCGCAAAACATTCCTGTTCCTGTCTGTTGGCTTTGGGGCAATCCTGCTGGCGTGCGAGAGCGTCTCCGCCGCGCCGGCCTATACGGTCATCGATCTCGGAACGCTTCCCGGCGGCACGTTCAGCAGCGCACGCGCGATCAATGCCAACGGGGAGATCGCCGGCGTCGCCGATGTGGCGCCGAACACCTTCGTTGCGTTCCAGTATGCGAATGGCCAGATAACGAACCTCGGCACACTGGGCGGTTCCACCGCTATTGGGCTCGGCATCAACACAGCCGGCAAGGTCGCGGGATATTCCACCGATCCGGACACCTATCGCGCCTTCCTCTACAATGGGAAGAAGATGAAAGACATCGGCGATCTGGGCGGCGGCACGGCAACCGCTTACGCCATCAATCGGCACGGCGATGTTGTCGGCAGCTCGTTGACCGCGGGCGGCGACGACGATCCGTTCCTCTACAGCAGCAAGACGAAAACCATGACCGATCTGGGCAATCTCGGCCCGGTGTCACCGGGCGAGTGGAATGTCGCGTCGGCCATCAACGATTCCGGCCAGGTCACGGGAGAATCGTGGGACAATAACAGTGGCGGGTTCTTCGCCTTCTTGTGGGATAACGGCCGGATGAAGAACCTCGGCACCCTCGGCGGCAGCTACAGCACCGGCAGCGCTATCAACCAATACGGGCAGGTCACGGGACAGGCGTATTTGCCGGGAGGCGCCGAAGCGCATGCCTTTCTGTGGAGCAAGGGGCACATGAAGGACTTGGGCGTGTTGCCGGGGGGCCCGGGCTACAGCTGGGGGCTGGGCATCAACTCCGTGGGGAGGGTTGTCGGCTACTCCGAGCTCAATTCCGGCGTCACCTATGTAGACCACGCCTTCATCTACAGCGGAAACGCGATGCGGGATCTGAACGATCTTATCCCGCGGCACTCAGGCTGGCTGCTCGGGGTTGCCTATGCCGTGAACGATTCCGGCGCCATTGTCGGCGAAGGCACCGTCCACGGGGCAATCCACGGTTTCCTGCTGACGCCAAAATAGGATTCGCTGCCTACAGAGGGGTCTGAACGCCGCCGTGATGGATGCAACGGTGCTCGGTCGGTTTCCGCCGGCTGTAATGGCCATCCTTGCAGATGGCCGTCGCGTATGAGGGCGCGTTGTATTCACCGACCGTGTAGCTGGCCCTGGTGCACTTCGCCCACCATTCCGCGTGAGTCATGGCGCCTCGGTCCGGAGCCGGCATGTTCTGCCATGCCGTGGCGCAATTCTCGCGCGTGTCCGCTTGCGCCGGTGCGGCCAGCAAGAAGCCAATAGCAGCAGCTTTGAAGAGACGCATGGTATCCCCCGACGAGATGATGGCGCACACGTTACACCGACTTCACTTACCAATTATTGACGGCTGAACATTGCGGCTACGCCATCGCCGGCGCGCGCGAGCGGTGCATCTGGCGATAGACGAGAACGAGGCTGGTCACCGCCTGCAGCGCGACCGTTGCCACCGAGAGGTACCAGACCTCCTCCACGTCGAAGCCGGGGCGGCTTGCGAGCCACAGCATCGGCAGGATGAAGGTCACCAGCCGCGAGGCGGAGGAGAACAGCGACGGCAAGGTGTTGCCCAGCGCCTGGAACACGCTGGAGCAGCTGTAGATGATTCCCGTGGCGATGAAATTCCAGGAGATGATGCGCAGGTATTCGGCACCGAAGCTCACCACGGCCGGGTCGCGGCTGAAGAAGCGGATCAGCGGCTGCGGATTCCACTGGCACAACAAGGTCACGGTTCCCATCAGCAGGCTGGAGATCAGCACGGCGGAGATCAGCGTTTCCTGCACGCGATCATGGTTGCGCACGCCGAAATTCTGGCCGGCGATCGGCGAAGCGGCGAACGCAACCGCCATCACCGGCAGAAAGAACGCCTGCATGATGCGCGAGCCCACTGTGAAGCCTGCCTGTGCTGCCGGCCCGAAGCGCGCGATCACCACGTAGATGATGCCGCTATAGACGAACAGAAGACCCATCTCGCCGCCGGAAGGCACGCCGATCTTCAACAGCCGCCCCCACATCGCGAGCTTCACCTGCAGCCACTCCGCCGGCGCGAACGCCACGAACTTTTCCATGCGCACGAAGTAGAGCGTCAGCGCGATGACGCCGACTGCGATGGCGATGGAGCTGGCCGCGCCCGCGCCGGCCGCGCCGAACGGATGACCGGTGCCCCAGCCCGCAATCAGCACCGGCGCCAGAATGATATTGAGCAGAACAGTCGCAACCTGAACAATCATCGGCCCCTGCACGACGCCGGTGGCGCGCAGGGCCGATCCGATTCCGGCGATGGCGAACTGCAGCCCCAGGCCCGGTGCGAAGCAGAGGAGGTAGGCGCGTCCCGCGGAAATCGCGGCGTCGTTCGCCGCCACTAGGCGCATATAAGGGTCGCTCATCAAAAAGGCTGCGAGCATCACAACGAGCCCGCTCACCAGGCTGAGCGACATGGCCTGATTGAAGATGGCGGTGGCTTCGTCGCGGTCCTTCCGTCCGGCGGCGTGTGAGATGAGCGCCACCGTGCCCACGCCCACCATCTGCGTCAGCGCCATCACAACGAAGCTGACGGTCGCCGCAGCACCAACGCCCGCCACCGCATCCGGCCCCAGCCGCGCCACGAAGTAGAGATCGACCAGCACATACAGCACCTGAAAGATGAGCCCGGCGCTCACCGGCGCGGCCATCGCCAGAATGTGCCTGCGAATAGAACCTGTGGTGAGATCGCGCATCTCGCGCCCCGTCGAATCTATCTGCCCCGATGCGTTCTAGCGCGAACAAACAGAACAGGGTAGCGGATTACGCCCGTCAGAACCTCGCGTTGCCGGGGGTGCGCGGGAAGGGAATCGCGTCGCGCACGTTTGCGAGGCCGGTCACGTAGGCGATGGTGCGCTCGAATCCGAGGCCGAAGCCGGCGTGCGGTACCGTCCCGTAGCGGCGCAGGTCGCGATACCAGCCGTATGGCTCCTTCGGGATGCCGATCTCTTCCATGCGCGCGTCAAGCACGTCGAGCCGCTCCTCGCGCTGGCTGCCGCCGATGATTTCGCCAATGCCCGGCGCCAGCACGTCCATCGCCGCCACGGTTTTGTCGTCGCCGTTGAGGCGCATGTAGAAGGCTTTGATACCTTTTGGATAGTTCATCAGGATCACGGGCTTGCCGACGTGCTTTTCCGTGAGGTAACGCTCGTGCTCCGATTGCAGGTCAACGCCCCACTTTACCGGGAATTCGAATTTCTCCTTTGCGCGCTCGAGAATGGAAACCGCTTCGCCGTAATCCATCCGCACGAATTCGGAATTGACGATGCCTTCCAGCTTGGCGGTGAGCCCCTTCTCGATGCGCTCGTCGAAGAAGGCAATGTCATCGCCGCGCTCGTTCAGCAACCGCGCCAGCGCGGATTTCAGCAGCCGCTCCGCCAGTGTGGCGTCGTCGGACAAATCGGCGAAAGCGATCTCCGGCTCGATCATCCAGAATTCCGCCAGGTGCCGACTAGTGTTCGAGTTCTCGGCGCGGAAGGTGGGCCCGAAGGTGTACACCTTGCTGAGCGCCATGCAGTAGGTCTCGACGTTCAGCTGGCCGGAAACCGTGAGAAAAGTTTCGCGGCCGAAGAAGTCCTTGCTGAAGTCGATGGTGCCGTCGCCCGCGCGCGGCAGGCTGGCGAGATCGAGCGTCGACACCCGGAACATCGCGCCCGCGCCTTCGGCATCCGACGCGGTGATGATCGGCGTGTTGACCCAGAAGAAGCCGTTTTCGTCGAAGAAGCGGTGGATCGCCTGCGCCAGCGTGTGGCGCACGCGGGTTGCTGCTGCGATCACGTTGGTGCGCGGCCGCAGATGCGCCACCTCGCGCAGGAATTCAAGCGAATGGGCTTTCGGCTGAATGGGGTAGCTGTCGGGATCGTCCACCCAGCCAACCACCTTGACCGCGCTCGCCTGCATCTCGAAAGGCTGCCCCTTGGCGGGCGAGGGCACGATCGTGCCGCTCGCCTCCACCGCGCAGCCGGCGGTGAGCTTCAGGATTTCGTCGGCGTAGTTGGGCAGCGTGTTGGGCGCCACCACCTGCACCGATTGAAGCGAGGAGCCGTCCGTCACCTGCACGAAGGAAATTCCGGCCTTGGAATCGCGGCGCGTCCGCACCCACCCCTTCACGGTGACGGGCGCATCGACCGGCGCTTTGCCGGCCCGGATTGCGCGGGCGCTGAACACGGGATTTGTCATGGCGGGATGAGCTACTTGGGCTTTCTCCCTTTGTCTACGGGAGGCGAACCGGCCGACGCAGCGCCGCGCCGTCCTGCTCCGGCACGTCGCCGACCACCGCCGTCCTCCGTTGGTTACAAAGACTTCACCTTGTAATCGCAAAAGCGCTTAAGGGGTCTGCGCAAAATGGCGTACTATAGATTCGATTTCGCCGGGCCGTGCGCTGGGCGCCAACAAACGAGAGGGAACTTTCCATGAAATCGCGTCTCACGCAGCTGGCTCTGCTGGCGGCCTCCGTTGCCACCCTGACCGCCGCTTCCGCCTCGGCCAATCAGGCCGGTTCGGGTGCTGCCGTACCGCAATTCCGTGTCATCCCGGCGAATGCGCCCGGGCACGCCGCCACCGACAAAGCCGTCCGGTTGCGCATGCCCGCAGCGCAGCTGTCGCAGTGGAACGGCAAATTCCGCGATCAACACGCCATTACCCGGAATTTCGTCATGGTGGGCCCGAGCCCGCTCACCAACAATGCGACGACCACCATTCCGTTTCTGGTCGTCCCTGTGGTGATGACCTACACCCAGTTTTCCAACACAGTCTTCGATCCGACGGTGGACCAGTATTCCGACGGCGAGACGGTTCTGCAGAATTTTGAGAACTCGCCGCTGCTCAATTCGGATATCGATTTCAAGTCCGGCGGCGTCGATCTCGGCAACGGCCAGTACATCGATGCCTTCCAGCGCGGTAATTTTTACACAAAGCGGATCCGGAAGGGGAATGCGAACTATCACGTCGTGCTCAGCACTCCGACGGTGCTTCCGACCCTCAGCATCTCCGTTGGCGCAGGCCAGGGCGTGGTCGAGAAGAATCCGTTCGGAACGCAGAACGTCGGAACCTACAGCATCGGTTCGATGGACTCGCAGATCAATACCTACATCCGCGGCCATAGCCAGGTCACGGCAGACACGTTCGTCTTCTTCATCACCCATAACATCTTCCTGACGTCGGGGGGCTGCTGCATCGGCGGCTATCACTCCGCCACCGGCGCGCAACCGGGCGGCCAGACCTACGGCTACACGACCCTGGTGACCGACCCCGGCTCCTTTTCGCAGGACGTGTCTGCCGCCTCGCACGAAATCGGCGAGTGGATGGACGATCCCTTCACCAACAATCGGGTGGGCTGCAACGACAACAGCATCCTCGAAGTGGGCGATCCGCTGGAAGGCCGCGCCAACTACGGCGGCATCAAGTACGCCGACCACGGCTTCACCTACAACCTGCAGGATCTTGTCTACCTCGGTTATTTCGGCGCCCCGCGAGGCGGCTCCGTCAAGAAGCTGCTGAGCTTCAACCAGCTCGAGCAGGGAATCTGCCCCGGTCAGTGATCCGGCGCATTTCTTGTTGATGAGAAGGGGCCTTCGGGCCCCTTCTTTTTTATCCTCGGCACCGGCTTCACGTAATCGCGCGCCCTCGCAGCACCTGCGGCGCATGGCGCATATTTCATTCGGCGGACTGAGTGGGGTGAGAATCGGAGCGCGACAATCAATCCATGTCGCGGGCGGCCGAGAAGGCGATCGTGTGGAGCATCATGGGGCTCCTCACGCTAATTGTGCTCTGCGGCTTTGCGCTGGTGATCTCCGGCTATCCAAGCCTGTAGCGCTGCTTGCCGTTTTCGCGGGTCTACCACCTAACTCCATTGCGGTGGCGGAAAGGCGTGCAGAGTCAAACCCCGAAATAAATCCATCTACCAGCCCGGATTCGGCCTTACACTCGCGAAAATAAATCCATTCCCCAGCCGGGATGAGGCCTTAGATTGCTGCACATGACGAGCACCGCTGTTTCGATCTGCACTGCTG
>DATIEM010000097.1:0-37897 GCA_035455725.1 Rhizomicrobium sp. | reverse complement strand
GGTGCGAGGGAAGAGGACCCAGGTAGCGAAACCGTTACAAACTCGAAGAAGAGTGCAGGATCACGCTTCGGACCCCACAACGCGCACGCTCCAACACCTGGGTCCCCTTCCCCTCGCGATGCTGGTGCATCGCTCGGCCGGGGATGACAAGCGGTTGCTCAATATGACTTCGGCAAATCGAGCACGTGTTCGCCGATGAAGGAGAGGATGAGCTGTTCGGTCACCGGCGCGATGCGCGCGAACATGCATTCGCGGAACAGCCGCTCGACGTGATACTCCTTGGCGTAACCCATGCCGCCATGGGTGAGCACGGCCTGCGTGCAGGCTTCAAAGGCGGCGCGTCCGCCCAGCAGCTTGGTGGCGTTCGCTTCGGCCCCGCAGGGCTGCTTTGAATCGTACAGGGCCGCCGCGCGCATGCCCATCCAGAAGGCACTCTCCAGCAGCGCCCAGCATTCCGCCAGCGGATGCTGGATGCCCTGGTTCTGGCCGATGAAGCGGCCGAACACTTTGCGCTCGCGCGCATAGACCGCAGCGCGCTCGATGGCGTTGCGGCCCAGGCCCACCGCTTCCAATCCGATGAGAATGCGCTCGGGATTCAAACCATCGAGCAGATAGCGGAAGCCGCGGCCTTCCTCGCCGATGCGGTCTTCGTCGGGCACGAACAGATCGTCGATGAACACGGTGTTCGAATCCACCGCCGCGCGGCCCATCTTGGGAATGCGCCGGACCTCGACCTTGGAGCGGTCGAGGTCGGTGTAGAAGAGCGTCATCCCGTCGGTCGGCTTCTTGCACTCCGCCTTCGGCGTGGTGCGCGTCAGCAGCAAAATCTTGTCGGCTTCCTGCGCCGTGGTGGTCCAGATCTTCCGTCCACGGACGACGTAGCCTTCGTTCGTACGCCGCGCGAAGGTTTCGATGGACGTGGTGTCGAGCCCGGCATTCGGCTCGGTCACGCCGAACGCCGCCTTCTCGCGGCCCTCGATCAGCGGCTTCAGCCAGCGGCGCTTCTGCTCCTCCGTGCCGTGCACCACGATGGGGTGCGGCCCAAACAAGTTGATGTGAATGGCCGACGCCGCGGAAAACCCGCCGCCCGCTTTCGTCACCGCGTGCATCATGATGGCGGCTTCGGTCACGCCCATGCCGCTGCCGCCCAGTTCCTCCGGCATGGTGATGCCGAGCCAGCCGCCTTCGGCCATGGCGCGGTAGAATTCCTCCGGGAAGCGGGCCTCCTGGTCGCACTTGCTCCAGTACTCGTCGCCAAACTGGGCGCAGACCTTGGCCACGCCGTCTTCGATGGCCTGCTGCTCCTCCGAAAGCCTCACATCCACGGCATCTCTCCAATTCTTTCGCGACTTCGGCCCGCGACGGCCCACTGGGGCTCGAAAACGTCACTTTATGAGGATACTGCGCTCTGCCGATTGCGGATAGCGCATCAGGTTGATTGTAGCAGTCGGTTAGCCGCACGGATTAAGCAGCCGCGAGGAAGCCAGACCCGAAGAGGAAGGCCGCCCCTAGGCAAAAATCGGCAACTCCCTCGATAAAATCATTTTCGGCCAGCGGATCCGGAAATCTGCGAAGTCTTCGCGGCTTCGGCCCCCTTGCGCTGCCGAGAAATTGGAGCAGCCCATGTGGCGAACCTTGCCCGCGTGCACGAGCTTGTTCAGCGGGGCGCCGAGCGTTTCTTCGAGCGGAGTATGGGGTCGGGCTGGTGACCCGGTAGAAATTGATCCAGTCGGTCTGTAGCCGTTTCAGGCTCGCCTCCACTGTGCCGAGGTCGAGGGCGCGGTCCGCCACCCTTCGCGAGGCCTCGATATCGGGGCGGCCGAATTGTTGCAGCCCAGTCCCATCACAAACACCCGCGGGCCGCTCGCCCCAAGCTCCGCATTTCCATTTCGGGTCTCCTTCATGGCGGGGAAGCAACGCGCTAGCGCGACGGAATGGTGGCCTCGAATGCAAAAGAGCGCCGGTGGGCCGGCGCTCTTTCTTAAGGCAGGCCCTGCGCCTAGAAGTGAATGCCCGCCGTCAGGCCGTAGGTGCGCGGATCGCCGAGGAAGGCATTTGTGTACAGGCCGGAGGTGGAGCTGGTCAGGTACGCTCCGGTTATATTGTCGCTGTCGGCGAAATTCTTGATCCAGCCTGTGACGTACCACATCGAATCCGGTGCGTTCAGCGTTACCTGCGCATTGCCCACGCCCCAGGAACTGATCTTGTCAGAGGGATCGTTGAAGATGCGGCCATACATGCCGGTCTGCCAGTAGTAATCGACTCGCGGCACCAGCGTGTAGCCGCCGCCCAGTTCGAAGGTGTACTGGCCGCCGATGCTGAGGGTGAAGTCCGGCGTGTTCTGCAGCTGATTGCCGCTCAGGTTCACGAATGCGCCGGAATGCGTGCCGTGTCCTGTTGGATCCGTTACGGCGAAGCCTTGCGCCGCAAGCGCAGCGACCACCAAAGGATCGCTGGAGCAGGTGCCGAAGGAGGTATGCGGCACGCCGTGCGAGGCGAGCGAATCCACCCCACCCGGCGGGGCGAAGAAGCCAAGTCCGACCGGCAGTGAACCCGGTGTAGCGCCGTTGTAATAGAGCACGCAGTTCTGGCCCACGTTGGCGCCCAGGGTCGCATCCTTCACCAGGAGTACGTCGTCGCGGCCGGCGGTTGGGTTGCGATCGTCGACCAGTTCATTGTTGCCGATGCTCGAATGGGTCGTGCCGAAACTCAGATTGAGCTGCAGGTTCTCGATCGGCGCCCAGAAGAATTCGCCCTCCACGCCCCACAGCTTGGCGTTGATGTTCTCGTTGACGGAGGTGTTGTTTTCGATCGCGGAGACCTGGAGGCTCTTGTAGTTGTAGTACCAGCCTGTGAGATTTGCCTGCAGCGTCGCTCCAAGCAGCGTATTCTTGGTGCCGATTTCGAAAGCATCCACCGATTCCGGATCGTAGCTCGGCGGCACGCCAAGTCCCGGCTGAATGCCAGGATTGAACCCCCCGGCCTTGTATCCGCGTGCATACGATGCGTAGACGAGCGTCGCGTCCGTAAAGTCGAGTTTGGGTGTCCAGTCCGCGACGGCCCGTCCCGTCAGCTTGTTGTAGGTCACGCTATTGTTCTGCCAGACGTTGAATCCGGGAGCCGCCGCATCGAAATCGACTTGCTGTTGCGCCACCAGAGTTTGCATGGCGATTTTTTCGTTCGCCGACCCGAGCGGTACGAGGCCGTTATAGAGCTCGATCCGGCCCTGCTGGAACTTCTCGTCGTTGGTCCAGCGCAGGCCCACGGTGAATTTCAGAGTGTCTGGAATGGCATCGTAATAGGCCTCGCCGAAGATCGCCTTCGAGGTGAGCGTGTTAACGTTGCCTACGTTGTGATAGAACCCTGGTGCCAGAATGCAGCCGCTGGCGCAGAACGCCGGTCCGCCCAAGCCGGGGGAGCCGAGAATGCTTCCCAGTATGATGCTGGCATAATCGAGCGTCGGTGAATTGACGAAATAATCGCCGCCGCCATCGACCTTAAGGTAGTAGCCGGCCAGCAGGAAATTCAGCGGGCCCTGGAAGTTGGTGTTGAAGCGCAGCTCCGCCGAATATTGCGAAGACCACCCATCCGATTGGTCGAACGCGCTCACGCCGGGCAGATAGGCCCGGATATCCCCGCCGGTGAGGCCAAGATGTTTCGTCCCGGATTCCGGAAGCTCGCCCGGGTGGGAAAGGAAGAAGGGTGCGTAGATGGCTGCGTAATTCGGGCCGCCGAGCGCGTTGAGCAGAAAGAGTTCCGTTCCCTCGGCGACAGCAAGTGTATTGGGATCGAACGGCAATCCAGCGACGTTGTTATAGCTCTCCTGCGACCACACCTTGTTGCGATCCCAGCCCAGCACCAACGTCGAATCCAGCCACGAGGCCAGGTTCTGTTTCCAGTTCAAGGCGTAGAACGTGTCGTCCGCTTTGTAGCGCGGCGTGAAATCCGTGTAGACCTTGCGGGGATCCGAAGGATTGCACGGGCTCCCCGGCTGAAGACAAGCCGGCGGAATCTGCGGCTGTTGGGTGAGATCGAACAGCCCAAGCGTTCCCGGCAGACCGGCGCTTTCAAAGCCCTGAACGCTCGAAGCAATCGTCGCCAGGTTCGAATTCAGATTGACCAGTCCATTGGTGATGGAGTCGGGCAGGCAACCGAGCGTGCCGGTGGGATCGGTAGCGCAGTATTGCTTCTGGGCACGCATCCGCGAGTCGCCCTCATGCTCGGTCGCGGCGACCACGTCGATCGTTGTGTGAGTGGTTGGCTCCCACCGAGCGGACGCACGGAAAGACACCTGATTGCGGGAATCGATCTTGTTGCCATTGAAGACGTTGGTGACGAATCCATCGCGGTTCAGCCAGTCGCCCGCGATGCGCACGCCCAGTTGTCCATCCACGATAGGGAGGTTCACCATGCCGCGTGTTTCAAACAGGCCGTAATTGCCGACGGTACCTTCGAGGTCGGCGTGGAAAGCATCGAGCACCGGCTTGGCGGTGATCACGTTCACCGTGCCGCCTGTGGCGCCGCGGCCGTAGAGGGTGCTCTGCGGCCCGCGCAGAACCTCGATCCGATCGAGATCGAAAAAGGCGGCTTCCGCCAGCGGCGGATTGCTCAGGAAAACGTCATCCACGTGCACGGCCACGCCGGATTCGGCATCATAGCCGATCGCCGTAATGCCGATGCCGCGAATTTGGAAATCCGAACCTGTGAAGTTGGCTTTGGTGTAACTCACGTTTGGCGTGTTAAACACCAGATCCTTGAACTGATTGATCTGATGCGCCTGCAGGTCCTGCGCCGTAAACGCGGTGATGGCGATCGGCACGGACTGGATGTCTTCAGCTCGCTTCTGGGCGGTGACCACGATCTCTTCGATTTCTGCGAAGGCTGGCGCGGCCAATGCGCTCGACAGCAGCAATGCGCCCATAAAGGTCAGGGCGCGCCGGGTACGACGCTCTGCAGGCATGTTGTGCTCCCCAATTTCAGCCCCGCTGCCCGCGAGGCCGGCCTTGCCCGCATGCCTCGTCCTCTTCATGGCGGGACGGTGACATGCGAGTCAGTTTCTCGCAGAGCAAGCTTGGCGCAACCCTGTTGCCCCGACAAGCGGCCAAGCCGCCCACGCGTCTGGGATACACTTTTGCGGCGAATTTGTCTCTGGAATGCAACAGTCCCGGTCGCGAATCGGCGAATCAGTCCAAGAAAGCCACGGCTCGGAAAACATGATCGCGCGCAAGAATTTCTGTGCAGCGTTCGTAGTCTGCAATGCTGTTGTAGATTTGCGCCGACCAGCGAAGACAAAGGAAGCCATTCAGCACATTGGCGGCCACGACCATGCCCTTTTCGCGCAGGCTCGCCCGGAGTTTCAGATGCGCATCCGCTGATGCCGCGGGCTTCACCGGAAAACAGATCGTCGCCATCGCCGCGCGCATGGAGAGAGGTGCCGAAACTGCGCCGCCCACGGCTGTGACCAGGATGTCGACCGCTTCGGCCGCAAGCTGCCGGTTGCGCGCTATCAATCGCTTGCCCCCGAATTCCTCGAAAGCCTGCGCCGCCGCCGCGAGACACAGCCAGGGCGTCACATCGCGGGTGCCGATCCAGTCGAAAGCTTCCGTGTAGCCCTTATCGGTGCCGTGAGAGGGGACGGCCGGCCTTGTCATCTCCTGCCGGCCAGGTGCCGTCCACAAGAGGCCGCATCCGCGCGGCGCGAAGAACCATTTGTGGGCATTCCCCGTGTACCAATCGGCGCCGAGCGCCGGCACATTGAGTCCGATCTGGCCAAGTGTGTGCGCGCCATCGACAAAAACCGCAATGCCGGCCGCGCGTGCAGCCCGCACGATCTCGGCAACCGGAAATACAGCAGCCGTCGGCGACGTGATGTGATCGATGACCAGCAGCCGCGTGCGTTCCGTGAAAGCAGCCATAACCGCCTCCACCACCTGCCGCTCCTCGTCGAGGATGCTGGGCAATTCGGCGAAGCGGAGTGCGGCGCCGCTCCGCTGTGCCCACAGGCGCATCGCCTTTACCACCGCGCCGTAGGCGTGCGAGGTGGTCAGCATCTCGTCTCCCGGCTTGAGCGGAAAAGCGGCGAGCACGCCTGCCAACGCGGAGGTTGCGTTCTCGCAGAACACCCAGTCCTGCGCTTCGCCGCCGAACCCCCGCGCGGCTATGGCCGCCGCGCGTCGCACTTCGGCAGGATAGACTTCATCCAGAAACGTGGTCGGGTCACGCTCGATTTCCGCGCGCCAGCGGGCTTGCGCCGCCTCGACCGAGCGAGGCACGGCGCCGAACGAGCCGTTGTTCAGATGAATGCGATCTGGCGCCAGCTGAAAAAAGCGAAGCGCTTCCTCGCCTTCAAACGGCAACGCGGTGCGGGAAAGGGCCGATGGGGAAAGGCTGCTCATCGCGCACAAAGCTGATGTAGGCCAGCAATTCCCATAGATATTGCACCAGATTGGCGCTGAAGTTTCGGAGCTCGTCGTTTAGCCGGCTATTTACGGCGAGCAGGATGAATTGCAACAGGCCGAGCAGCAGGATGAGCCAGAACACAAACCACGCCCCTATGGCATAGGCAATGGCGTAGAGAAGTCTGGTGCCCGGAAACGGCGGGTGCGCCGCCTGGGCAGGTGGGATGGTCTGTGCGCCGCCGTTGGCGGGGTGGACATCGCTCATGGCGTTCTCCGTTTCAGGGGAAATATGGCGGAACGGGCGCTGTTCAAGACGCTATCGCGCGGTCGCGTGCTTTCCGCGCAACCGATCGAACACATCCGCCAGAATAAGCCCGGCGAAATAGCCGCCGATGTGGGCCTGCCAGGCCACCAGCTTCACCCCCGGACCTGTGCCGAAACCTGTGATCCCGGCAACCACATTGAGGACGATCCAAATCGCGGTCCAGAGCAGCACGGGCTTCGAAAACAATGGCGTCAGCGGCGCATTCGGTCCGCGGATCATCATGCGGAAGGCGGCCCCCATCAGCCCCGATACGGCCGCCGACGCGCCGATCACCGGCGCAGGGGATCCCCAGTTAAAGGCAAGGTGGACGGCGGCGCCGATCACTCCGCAGACCAGGAAGAACAGCAGGAACAGAGGCCCGCCATAGCGGCGGGCCACCACGCTGCCAAACGGCACCAGCCAGATGCTGTTGACCAGCACATGTGTCCAGTCGGCGTGCAGAAACATGTAGCTGACGAACGGAATGGCGCGCGCCAGCGGCCCGCCGCCGTTCATCGAATGGACGGACAGGAACTCGTGCGAATAGCGGGCAGGCACGAAGCCGAATTCGTAGAACAGCTGGGCTGTTACTTGGCGGAAGAAGAGTTCGCGCGCGGCTTCGATAACGATTAGCAAGGCGGTCAGCCCCAGCACGATAGCAGGGGCCCTTAAGAAGGGCTGGCGCGCGCCGGGTTGGTGAAAGAAAGCCATCGCTTCGCTCGCTGGCGCCCACGGGTGGCGCCGGCTGAAATCCCAGAGTTCTCCTTCTCATATTAGGACGCGGCCGGATTCGCCAAGAATTTCGCGCGCCGCGCCGGCACCCGGCTGGGCCGCCCGGTTTCACAATGAAACAGCGCACGTGGTTAACGCCCGTGAAGAACTGGCATGGGCGTTGCTCCTAAGACGGCAGGATCGAAAGGAACGACCATGCCGCCCTTCAATCTGCCCCTCGCCGTCATGTGCGGAGCAGCCTTGTGCCTCATCGCGCGGACCGCCCTTGCCGATGGCTACGGCAGCGCCTCGGATTATAACTCGCCCTACGGCATGAACTCCGGTCAGGCGAACCAGCCCATCGACCCGTCGCTCCGGGATCCAAACGGCAATCTCACGGTGGCCAATGGCGTGTTCACCAGCTCGAACATGGGCGCGCCTAGCACGCAGCAGATGAGTTCGCTGGGCGCCTACAACACCGGCACAACCCTGATGACCGGCGGCGTGGGCATGGGGTCGGGCAGCATCATGCAGGCGCAGGCCATCGGCAATCAGCTCAATGTCGTGACGGTCGGCACGGGCAACACCGTCATTGTCAATTCCCATCAGACCAACAACGGCGACCAGAGCGCCACCGTCAACAACGACGGCAACTGACATAATCGAGGAAGGGCTCCCCTCCCATGACACTGCGCGGACGTCGCCAATTCGCCAAGCCTTTGGTTCTCGTGATCTCCATGATCGCGCTCGCCGGCTGCATCAGCCAGGACCCTGATGCGACGGGGCGCTACACGGCGCCGATCGGCGGCTCGCCGGTGATCGCCAATGAAACGCCATACTCCGCTGCGCTGCGCTGCATGGCCCGCTATACGGCACAGCGTCCGCTGCGCGTCGCTGTGGGGCAGATCGCCGACTACACAGGCAAGGCGGAATCCGACAACAGCGGCCGAAAGATCACGGCCGGCGGCGCGCTGATGGCGATGTCCGCATTGGCCAAGGCCGGCGTGCCGCTGGTGGAGCGGTTCGACACCTCCGTTGCCGAGCTTGAGCTCAAATACGCCAACAACAAGCTGATCGGAAATGAGAAGGCGCCGCCGGGCGCGGCGGGCGATTACCGCAAGATTTTCGCGGGCTCGATCCCCGGCTCGGACTACTATCTCGTCGGCGGCATCACGGAGCTGAACTTCAACATCCGCTCGGAGGGCGCCAATGCCGACGGCGGGCAGACCTCCACCGATGGCGTGAAGGGGCTCGCGGGCGTTAGCGCCTACGTGATGAATGTCGGCCTCGACCTGCGGCTGGTGGACACCAGCACGCTCGAAGTGGCGGATGTCATCTCCTACCAGAAGCAGATCATCGGCCGGCAGATTCAGGCGGGCGTGTTCGACTTCCTGGGCCATAGCTTCCTGGACGTGAGCGCCGGCGACAGCGCGCTTGAACCCATCCAGCTCGCAGTGCGCTCGGTGATTGAGCGCGCCGTGCTGGAAATGACCTCACGGCTTTACAGAGTGCCGCCAAGCGGTTGCGCGTCGCCCATTGGCACTGCGGCCGATCCGCTCGCGGGGCCCGGCGATAGCCCGCGTTTCTCCGCGCCGGCGCCGGTGAATACCGCGGCCGTCGCTCCGGCATACCGGCCGCAGCCTTACCGCCAGCCTCCGCCACCCGCACCGGCTTACCAGCCTTATGCGCCGCCGCAGCAGCAATATGCACCGCCCCAATACGCGCAGCAGCAATACGCGCCCCAGCCATATCCGCAGCAGCCGTATGGACAAGCCTACGTCCCGCCTGCCCGCGTCGTCACCGCCGCGTCAACCGCTTCACAGGAGCAACGCTATGACCAGTATCAAGACGATCCTTATCGCTTCTACAGCTCTGGCGATCCTGCCTCTGAGCCTCGCCTGCGCCGACGGGTCGACTGACCAAAGTGATATCGTCAACGGCCAGATCACCTTCTCCGACTCCATTTCACATGTGAACGTGGATGTCGGGAACGTGTGGGGCGATGTGAACGCGCAATCGGTGGCCGGCGGCAATTCGCTGGACGTCACCACGATGAACGATACCAACCTGACCAACAACCAGTACACGCAGGCCGGCTCCATTGCGGCCGATCTCAATGCCAACGCACGCCAGGTGAGCGGGGATGTGGATCTGTCCGCGCAGGCGTTCTGCAACAACGCCAGCGTCTCGACCGACCCGAACAACGTGTCCGTTTACAGCGCGCAGGAATGCCACGCCTCAGATCCCTCGACCGCGGTGAACGCGACGGTGCAGGATGTTGCCGGTAACGTGAACATTTCCGGCAGCAGCATCGGCAACAGCTTCGAGGAAGACACCAATGCGCCCAACGCGCAGGTGCAGAACTATCAGCTGAACGACTCGCAGCTGGCCGCCACCGTGAACGCCAGCGTCTGGAATGTGAAGGGCAGCGTGAACATCAGCGGGGCGGCAATCGGCAATTCGGCCCAGATCATCCATTACGGCCACTAATTCGCGCCGGCATCTTCGGGGGCAAGGAAGATGTCGGGAATGAGGGAGGGCTTCGCGCCCTCCCTCTTTTTTTGCCCGCACGGGCGCGGCATGGTGCAGCCCATTTCGCGGAGGGGCGCATGTCGGCTGTTGCAGGAAGAGTTCGGGAAATCACCTTGCGGGGGCTGGCGCTGGGCATCGCCATAACCCTCGTGTTCACGGCCGCCAATGTTTACCTAGGCCTCAAGGTCGGCCTGACCTTCGCCACCTCCATTCCCGCTGCGGTGATCTCCATGGCGGTGCTCTCCGCCTTCCGCGATTCCTCCATCCTGGAAAACAACATCGTGCAGACGGTGGCGAGCGCCGCCGGCACGCTTTCGGCCATCATCTTCGTGCTGCCGGGATTGCTGATCGTCGGCTGGTGGGCGGACTTTCCGTTCTGGACCTCGTTCTGGATCTGCGCCTCCGGCGGCATCCTGGGCGTGCTGTTCACGATCCCCCTGCGCCGCGCCATGGTGGTGAATACCGATCTGCCCTACCCGGAAGGCGTGGCTGCGGCCGAGGTGCTGGAAGTAGGGGAATCCGCCCGCAGCCAGGCGAGCGCGGAATCGCACGAGGGATTGCTGGCGGTCGTGTGGGGCGCGATTGCCTCCGCCGGGCTTGCCGTCTTCACCGGCACGCGCATCGCGACTGCCGAGTACACCACCTTCTTCCGCGTGGGCGCGACCGCGGTCAGCGGCATCGACATGGGGTATTCGCTGGCGCTGGTCGGCGCAGGATACCTGGTGGGCCTGAGCGTCGGCATGGCCATGCTGTTCGGGCTGTTGATCGCCTGGGGCGCGGCGGTGCCGTGGCTCGCGATGCATCCGTTTCCGGTCCCGCACAACCCCTTCACGATAGCGCAGGTTTCCGACTACGCGGACTTCATCTGGCGCCGCCAAGTGCGCTTCATCGGCGCCGGCGCGATCGCGGTGGCGTCCGTCTGGACCTTGCTGAAGCTGATCGGGCCGGTGGTGAGCGGGGTGATTTCGACCCTCTCCGCGCACCAGGCGAAGAAGAGCGGCATCGGCGAGCGGACCGACACCGATCTTTCGCCCGCGGTGATCGGCGGCATTGCGCTGGTGTGCCTCGTGGTGATCGGGTGGCTGCTGTATGGATTCCTTCAGCCTACACCGCTAGCCGGCAGCACGACCGCGCTGGTGGTGACGGCCATTCCCTTCATCTTCATCGGCGGATTCCTGATCGCGGCAATCTGCGGCTACATGGCGGGACTGATCGGCGCCTCCAATTCACCGATTTCCGGCGTGGGCATTCTGGCCATCCTGTTCTGCTCGATCGTGTTCGTGGCGGTGGTGCATCCGGCGGGCGGCGCGCAGAAGGCGCTGGTCGCCTTCGCGCTGTTCGCCACGGCCATTGTGTTCGCCATTGCCACGATCTCCAACAACAATTTGCAGGACCTGAAGACCGGGCAGTTGGTGAAGGCGACGCCAAGCGCACAGCAATGGGCGCTGATCATTGGCGTGATCGCGGGTGCTGCGGTGATTCCGCCGGTGCTCAATCTGCTGGCAAACACGATGGGATTCCTTGGCGCGCCGAACCTCCATGTGGTGAAGGGAACGACCCCGCTGGCGGCGCCTCAGGCGACGCTCATCTCTGCGCTTGCGCAAGGCGTGATCGGCGGCGATCTCAACTGGAGCATGCTCTACGCCGGCATGGGCTTGGGCGTGCTGCTGATCGTGATCGACGAAGCGCTCGGCTTTGCGAAGCTGCTGCGCTTGCCGCCGCTCGCGGTCGGCATCGGCATCTACCTGCCGATGAGCGCGACCTTGCCCGTGGTGATCGGCGCGGTGATCGGTCACTGGTACGACCGCTGGGCCGCGCGCACACGCAATCCGGAATACGCCAAGCGGCTGGCGGTGCTGATTGCCTCGGGCATGATCGTGGGCGAGAGCCTGTGGGGCGTGGTGAACGCGGGGCTCGTGTCCGCGACCAACAAGGATGCGCCGCTGGGATTGGTACCGGCGGATTTTGCGCTCGCCAACATCATCGGCGTGGTGCTGTTTGTGGTGCTGATTGCGGCGCTTTACGCCTGGATCATGCGCCGCGCCAAGACGGCACCGCCGGCGCTTCAGGCTGAAACAACGCCGGATATCGCCAGTCCGCGTTAGGTTCGAGCGTTCAATCGCTCCGCCAGCGTCAGAATGTGCTGCGCCTGCTTGAGGTGCGGCTGGTCCAGCATGCGGCCATCGAGTGATGCCACGCCGGCGCCGGATTCGAACGCCCCCATCACCTTGCGCGCGTGCTCGACATCGGCTGCTGACGGCGTGAACGCGGCGTTGATCGTCTCCACCTGATCGGGGTGTATGGCGAGCATGCCCGTGAAGCCTTCGCGCTGCGCTGCGCGTGCCGTGCGCTCCAGCCCGGCGGTGTCGCGGAAGTTGGCGTGCAGGGTTTCAATGGCCTCCACGCCGGCCGCTTTGGCGGCCATCAGGCAGAAGGTGCGCACGATCCTGAAGCTGAGCAGGAATTCGCCGTTCTCGTCGCGGTTGGCGGAGGCCCCGAGCGCGGCGGCCAGATCTTCCGCGCCCCAGGTGAGCGCGGCCAGCCGCGGCGGCGGAGAACGATAATCGGCCAGCGACAGCACCGCCGTTGGCGTCTCGGTCGCGACCGGCAACAGCTTGATGGCCCCGGCTGTCAATCCGGCCAAACTCTCGCGTGTCAGGATGTGCGCGTCGATGATGTGCAGCGTGTGCGCGCCATCCGCCTTCGGAATCACGAAACCGGCAGGACGCGATGCGACGATCGCTTCCACATCGCGGATGAAATCTTCGCTACCGAGGGGATTGATGCGTACCCAGATGGATTGCGCATGTTCCTCTGTCAGAAATTCCCGGATGAGCTCGCGCCCCTTCGGACGATTCTCCGCGGCAACCGAATCTTCCAGATCGAGAATCAGCGCGTCGGCGGCGGAGCCGCGTGCCTTCGCCAGCTTCTTCTCGCTGTCGGCAGGCACGAAAAGGAGCGATCGCAGGATCATCTTACCCAAATCCCTCTGCGGCCAGGTTCATCCGCTTCGCTGCTTCGTTGAGTCGCTTGTCGCGCGTCCACAATTTGGCTTCTGGCGTGAGAAAGACGGATGCCAGGAGATGGGCATCGACATAGCCAATGCCTCGTCCGAACAGGCTGTGACGCTCCACAAGCGCCATCACCTCGTTGTCGTCAGCCACTTCGGCGCCTCTCAATTTTCCTAGATCGGACAAGAACGTGAGTCGGTTCCGAAACTGTCCTATCGCCACTTCTCCAATCACAAACGGGTGGCAAAGCACTTCGCGAGCATCAACCAATTTCAGGATTACGCTCTCAGCCGATCGGATATGGTCTATCCAGACAGACGCATCGATGAGAATCACCGACGGTCGACCCACGGACGCTTCCGAGGCGCCGCCTTTGCGTTGGGATCGCTGCCGCCAAGCCGCGCGAGTCGGCGGCCAGCCTCAAGCTGGACATATGCCGTCAACGCTTCTCGGACCATCGCTGACGTCTCGTCGAGGCCCGAATAGCGCTTTGCCGTGGCAAGCAAGTCATCGTCGATTGTAATCGTGGTCCGCATCGCAGTCTTCTCCGTGCATCAAATGTAGCATCATTTGATGCTGGGTTCAATGCGTACTATCAGGGCTTGCGCAGCATCAGGGCGCTGCGCCGGCACACTGCCACCAGCTCGTCGCGCTGGTTGAAGGCGCGGTGCGCGAAAATCACGATGCCGTTCTGCGGCCGCGATTTGCTCTCCCGCAATTCCAGCACCTCGCTTTCGATGCGCAACGTATCGCCGTGAAACACCGGCTTGGGAAACCGCACATCGTCCATGCCCAAATTCGCAACCGTGGTCCCCATGGTGGTTTCGTTCACGGAGATGCCGATCGTCAGCCCCAGGGTGAACAGCGAGTTGACGATGCGCGCGCCGAACTCCGTCGTCTTCCCGTATTCCTCGTCGAGGTGCAGCCGCGCCGGGTTGTGGGTCAGCGCGCTGAAGAACAAATTGTCCGCTTCCGTCACCGTGCGGCGGATCGGGTGATCGAAGATCTGCCCGACCGAAAATTCCTCGAAGTAAAGCCCCGCCATACGAGTTCCCTGCGCCTTGTCGCTTCAGTATAAGGAGAGCTGCCGGAGAGGAAAGCCGCCGTTTGCCGGCGGCTTGCAGTTGGGGCGCGCGGAAATTGTCATCAAAAGTCGATGCCAGCGAGATCGAATCGGCACTTCCTCCGCGCCCGCAAAAGCGCGATGCGCTGGGGCAGGTCTGCTTCGTCGTTCACTTCCTGCCGCTCATCTATGTGGTGACGGGATGGCTGGCGCCCTGGCGCGGCGCGCTGATCTTGTACCTCGCGTTCCTGCCGGCCATGTTCCTGCAGTGGCGGCTGAACAACAGCAGCTGCGTGCTGAACAATGTCGAATCGCTGATCCGCACCGGCCGCTGGCGCAATCCGGAAAATCGCGAGGAAGGCGCCTGGCTGCGCACCCTGGTGAACGACCGGACGGGGTGGAACTGCTCGCGCGTGCGCATGGACGCGGTGATCAACACGGCGATGGCGCTGTTCTGGCTGGCGGCGCTGGCCCGGCTGCAACACTGGATCTGAGCACGGTGCAGCGCAGGTTCTAGGGTGTCCCCAAAAGCCCCGGCCAATCGATCCCGCGACGATGCCGCTGTTTTTGATGCCTCAGGTCAGCACATAGCCGGATTCTCCGGCAACGACGCCGTCGGCGTTGAAGTGGTGGTCAGCCTCGGCAAAAAAAGCGGGTGCTTCGCTATCACTCTCGCCCTTGAAGCGCCAAAGGGGCAAGATTATCTACGGAAAGTCCCGGGTGGCCTGATGGCGCTCGGGCATACGTCAAGGCTTCGGGCCGGTTTTCGGGCGAGGCCGCTAACCACATCGCTTTCAGGAGGTTGTGACCATGCGATTCGATTTTTCCCCGCTGTTCCGTTCCACCGTCGGCTTCGACCGGCTGTTCGACATGCTGGACCAGGTGTCCCAATACGATGCCGGCCAGGCCTATCCGCCCTACAACATCGAGCGCACCGACGAGAACCACTACCGCATCACGGTGGCGGTCGCCGGCTTCGCCGAGAAGGACCTGAACGTCGAGCTTCATGACGGCGTGCTCACCATTTCGGGCAAGCGCGAAGAGGCCGACAAGCAGGAGGGCAAGAGCGTCCTTTATCAGGGTATTGCCGGCCGCGCCTTCGAGCGCCGCTTTCAGCTCGCCGACCATGTCGAGGTGAAGGCCGCGAAGCTCGAGAACGGGCTTTTGCATGTCGACCTTGAGCAGATCGTGCCCGAGGAGAAGAAGCCCCGCCGCATCAATATCAATGCGCCGGCACTGAAGACCATCGAAGGCACCGCCAAGGCCGCGTAAGCCTGACGGAGTATCGGGAGGCCGGGTTGGGTTGCGAACACGCGCTCGCGTGCTTCGCCCCATCCGGCCTCTTCATTTTTGACACATTGTTGGCGCGACATGGCGGGGTGACAGGGGCGCGGGGTTGCGCCTATTGTCGCGTTCACTTTTCCGGCGCTTGCGATAACAGGCCCAGCGATGCCCATCTGGCAAAGCCCCTCTCTTGGCCGCTCCGCCCGCCTCGGGCCGGATTCGGATATTTCCGAGCTGCGCCAACGCTTCGCGGCCACCTTCCAGCGTTTGGCTCCGCCCCCGCCGGACGCCAAGTTCCAGGCGGCGCAGGTCGGAGCCGTCAAAGGCGAGTGGGTGACGGTGGAGCGCTCCTCGCCCAATCGCGTGATCCTGTACCTGCATGGCGGCGGGTTCATCGCCGGTTCGCCGGAAACCCATCGCGGGCTGGTCGCACGGCTCTGCGATCACGGCTACGCCCGCGCATTCTCCGTCGCTTATCGGCTGGCGCCGGAATACCTCTTCCCCGCGGGTTTGCGGGATGCGGTGGATGCCTACCGCGCCCTGCTCCACAAGGGTACGGACCCGGCCTCTATCGTGCTTGCAGGCGATGATGCCGGCGGCGGGCTTGCCTTCTCCACCCTGCTCGCCATTCGCAATGGGAACATGCCCATGCCGGCGGCTCTGGTGGCGATGTCACCTTGGGTGGACCTGACGCTGTCGGGGTGGTCGGTGCTGACCAACGCGCGGAACGACTCGGCTCTTTCCTGGGATCTGCTATTCCTTACCGCCCGGCATTACCTGAAGAAACAAAGCGCCGCCGACGCCTACGCCTCTCCCATTTATGCAAGCTTCCGCGATTTTCCGCCGCTCATGATCCATGCCGGCAGTCAGGAAATCCTCAAGGACGACGCAAGCCGGCTTGGCGACAAGGCGGCCGAGGCCAATGTGCCCATCAGCGTCGAAATTTACGATGGCATGCAGCACCTGTTTCAGGGCAATGCCGAATTGCAGGAAGCGAAAGTGTCGCTGCAGCGGCTTGGGCAATTCATCCGCCAGCGTGCCGGGCGCGTTACCGCCAACGCCGCGCAGTGAAGCTTGCGCCGTTCGCGCCTTGCGGCGTGTTGCTCGATACCAGATACGAAACCTTCGGCACCTTCTCGCCGGTCGATCAGGTTCCGATCCTTCAGGTGCCAAATGCGCGCAATCCGCGCTCGCTCAGTCCCGCCGCCCCGCTTGTGGCTTTTGGCGGCGTGCGGCTCTAGCCAAACGGAGCCGTCCCCCAGCCGCTAAACGCCGGTAAAGAAATGGTAAATTTGGTCTGGCGCACCCCATGGGAATATGGCTAATGTCCCCGGCCCCGGGCGCTGGCGGCGTCCCCGTGGTTCTGGCTGGGCTGTCTCGATTTTTCCTGGCTGCAAACGGTCACAACAGCGGCAAAGAGGTCAATCTTGTCGAAGAGCGCGTTGATGCTGACTGCGGCTGTGGCCGCGCTGATCGCACATCCAGTGTTCGGGGATGACTTCACCGACATCAAAACCAAGGTCACCCAGCAGGTCCAGACAAGCACGGCCGCGAACGGATCTCCCGGCGATATTCTGATCGAGTCTGCGGGATCCGTGGTGGTGACGACGGCCGGCCCTGCGGTGGAGATCGACTCGCCCAACACGGTTACCAATCAGGGCACCATCAGCAACATCGGCACGGACGACGCGATCGGGGTGCGGCTGGACGCAACAGCAGCCGGAAACGGGCCAGGCTCGACCGCCACCGCTTTTGACAGCACCGGCACTGTGGACCTGACCGGTTCCGGAACCGGCAAGACAGGCATTCTGGCCGGCATCGCGAACGGCGATTCCACTGGTATATTCAATGGCGGTATCAACCTTGAATCCGGGTCGAAGCTTACGCTCACGGGTGACAACGCCACCGGCATCAAAATAGGCGACAACACCACGCTGAATGGGCCGATCACTCTTGCCGGTGAGGTCACAATGTCCAGCGGCACTGGCATGACCGGCATTTTCATCGGCGGCAATGCGGATGCTCCTGCGAGTATGGTTGGAGATCTGAGCATCGCTACGGGCGGGTCTATCAATCTGACGGGTGATGGCTCCGTCGGCATTCATATCGGTCCCAATTCCATCCTCGACGGCAATCTCGATATCGGCGGCGGCATCTCGGTCGCACCCACTGATCCCAAATCGACGAGTGGCGGAAATACGGTCGGTATCCTCATTGACGCAAACGACACTGCAAACGCTCTTGCGGGAAACCTTACCATCGAAAGCAGCCAAGCCATTTCGGCGACCGGCGAAGGTGCCCAGGGCATCGTTCTGCTGGGTGGAGTCGGCGGAAATTTCACCAACAGCGGTAATATCTTCGCGCTCGGGACGACGAGCCCGAGCGGCACAACATCCAATCCCGTCGGTTCTTCGGCGGTGGCCATAGCGGCCAGCATTGGTCAAGGCATTCTCAACAATGGTCCGCAAAGTCCCGGCGACACCACCGTCGCGGCCCAGATTCAGGGAAACGGTGTACAGCCGGTCCTTCTGATTTCTCCAACAGCGGACGGGGCAACAGCCACGGGCGACATCCAGATCGGTGTCTACAATCCCGCGCTGCCGGAAGGACCATACAGCTTCATCAATCGTGGGCAGATCACGACTTCCATAGCCAATGTGGATCAGCCCGAGGTCACCGATGTCCGCATCCAGGGGGCGGGCTCGTTCTCCACGATCCTGGTCGGAGGATTGTTCAACTCCGGCACTATTTCGGCCTCAGGAAAGGGCGATGACAAGCAGCAGGCCAGTCTGCCAGTCACCAGCATGTGGTTCGGTTCCGGCGCCGTCCTACCGGTCCTTTTCAATTCAAACCAGAACAGCGCGAGCCCTGGGGCTATCACTGCGGAATATCAGGGCAGTGCCATTGGAGGCTCGGCCATTGCGATCCGCATCGATTCAGGTGCAACCCTCCAAAGGATCGTAAACCAGGGCACGATCTCTGCCGATACGATCATTTCCGATACCACCATCTCAGGGCTTACGTCGCGGGCGATCTGGGATCAGTCCGGAACGCTGACGGAGGTAGACAATTCCGGCAGCATCGGCGCTTTCGCCACGACGCTGGACGACAAGTCGCAGGTCACCGTCGCAATCGATATGGGCGTTGCGCAACAGGATACCAGTATCGACAATTCGGGCACCATCACCGGTGACATTGTGACCGGAGTGGCTGCGGATCGCATTTTGGTCCACGGCACAGTGGATCAGGCCGCCACCATCACCGGTAATATTTCATTCGGAGGTACCAGCGGCACAAGCAGCGACGATTACCTGGAAGTCGACGATCACGCCACCGTGGCGGGCGCCATTACGGATCGCGCAGCAGGCCGGCTCGACGTACTCGTCAACTCCGGGGGCGCCGTTACGATCACGAACGATTCCACCGATCTGGACCAGCGCTTCAACGTAAATCAGATGACGATCGGCGCCGGCGGCACACTGGGTCTGACGCTCTCGCAAACCTACAATCTTTCCGCCAATCCGAACGCGGGCGGGATTGTCACTGCGACAAATCTGGTGACCCTGAATCCCCAAGCCATTCTCAATCTGTCATTCGGCGGCTTCCTCGCGGGGCAGGCGCCCGGAGAGCCGTCGCAATTTATTCTCATCGATGCCCCGCTGAACGACCTGCAGCTGAGTCTTCTGAATCTCCAGACGCAAATCTGCCCACAGGTTCCGTTCCTGTTCGAGAACGGGGATCAGCAATGCCTGACCGTAGACAACAGCAATACGCGCAGTCAGCTCGTCTTGAACCTTACCCCCAAGAGCGCGCAGGAAATCGGCCTGACCGGCTATGCGCTTAAAATGTTCCCGCTCGCCAATCAGGCATTGGCCACCGACGATGAATTGGGGGCGGCGGTGATTCAGGCGGGTGCTCCCGTGAACGGTATTCCGCTTACACAGCAGGAAGGCCAGACGCTGTACCAAGGTATTTACTCGCAGTTTGCGCCCAACGTAACCGGCGGGTCACGCGCGCTGGCAGTCGCGCTGACAGATCAGGCGACCGGTCCAGTCGGTGCGCGCCAGCGGGCTTTACGCATGTATGCCGGGCAGCCGGGCGACACGACGCTTTGGGGGCAGGAGTTCGATATCAACCTGAACGCCGATGCAGGAACCGGCAGCGGGACCATTGGATACCGCGACAGCGGCTTTGGTTTTGTGCTCGGCGCCGACGGCGGCGATCCGGCGAACGGGCGATACGGTGGCGCGCTGAGCTTTTACTCCGGCGACATCGACGAAAAGCAGCCGCGCACCAGCAAGACGAACAGCAAGTGGGCGCTGCTGACCGGATATACGGACTGGCGAGGCCGCGGACTGTTCCTGGACACCCAAGTGAGCGCTGGCGTGGGTCAGCTTGACGGCAAGCGCGTCCTGCAGGTGGACGATGTCACCCGGGTCGCAGAGGGCAAGCGTGCCACGGCGCTCGGTGCAATAGGCGCAACCACCGGCGCGATCCTTACGAGCGGGAGCACGATTTTCACACCGTTAATCAGTGTCGATGGATTGCTGGGGCGGGAGGAAGGCTACACGGAGCACGGCGGCGGGCAGACCGGCGGAGGCGGCGATGCCTTCGACCTCGCAGTAAAGCCCGTGTACTACGACTCCGCACGCATATTCGGCGGGCTCAATGTCCGGCAGGATCTCAATCTTGGAGATTTTTATCTGCAGCCCGAAGCCCGTGCAGGCTACCGCTTCGATTTCCTCAGCAACGCGGAGAAGGTCACTGCCGCTTTCGCGGGCACTCCGGGCACCCAGTTTACAATATCCGGCCCCGATCCGGACCGCGGGAATGTGGTCCTCGGGGGAAGCGTCGCGGCGACCACCGGCGCATGGTCCATTGGGATCAACTACGACTACCTGCGTGGCAACAACGGATCGGTTTCACAAGAGGGGACGCTCAGTCTGATTGGGCGCATCTGACAAGCTGGGCACAAATGAAAACAGCCCCGGATTTCTCCGGGACTGTTCGCTTGTAGATTGTCTTACCAGCGCCGCCAGCCGCGGTGCCAGTATGGGCGATGCCAATACCGACCGTGCCAGTAATAGCGAGGTCCCCAGTACCCGCCGTAAACTACCGGCGCATAACCATATCCATAGTACGGATAGCCGTAGTAAGGATAGCCGTAACCGTACCCATAGGCAGGCACGCCGATTCCGACGCCTACCACAACGCGCGCATCCGCTGGGACGGTTGTCGCCGCCACCGCGGCGCTCAGACCCAATGCGGCGAGCGCGGCCTTGCCAAGCAGCTTCATGATGAACCTCCTTTGCTGCGCTCCCTCCTGGTGAAATAACGCGCAAGAAGCGGATTGGGTCATTCGCATTGGCGAATAGTTAAGGTCATGCGCACTGAACGCCGAAAAGGAAACCTAATTTCCGACAAATGTTACTGACATTCAGGAAGTTAAACGGCCGATGAAGAGACACTTCAGCTTTGCACCAGCTTAACGAGCTTTGTGACATCCTCGTTCGGGGTCAGGGATGACAGCACGAACCGGCAGAGGGTGCGATCACCAGCCTTTTCCCAATCGTAGAACTGCACGCCCGCCGCCCTGAGCGCCTTTACTCTTGCATTCGTTAGATAAGCGAACACCTCGTTGGCTGCTGGCGGCTCCGCAACCTGTGCATCGCGCGACGCGGAAAGCTCACAGGCCAGATTCTGCGCCAGGGTATTGGCGCGCCGCGCCCATTCGAGCCAGCGGTCATTCCTCACATACGCAAGCAGCTGCGCAGAAACGAAGCGCATCTTAGAGACGAGGTGTCCTGCGCGTTTACGGCGGTACTCGAAATCCCCAGCCATGGCCCGATCGAAAAAGACAACAGCTTCGGCGCAAAGCGCTCCGTTCTTGCTGGCGCCGAAGGACAGGACTTCGACACCGGCCTTCCAGGTGATCTCCGCCGGCGTGCAGCCGAGAAACGCAACCGCGTTGGCGAACCGCGCACCGTCCATGTGCAGTCCCATGCCTTCGCGGCTCGCGAGTCGCGCCAGCGTTTCGATTTCGTCCGCGGAGTATATGGTCCCGCGTTCTGTCGCCTGTGTGATGCTTATGACCGACGGTTTGGGGCTGTGTACGCCACGCCGGTAAAGCGGGAGGACCGATTCGATCGCCTGCGGCGTGATTTTGCCGCTGGCTCCCGGCAGAGACACCAGCCTTGCCCCGCCCGAGAAGAATTCAGGCGCGCCGCATTCATCGACCGCGATGTGACTCTCCTCATGACAAAAGATTGCTCCGTAGGGCGGCGCAAAGGTCGAAAGCGCCAGCCCGTTGGCGGCGGTTCCGGTAAGGACCGGATATACGGCCACATCGCGCTCGAACAGCTCCGAAAACGTGCTCTGCAGCGCAGCGGTGTTCTCGTCCTCGCCATAGGAGGCGGCGGCGCCGGCATTTGCTCCCGCGAGCGCTTCAAGAATCTCCGGCGCGGCGCCGTAAGCATTGTCGCTGGTGAAATTCATCCGGGCCACAGATTTGTCCTGTTCCTGCGCAGACATTAAAGTTGATCGGGGCTCTTTGCCGCGCGCTCACGAATTGCACAGAAGCGGCCGATCTCCAAGAATCTGTTCTCAGTGTTCTGTTTGGGCGAGGCGGTGAAATGACACTGGTGGGGTGGCGGACGAAGGTCGTGCGCCGTCATCGCCCCTGCTTTTTGGCTGAAGCTGCTACTGACGCGACATCCGCCGGTTTGGGTGGTATTTCGGGCCGGTGACCGGTTATCTTGATCCTCCAGACCAGAAGCCCAATATGGCCCAGAGCAATCGCGCCTTCCAATCCGCACTCGATCTGATCGGCAACACGCCTATCCTCGAACTCACGCATTTCGAGACCGGCGATTGCCGGATATTCGTCAAGCTCGAAAGCCAGAATCCCGGCGGCTCGATCAAGGACCGCATCGGCAAATCCATGATCGAAGCGGCCGAGAAGGATGGACGGCTCAAGCCGGGCGGCACAATTGTCGAGGCCACCGCGGGCAATACCGGCCTTGGGCTTGCGCAGGTTGGGCTGCTGAAAGGCTACAAGCTCATCCTCATCGTGCCGGACAAGATGGCGCGTGAAAAGATCCAGCACCTGCGCGCCATGGGTGTGGATGTGCGCATCACGCGCTCAGACGTCGGCAAAGGACATCCGGAATACTATCAGGACATGGCCCAGCGAATCGCCGATGAGACCGGCGCCTTCTATGCCAATCAGTTCGCCAATCCGGCCAACCCGCTGGCGCACGAAACCACGACCGGCCCGGAAATCTGGGAGCAGATGGAACACCGGGTGGATGCGGTTGTGGTCGGCGTTGGCAGCGGCGGCACGCTATCGGGTCTGGGCCGTTTCTTCCGTCGCGTGTCGCCGCAAACCGAAATGGTGCTGGCAGACCCCGCAGGCTCCGTGCTCACACCGCTGATCAAGACGGGCAGAATGACCGAGGCCGGCTCTTGGACGGTAGAAGGCATCGGAGAGGATTTCGTGCCGCCCAACTGCGATCTCTCGCTGGTGAAGGAAGCCTATTCTATAACCGACAAGGAAAGCGTTGAAACCGCGCGCGCCCTGCTGGCGAAAGAAGGCATTCTCGGCGGCTCCTCCTCCGGCACGCTGCTCGCGGGCGCCTTGCGCTATTGCCGGCAACAGACAAGCCCGAAGCGGGTAGTTACGCTCGTGCCCGATAGCGGCAACAAATACCTGTCGAAGGTGTTCAACGATTTCTGGGTGATCGAGCAGGGTCTCGCCGATCGCAAGCTCACCGGCAATCTCACCGATCTTATCACCCGTCCCTATGAATCCGGAGGTACGGTCACGGTCTCGCCGGACGATTCGCTGATGGTCGCCTACAACCGCATGCGGGCCTCCGATGTTTCGCAGCTGCCGGTCCTGAAGGACGGCCGCATCGTCGGCATTATCGATGAAAGCGACATCCTCTCTCACGTCGAGGGTCATGACGAATTCCGGGCGCAGCAGTTCAAGGATCCCGTGCGCACGGCGATGACGGCTCGGCTGCACACCGTGCAGGTAACCGATAAAATGGATGTGCTGCCGCCGATCTTCGAGCGCAACGAAGTTGCCATTGTGGTCGAGGGGCAAAAGTTCGTCGGTCTTATCACCCGTGTTGATCTCATCAATTACCTGCGGCTCAGTCCATGAGTGGAAAACCCGGTCACAACCGGCTCGCCTTCGGCACGCGCACCATTCATGCCGGCCAGCATCCCGATCCCACCACCGGAGCCGTGATGGTGCCGATTTATGCTTCGAGCACCTACGCGCAGGAAAGCCCAGGCATGCACAAGGGCTACGAATATTCGCGCTCGCAAAACCCGACGCGACAGGCGTTCGAGCGCTGCATCGCTGATTTGGAAAGCGGCACGGAGGGGTTTGCTTTCGCCAGTGGACTTGCCGCTGAAGCCACGGTGCTCGACCTGCTGCAGACTGGCGATCATGTGGTCGTCAGCGACGATGTGTATGGCGGCACGTTCCGCCTGTTCGAGGCGGTACGAAAGGGAAGCGCCGGCCTCTCATTCGACTTCGTCGACATGAGCGATACCGTGAATCTGGAACGCGCGCTGCGCCCCGAAACCAAGATGATCTGGGTAGAAACTCCGACCAATCCGCTGCTTAAGCTGGCCGACCTTTCTGCTATCGCTGCGCTGGCGAAGAAGGCTCGCACGCTTGCGGTGGCCGACAACACCTTCGCCTCGCCATATGTGCAGCGGCCGCTGGAACACGGCTTCGATATCGTGGTGCATTCCACCACCAAATATCTCAATGGCCATTCCGATGTGGTGAACGGCTGCGCCATCGTCGGCGAAAACAAGGAATTGGCCGAGCGGCTGCGCTTTCTGCAGAACGCCGTCGGCGCCATTGCCGGCCCATTCGACTCGTTCCTTGCGCTACGTGGGCTGAAAACGTTGGCGCTGAGGATGGAGCGGCATTGCGCCAACGCGCTGAAGATCGCGCAATGGCTCGAGGCCAGAAAAAGCGACGTTGCGCGCGTGATCTATCCGGGGCTGGAATCGCATCCGCAGCACACGCTCGCCAAAAAGCAGATGGCGGCTTTTGGAGGCATTGTTACGGTCGTGTTGAAGCGGGAACTCGCCGGCACGAAGCGATTCCTCGAACGCTGCCGGCTTTTTACCCTTGCGGAATCGCTGGGCGGGGTGGAATCGCTTATCGAACATCCCGCTATCATGACACATGCTTCCGTGCCGCCCGAAAAGCGGGACTTTCTCGGCATTTCGGATTCGCTGGTCCGTCTATCCTGCGGGGTGGAAGACGCCGATGACCTGATCGCCGATCTAGAGCAGGCCTTGCGGTAGGATAGGTGCAACGGTTTCCGCAAACGGACGTTGCACCGTGATTCAGGCGGAGAAAAGGAAATGGCTGACATGCGTGATGTGGCTGTTCTGGTTGGAAGCCTGCGCAAGGGCTCTTTCAACCGAATGACCGCACAGGCGCTGATTGACCTAGCACCGCAATCCCTGGAGCTGGAGATTGTCGATATCGCGGACCTGCCGCTCTACGATCAGGACCTGGATGCCGACAAGCCGCCGGCGCAATGGACGGTGTTTCGCGAGCGTATCCGGCGCGCCGCTGCCGTGCTGTTTGTCACGCCGGAATACAATCGCTCCGTACCCGGCGTCCTCAAGAACGCAATCGATGTCGGCTCGCGGCCCTATGGCCAGAGCGCGTGGAACGGCAAGCCCGCCGGCGTGATCAGCGTTTCACCCGGCGCTATCGGCGGCTTCGGCGCCAATCATCACCTCCGCCAGTCGCTGGTATTCCTCAACATGCCGGCGATGCAACAGCCGGAAGCCTACATCGGAAATTGCGCCTCGCTGTTCGATGACAATGGCAAACTGACCAACGAGAGCACCCGGAAATTTCTCAAGAGTTTTATGGACGCATTCGCGAACTGGGTTGCGCGTAACGCGTCCTGAGCTAAGAAGCAGGAGGACCGTCCGCAAAACTTCTCTTTTTCATCATTCTGGTCCAAGACTGCGAGCAGGGCTTGGAGGGCGCCTTTTTGGATATTGCAGTGGCGGGCGGGAAGGCGCATCCGCGGCATCACCTTCTTAAAATTCTCGGCGTCACCTTCGGGGTTGCGGTTGCCATCGGCCAGATCATCGGCTCGGGCATCCTGCGGTCCCCCAGCATTATCGCGGGTGAAGTGCCAGGCATCGGACTCATCATCGGGCTGTGGGTCTTGGGCGCGATCCAGGTGTCGCTTGCCGCCAATCTGTTTGCTGAACTGGCGACGGCCATTCCTCGAACCGGCGGCGCCTACAATTACGTGCATCGCACGATGGGTAATGTTTTCGGACTGGTGGTCGGCTGGGGCGACTGGCTTTCCAATCTCGCGGGCGCCGCGGCGGCCTCCGTTTCCTTCGCCGAGGTCCTGCCGCTGCTCGTGCCAGCTGCCGCCACGCACAAGATTGCGGTGGCGCTGTCCCTGCAGATCGCACTCTACATAGCGAACATTACGGGCTTGCGGGAAGGCCGCGCAGTACAGGAGCTAACCAGCTTTACAAAGGCGGCGCTGCTGCTCGTTTTCATTGTCGCAGCAGTGATCGTTGTTGCGCCGGCTGAACCGCAAACGGTGCTGTCGTCCCCAGCCGCCTTCAAGTGGGCGAACCTCATTCTCGCCTATCAGTTGGTCATGGGCGCCTATGCGGGCTGGGCGACTCCAGCCTACTTCACGGCCGAAAACGCAGAGCCCGGAAGAGCAATCCCGCGGGCATTGTTTTTCGGAATTCTTGTAACCGCTCTGCTCTACGTTGGCGTGAACTGGGCATTGTTGCAGGCACTATCGCCGGCAGGCGTTGCGTCCTCGCCTCTACCCTTCTCTCTGGTGCTCTCGAAAGTCGGCGGCAGCATTCCAGGAATGCTGTTTGCGCTTGGCGCACTGATTACGGTGGCGAGCTGCAGCAACGCCTGTATCATGGCAGCGCCGCGCATTCTGTTTGCCCTGGGAAGCGACCGTCTCCTGCCGCGGATGTTCACGACAGTAAATGCCGGCGGAAGCCCGTATATCGCCTACCTGATGACCGCGGCCGGCACACTTGCGCTAGCGGCAAGCGGCGGATTTGCGCTGGTCTTTGGACTCATCGCCACGCTGAACGCAGCGGTTGGACTGCTGGCCGATCTCGCCTTCTGGATTCTTCGCGTGAGAGAGCCTCAGCTTCCTCGCCCATATCGTGCGGTGGGCTATCCGATCTTGCCGGCGATTCCCGTCGCGGTCGATGCGTCGCTGGTCGTGCTGTTCACAGCTGCGGATTATCGCGGCGGACTGGTCGCACTCGGGCTAGGGTTGCTGTGTATTCCCTTCGCGCTAATCGCGCATCATGCGCGAAGGTCCACCCCTGCCGTCGGATGACTGCACTGACCTCTATGCCGAGATGTGCGAACTGTTTTTGTGAGTCAGAGCTCGCGTGGACGCAGGCGCCATCGCGTGTGCCATGTCGCGGGCGGCGCCACGCGACTGCTGGAGGCCTTTCGGATAGCCGCTCCGGTCGCGGTAGCGCCGCGGCTCCGCGCCATTCCGCCTATGGCGCCTGGTGGTTGTTTGCGCCGCCAACACATCCAATGCGGTGACACCCAGCACCACCGCCAGCGCGAGCATCACGTTGTCGCGTTTGGGGTTGTTGCTGCGCATGCCGGTGAGGAGAGTGGCAACGTCGATGCCGTCCCCCACCACCCGGTTCCACAAGCCGAGTTGTCTATCGATAGAAAGGCACAACATGCCGGCGCCGATTTCGCGCGCGCCATAGGCCCGCACCAGCGTCTCCTTGCCTTCCATGCCAAGCGCGCGCGTGATCTGACCGGGCGCGATCAGTTCAGCCAGTCCGAGCCCGAAGCTGAACCAGCCCAGAGCCTTGCCCAATTTGTCAGCTGCGGAGAGCGAACTCGGCCCTGTGCTAATAATCTTTGGATCGCCTTCGGAGCGCGAGATTTTCGTCGTGAGGTCCGTGATATACGACATGGTGTTCTCCCGATCAGGGCTTGAGCACGACCTTGATGCAGCTGTCCTGCTTGTCGCGGAACACCTTGTACATCTCAGGTCCGTCCTCGAGATTCATGGTGTGAGTAATGACGAACGAAGGATCGATCTGGCCGTCCTCAATGCGCCGCAGCAGGTCGTCGGTCCAACGGTTCACATGGGTTTGCCCGGTACGGATCGTGAGGCCCTTGTTCATGATGTGACCCATCGGAATCTTGTCATCGAGGCCGAGATACACGCCCGGGATCGAGAGAATGCCGCCTGGTCTGCAGACGTAGGCCATCTCGCGAATGACGTGCGGACGATCGTTTTCCAGCATCATCATCTGCTTGGCGCGGTCCAGGATCGTGTCCGGCTGCGCGAAGCTGACATGAGATTCGGTGCCGGTCGCGTCAATGCACTTCTCCGGCCCCTTGCCGTCAGTCAGTTCGTTCAAACGCCCGATCACGCTCTCTTCCAGAAAGTTGACGGGAACGGCGCCGCCGGCTTCGGCCATTCCAAGCCGCTCCGGCAGACAATCGATAGCGATGACCTGCTTTGCCCCCAGCAGCACTGCGCTTCGGATCGCCATCTGCCCCACGGGGCCGCAGCCCCAAATGGCTACGGTGTCGGTCGGCTCGATGTCGCATTGTACCGCCGCCTGCCAGCCGGTCGGCAAAATATCGCTCAGGAACAGCAGCTGCTCATCCGACAGGCCCTCGGGCACCTTGATGTGCGTGGTGTCGGCATACGGCACGCGCAGATACTCTGCCTGGCCGCCCGGATAGCCGCCCGTGAGGTGCGTGTAACCGAAGAGGCCCGCCATCGTGTGGCCGAACACCTTCTCTGCCAGTTCTTTTTTGCGATTTGTCGTTTCGCAGCACGAATAGTTCCCGCGCCGGCACTGCTCGCATTCGCCGCAAAAAATGGTGAAGGGCACCACGATGCGATCGCCCTTCTTCAGCTTTCCATTAATGCCGCTGCCGACCTCGACGACCTCCCCCATCGTTTCGTGGCCCATGATATCCCCCGGCAGCATGGCAGGGATCAGGTTGTGAAAAAGGTGCAGGTCGGAGCCGCAAATGGCGCAACTCGTGACTCTTATGATGGCATCGCGTTCGTCCTCGATCTCCGGATCGGTGACGGTATCGCAGCGAATGTCTTCCTTCCCGTGCCAAACGAGGGCTTTCATCGCGTCTCTCCCGATAGTGAATAAGGAAAGCCGCGCACGCGGCTCGGTTCCCGATTGGACGGAATAACATTCGGAAATGCCGCACGGGGCTCGGTCAGAGCGGCTGCTTCAGGTTCAGGTCCGCAGATACCGTCCCCTTGGCGGTCAAAAGGGCAAGAAACCCGTCTTTGGTCCAGCTGAGTTTCGGATCGCCAAAGGAAGAAATATGTCCACTGAGAAGAATGCCGCGGCCCTGCGGTTTGGCCAGCGCGTTGATGATGCCGGCCTTTAGCCTGGCAATATCGCGCGATTCATCGAACACCAGATGCGGCTGCAAAGCCTTGCTGAACGCGTCTCCGGCCAAGGCGCGGGTGACGCGCAGCATCAGGTTCTGGCTGGCAACGTCGTAGTGTAAATTGGCAATAGCGAGCTTTCCGCTATGTGCGTCGAAGTGCGGAGTTCCGCGAAGGTAAACGTCGCCGCAGGAATCCAGCAGATGGGTGAAATCCCATTTGTTGGCCACGCAGAAATGCGTTTGCACGACCAAGTCCTGGCCCGAAGGCAAAATCTGCATTTTGTCGATGTTCAGGTTGATGCCTGCCGCGCGCAACGGCTTCTTTTTCAATTGCTCCATCGCCAGCCGCGCCGCATCCGAATAGGTGAGCGTCACTGGCACCGCAGCCTGAAAGGTGTTGGAAGGTGCATCCAGTGTCTCCGGCGGAGGGAGCTTTGCGAAAGCCGCAGGTGCGGCTGGCTGGCTGCCCACAGCAGCGCGGGCCCGCACCTCAGCCGCGAGCGAGACGACCAGCGCGCCATCTTCAGTTTTTAACGGTGTAACCCGCAGCCGCTGCGGCGCCATCACCAGCCAGGTATCGGGATTCTTGCCAATCCGGGTCGGCTGCTGCAGGCGCCGCCACATCTTCTCCGCCTGTCCCCGCAGCCTGAAGGCGGCAGCGATGCGCTTGTCGATAGCCTTGAAAATGGGCGTCGAGAGCTGGTCGGAATTGTTGTTCCACAGCTCGGTCACGCTCATCTTCAGTGGGCCGAGTTTGAGGTTGGCGTTCGACAGATGGACTTCGCCTTCGGTATGCGCGGCCATGCGCCAGTCGCGCCCCAGCTTGAGTTGCGTGGTGGCGTCGGCTTCCCCTTGCGCCACCGCATCGCCGCCGGTCTTCAGGTATTTCGAGTCGAAAGAGAGCTGCGCGTGCAGGGCGAACGGCAGCTTCAGGGCCATGCCAGAGCCGGTGGGACGCCCGGTAATCGCGCCGGTGCGCGTGGCCAAAAGATTGAGCTGACATTTCTGGATGACGCAGTTGACGTCCTGCCCCTCCACCTTGGCCAGCTGCGTTTTCGTGCGCTCGTTCAGCATTGCAATGAGATCGTCGCCGGAAATTTTCAGGGTGGCGGACACTGTGGAGACCGGGATCGGCGGCGCGGTTGGCGGCGGCGTCCGTTTCGGCTGCGGCGCCGTAAAGCCGCACAGCGCGAAGGCGCAGATGATTGCCAGAATTGCTGGGGTCGTACGATATTTCATGGTGACGTTCTAGCGGAACAGGGTAGCGGCCGCAGTGAAATCACCGCAATGCCCGAGACGGCCCCTTACCGCCCCGTGGCGTATGTCTGCACCGCCGCGGCGAAAGCCGAGAAGATCCGGCGGCTCACCGGGTTTTCGCGCCAGCGCCATTCGGGATGCCACTGCAGCCCCAGCACGAAGCCTCTGGCACCCGGCAGGGAAACCGCCTCGATGGTTTCGTCCGGCGCGATGGCATCGGCGTGCAGCGGGGGCGCAAGGCGGTCGATGCCCTGTGAATGCAGCGAGTTCACCTGAAAGCGCGGCTCCTGCACAATGCGCGCAAGCAGCCCACCGGGCAGAACGCGGACCTCGTGCGCGGGTCCGTACTGTTCCTCAAGCGGGGCCTCGTGGTTTTCGCGATGGTCGATGCGGCCGGGAAGCTCCTGCACATGCTGGTGCAAGGTGCCGCCCATCGCCACGTTCAGTTCCTGGAAGCCGCGGCAGAGGCAGATGAGGGGCGTGCCGGCGGCAATTGCCGCGCGCAGCAGCGGAAGCGTGGTCGCATCGCGGTTTTCATCCGAAAGCACGCCGTCCCGAGCCGCCGCGCCATTGTAATGCCGGGGGGCCACATTTGAGGGGGAGCCGGTGAACAAGAGGCCATCGACCCTCGCCAGAATGTCCTCCGATGGAATGGGCTCCGAGAGGGATGGAAGGAGAACCGTCACCGCGCCGGTGCTTTCGCGCACGGCACAGACGTATTTGTCGCCGGCCATGTGAAAGGGATGGTGGCCGACCATCCGGTAATCGCAGGGAATGCCGATAACGGGCGTATGCATTTTTTACCGCGTCAATTCAGCAGCAGGATTCATGTGGAAGCGGTGCGCGATTCGCAAGGGTTCACCCATGCGTCAGGAACAGTGCCGGTTGCAGCGCCACGCCGGTCTGCATGTTTCCCAGGCTGACCGTGGTCGAGAGCCCTTGCGCATCCACCACGGTCCACTGCTTCAGCTGCAGGCCAGGATCGGAGAACACGATGGTGATGTTGCCTGTCATGCGCCGGTCGTTCGAGCGGGCATGCACCACGATCTGGCCCGGCTGGCGCTCAATCCCCACCACGTATTTGCTTTCGCGCAAATTCACATGATCCGACAGCAGCAGGTTCAGCGGCGTGGTGGACAGCGGATAACGGTCCGCCGTGTTCAGCTTTTTGTTGAACACCGCCACATCGATGCCGTCGCTCACCACCAGCAGCGTGCTAGGCGGCGCGTACTCGAAGCGCATCTTGCCCGGCTTCTGGATATAGACCTCGCCATGTTCGACGGCGCCGTTGGGATCGAGCTGCGTGAAATCGCCCTTCAGCGTGTGAATCGCGTTTAGCGCCGCGCTGATGCGGTCGAGGTCTGCCAAATCCTGTTTGGAAGGCGCGCCCCACGCTGGCGCAAGGCAGATCAGCAGGACGGCAGCGGCTGGAGACAGGGTACGCATGGCGCTCAGATAAAAACCGTTTGGGGCAAATTGAAGATCACGCGGCGCTCTGCTGCTGTGCCGCTTGTGCACGGCGCGGGCACAGTCCGTCGGTCAGGAGCTTGAGCACGCCCTCCAGTTCCCGCTCCAGTTTGGGCAGGGTGAGCTTGGACCACAGCTGGGGATAGCGGAACTTCATGGTCGCGGACTGAATCATCTCGGCCGTCAGTTCCTTGTCGAGCGGCGGCAGGAATTCGCCGCGACGCTCCGCCTCGTCCATCAGCTCGACCAGGATTTTGCGCTCATTGGCCAGCATCCAGTTGGCGAATTGCGGCCGCTGGTGCGCGATCACCTGGGCCATCTCGAGCGCCCGAGGATCTTTCTCGAGCTTGTTGTAAGTGCGGCGCAGTTCCTCGAAGAGCAGGTCGTGAAGACGTTCCCGCGCGCTTTTGCCGGGCGCCAGCGCCAGCTTGCGCAGGTGATTGAGGTGGTTCTCGTAATCTTCGGTGGCGATGGCCTCGGCGATATCCAGCTTGCCGGGGAAAAACCGGTAGAGATTGCCGGGTGACATGGAACAGTCGCCTGCCACCTCGGCCATGGTGGTTTTGCCGTAGCCGAAATGCGAAAACCGGCACTTGGCAGCCTGGATGATCCGGTCGCGGACCGCGTCCTTGCTCATGGGGAAAGCTTTATCCATGCTTCCTGAACGATCAATGAAATATTCACTGTTCGCATCTGCAATAAAACTGACGCGACAGGCGATTGTTCCGTGAATTCAGAGGCTTACAATCATATTGGAGTGATCGGGGCTGGCAGCTGGGGGACAGCGCTTGCCTTGGCCGCAGCCCGCGCCGGCCGGCACGTCAGTCTGTGGGCCCGCGACCCTGAGTTGGTGGATGCCATCCAGACGGAACACGAAAACCGGCGATATCTGGCCGGCGTACCCCTGCCGCTCGGCATTGCTCCGACCTTCAGACTGGACATCGCGGGAGCCGCCGACGCGCTGCTGCTGGTTATTCCGGCGCAGCATCTGCGTGCCTGGATGACGCAGCTGAAGTCACGGGTGAGCCCAGGCACACCGCTGGTGATTTGCGCCAAGGGGATCGAGCGCGGCAGCGGCAAGCTGATGAGCGAAGTCCTGGCGGAGTTCTTCGCCGCCAGACAAATTGCCGTTCTCTCCGGACCCGGCTTCGCGTGCGATGTGGCGGCGGGCCTGCCGACGGCGGTTACGATTGCGGCGCAGCTCGATGTTGCGCAGCGCCTGCAATCGGCGCTCGGCCAGGGCAGTTTTCGCCCCTACGCCAGCGACGATGTGACGGGCGTGGCGCTCGGCGGCGCGGCCAAGAATGTTTACGCCATTGCCTGCGGCATTGTGATCGGCATGGGCCTTGGCGAAAGCGCGCGGGCCGCGTTGCTGGCACGCAGCTTTTCGGAACTGGGGCGCTTGGGCGAAGCGCTGGGCGCCCGCAGCGAAACCCTGATGGGACTTTCGGGCCTCGGTGATTTGGTGCTCACCGCCACCAGCCCAACCTCGCGCAATTTCTCCTTCGGTCTCGCGATCGGCAAAGGCATCAGTCGCGCTGAGCTCGACGTCAAGGGGCATCCGCTGGCCGAAGGTGTTGCCACGGCGCCGGCGCTGCTCGCCCGCGCGGGCACGCTGGGGATCGAATTGCCCGTCGCCGAAACCACCGCCTTTATCCTGGACGGTTCGCTTTCGCTGGACGCCGCGATTCCGCGGCTGATGAGCCGTCCCCTCAAAGCCGAATAGGAGAAGCCATGCTGTTCGTCGTCATCGCCACCGACAAGCCTAATTCCCTCAGTCTCCGCAAGGCCACGCGCGAGGCGCACTTCGCCTATGCGCGCGAGAGTGGAGTCATCAAGCTCGGTGGACCGTTTCTCGATCCGCAGGGCGAGATGGCAGGCAGCCTGATCATCTTCGAAGCCGCCGATCTGGAAAGCGCGCGCGCCTGGCACGCGGGCGATCCGTATGTGGAGGCGGGCCTCTTCGCGCATTCGGAGGTGCGGCCCTGGAAGCCCACCTTCAATCCCATCGACGCGCAGTTCTGAGCAGCTTGCCGCCCGTGCGGCGCGAGTGGTATGCGGCCGGCCGTGGCCACCCAGGAATTCGATGTCTCATCCGCTTAAAAATTTCATCCGCTCTGCCTTGGTGATTGCGCTTTTAGCAATTCCGCCTACCGCGGGCTGCCGCGGCTGGTGGAGGGCGGATGGCGCGATGGCATCCATTCATGGTCTGAGAGCTCCGGGATGAATTACTGGCTGTTCAAGACGGAGCCGGAGGAATTCTCCTGGGAGATGCAGAAGGCGCGCGGGGCGAAGGGCGAGCCATGGAGCGGCGTTCGCAACTGGCAGGCGGCGCGCAACATGAAAGAGATGAAAAAGGGGGATCGGGGCTTCTTCTATCATACGGGCGAGGAGAAGCGGATTGTCGGAATAGTCGAAGTGATCGGCGAGTACAGAAAAGATCCCACCGACGAGACGGGAAAGTTCGGTCTGGTGGAGGTCAAGGGGATCCGTGACGTTCCGAGACCTGTAACGCTGGCGCAGTGCAAATCCGATCCGGCGCTAAAGGACATGGTTCTGGTGAAGGTGGCGCGTCTTTCGGTGCAGCCGGTGACGCCGCAGCAGTGGAACCATATCTGCAAGCTTGGCGGCGTGAGCTAAGCACGAACGGAAAGACTGTTCATGGCATTGGAAGCGATCAACCCCGCCACCGGCGAAACCATCCAGCGCTACGACGAGATGAATCCGGCGCAGACCAACGACGCCATCGATGCGGCGCACGCTGCGTTCCTCGCATGGCGCGGAACGAGTTTCGCCCATCGCGCCGAGCACATGCGCAAGGCCGCGGCCCTGCTGCGCGAGCGCGCGCGCGAGTACGGCGAGCTGATGGCGATGGAGATGGGAAAGCCCATTCGCGATGGCATCGCCGAGGCGCAGAAATGCGCCACCGGGTGCGATCACTACGCCGAGCATGCAGAGCGCTATCTGGCGGACGAAGTGGTGGAGACCGGCGCGCGCAAGAGCCTCGTCGCCTTCCGCCCCATCGGTGTGGTGCTGGCGGTGATGCCGTGGAATTTTCCCTTCTGGCAGGTCATCCGTTTCGCGGCGCCGGCGCTGATGGCGGGCAACGCCGGCGTGCTGAAGCATGCCTCCAATGTGCCCGGCTGTGCGCTGGCGCTGGAGCAGCTGTTCCGCGACGCAGGCTTTCCGGAGCATCTCTTTCGTACGCTGATGATCGGCAGCAGGGCGGTGGGCGAGGTGATCGCGCACGGCCACGTGCGCGCCGTTTCGCTCACCGGCAGCACGCCGGCAGGCCGCGATGTCGCCGCCAAAGCCGGCGCCGCGCTGAAGAAGTGCGTGCTGGAGCTGGGCGGCAGTGACGCCTACCTCGTGCTTGCCGATGCCGATATCGAATTCACGGCCGCGGCCTGCGCAAAAGGGCGGCTGGTCAATTCCGGGCAAAGCTGCATCGCGGCCAAGCGCTTCATCGTTCTCGAACAACTGAAGTCCGAATTCGAGAAAGCGCTCGCCACCCAAATGGGCAAAGCCAAGGTCGACGATCCGCTGGATGAGAACACGACTGTCGGCCCGCTGGCGCGGCGCGACCTGCGCGACGAGCTGCACGAGCAGGTGACGAAAAGCATCGCCAAAGGCGCGCGAGCCCTGTGCGGCGGTGAAGTGCCGGAAGGGCCGGGCGCGTTCTATCCGCCGACCGTGCTCAGCGATGTGCATCCCGGTCAGCCGGCTTACGACGAAGAGATGTTCGGGCCGGTAGCCGCGGTGATTGTCGCCAAGGACGTAGACGATGCGGTGCGCATCGCCAACGATTCCGAATTTGGACTTGGCGGCGGCGTCTTCACCCGCGATCTCAAGCTGGGCGAGCGGCTGGCCGCGGATCGCGTGGAGGCCGGTTCGGTGTTCGTCAACGCCACCGTCTCCTCCGATCCCAAGCTGCCGTTCGGCGGCGTGAAGGACAGTGGCTACGGCCGCGAGCTCTCCAGCTACGGCATCCGCGAATTCGTCAACATCAAGACCATTGTGGTGGCGCCGCACGGCGAAGCCTCACCATCTCCGCACCAATCCGAATAGGTATTTTTCACGAAATTGGGTCGTTCAAGACGCACCTCGCGCGTCCATCGCAGCGAGACAAAATTTTTCAATTTTCATCCCGGTTTACCGTGCTCGTCCGCGTTCGCCACCGGGAGTCGCACATGCGCGTGAGGCCCCTCGGCATGGCTCCGGGGCTCGCGCTTTTTCCGCGACAGGTTGGATCGGCTCCCCAGCTGAAAGCGCAAGGCGCGGCATTCTCTGCCGGGCGCAGCAAGATCAGGATTGGGGCGGGAGGGCAGGCGCGCGCTAGATACCCGCGCGGGGAAACAAACCAGTCATGGCTGTCCTTCCTGCAGTTGGATTTTGGGGTGGCTCTCAGAACAGGGCCGTAACGAAGCCAAGTTCGCGGTTTTCGCGAACGGCTTGCTTCAGGCGCAATTCGGGAGATGGCCGCAGTATGCAAAACCAGCGCCGCTGGTCAAGCACATACCGTGAACAAATGCTGCTATTTTTCGCGGCCAGACGCATGATTGTTGCTGCGCGTGTGCCCGTGGTCCACAGGCAAAGTGCGGCCGCCGCGGATCAACGCGGGTTAATCGCAAAAAAAGGATGCCCGAAGACACTGCCTCCGCCGTGGGAGTGGACAACGCAGGATTGGCAAACGGCGATGTGGAAATGAGGCAGCACTTCGACCTGTCCACTGGTGTGAGCACCCTTGCTCACTCGCTCTACGCGATTGGCGTGGTGGCCGTTTGCTTTCTGCTCGGCGACGAACTCGTTGTCTGGCTGCGCGTCGGCGCCTGGCAAACATTGCTGACGAAGGATGTTGTTGCGCTCCCCCAGTCGAGCTGGGTTGGTGTTCAAAAAATTTCAAGCCTCTTTGGAGATTTGCCGTTGGTGGCGACCGCGTGCGTTGTTTTCGCTATGCTGGGTTGGAGCATTCAGCGGATAGCGGATCGGTTGCGCAGCATCGAAAAGAAGAGGCGCTTAAGAATTAGCTGGCCTCCTCCGCTTTAAAGCGGACCTGTTCCCCACTCTGTCAGCGCCGCGAAGCTCAGTTCAGTTCTTCGCCCAGGTCCAGTCGGCGGCGGATTTGCGGCAGCCGCCGTCCGACAGCAGCCCAGATCGGTGCTGTCGCGCGCGACCGGGCCATCTCGGCGCATTTAGAATCGCCTCCTAACTGGCGACCAGAGAAGTGAGCGCATTCTTCAGCGCTTTGGTGTCACGGGCGCTGAGATTGCCGATGCGCTTCACAATGCGCCCGACATCGGCGGTCGCGATCTTTACCGGACGGATGCGCGAGGGCGCGGGAAGCGCTGTCGGCGCCAGCTCGGAGATCTGGACATCACAGTCCCAGCGCGGATTGACTGCGCTGGTGATCATGGCAAGCCAAACAAGCTTGTACCGCGCGCTGACGGCAGGCGCGCTGACAACGACGGCCGGGCGCCGCTTCTCTGCCAGACGGTCAGCATATGGGAATGGGACGATGACGATATCGAAGGGCTGAAACCGCATTTGTCAGAGCGACTTATATGCTTCTTCATCGGCCTCGCTCGCCCACTCGGTGAATGTGGCGAACGGATCGTCCTCAATCTCATTTAATGCGCGCTCAATCACCACGCGCTTGCCTTGAAAGACATAACGCACCAGGTCGCCCGGCTTCAGACCGAGCTTTTCACGCACCGCTTTCGGAATGACGGTCTGTGCCTTGGAGGTGAGCTTAGATACGTGAGCATTCATAGTAAGAAGGTAAGACCCCTTACCCGCTAAGGCAACCCCTTTTAGAAGCACCTCTGTTCAGTTCTTCGCCCAGCTCCAGTCAGCGGCGGATTTGCGGCAGCCGCCGTCCGGCCAGCCGGTCCAGGCGCGGCCGCGCACGAAGCGGCCGGAATGCGCGCCGGTCGGCTCGCCATTGCGCAGCGCCTCCATGCCGTTGACGAACACCTCGCGCACGCCGGTGGCAAACTCCTGCGGATGATCGTAGGTGGCGTGGTCCTGAACCGTGGCGGGATCGAACACCACCACATCGGCGAAGTCTCCCACCTTCAGCATGCCCCGATCATGCAGCGACAGGTTGGAGGCCGGCAGCGCGCTCAGTTTGCGGATCGCCTGCGCCAGCGGAATCACCTTCTCGTCGCGCGCGTAGTGCCCAATCACCCGCACGAAGTTACCGTAGGCGCGCGGGTGCGGACGCGATTTCAGGAACACGCCTTCCGGCGCCTCCGCCGATTCATCGGAGCCGAAGCTGACATACGGCAGCGCAAGCTCGCGCCGGATGTTGTCTTCCGACATCAGGAAGTAGGCGACGCCCACGCGGCTGCCGTCCTCGATCACCAGATCGATGGCGGCGTCTTCCGGGCTTTCGTGGCGCATGGCGGC
>DATIEM010000096.1:0-2414 GCA_035455725.1 Rhizomicrobium sp. | reverse complement strand
CACGGGACCAGCGTGGGGCATCGAAATCGAGGAAGCGCGGGAAGGTTACGCCCGCATTGCCATGACGGTCCGGTCCGACATGCTCAACGGTCACGCCATCGCCCATGGCGGGATGATCTTCGCGCTGGCGGATACCGCCTTCGCCTATGCCTGCAACTCCCGCAACGTGAGCACCGTGGCCCAGGCCGCCTCCATCGTCTTTCTGACGCAGGCGAAGGCGGGCGAACGGTTGATGGCGGAAGCCCGCGAGCAGGCGTTGAGCGGCCGCTCCGGCGTCTATGCCGTGGCCGTCACCACCGCAGACGGCCGGAAAATCGCGGAATTTCAGGGGCTGTCCCGCAGCCTCAACCAGCCGGTGCTGGAGCCGCCTTAACGCTCAGCTCGTTCCCATATAATAGGAGTACGGCGGGAGGACCGATGTACACGACCGAACTCAAGGACAAGAACCAGAAAACCGCAGCGGTTTCGCTGGCCGATGAAGACCCGGCAAAGCTCGCCGCCTTCGAGGCGCGCGTGGCGGCCGACGATTTCATCGAGCCCAAGGACTGGATGCCGGAGGCCTATCGCAAGACGCTGGTGCGCCAGATATCCCAGCACGCCCACTCCGAAATCGTCGGCATGCTGCCGGAAGGCAATTGGATCACCCGCGCGCCCAACCTGCGGCGCAAGGCCATCCTGCTTGCCAAGGTGCAGGACGAAGGCGGGCATGGGCTCTATCTCTATGCTGCCGCCGAGACGCTCGGCACCTCGCGCGAGGAGATGATCGAGGCGCTGCATTCGGGCCGCGCGAAGTACTCCACCATCTTCAACTACCCGACGCTCACTTGGGCCGACATCGGCGCCATCGGCTGGCTGGTGGACGGTGCGGCGATCATGAATCAGGTGCCGCTGCAGCGCACGTCTTACGGTCCGTATGCGCGCGCCATGGTGCGCATCTGCAAGGAAGAGAGTTTTCACCAGCGCCAGGGCTACGAGATCATGAGTGTGCTGGCGGCTGGCACGCCGGAGCAAAAACGCATGGCGCAGGATGCGCTGGACCGCTGGTGGTGGCCGTCGCTGATGATGTTCGGGCCGCCGGACGAGAAATCGCCGAACACGGCGCAATCGGTGCGCTGGCGCATCAAACGCGAAACCAACGATGAGCTGCGGCAGCGGTTTGTGGATGTGACTGTGCCGCAGGCGGAAGCGATTGGATTGCGCGTGCCCGATGCGGCGCTGAAATGGAACGAGGCGCGCGGGCATTACGATTTCGGCGAGATCGACTGGGAGGAATTCTATGCCGTGGTGCGCGGCGAAGGCCCGGTCGCGAAAGAGCGCACGCAGGCGCGCGTGAAGGCGTGGGAAGACGGCGCCTGGGTGCGCGAAGCCGCCGCCGCGCATGCCTCCAGGCGCGCGATGAAAATGGCGGCAGAATGATGGGCCATTCTTTCAATCGAGAACTCCCCTCCAACCCTCCCCTTGAGGGTGGGTCGAAAAATTCCAGCGCAGCGCAGAATTTTTCGGGGAGGGGTGACGGCGCTCAGATTTACCCCTCCCCGAAATTCGCTCGCGCCCTTGCGCTCGCAAATTTCGACCCTCCCTCAAGGGGAGGGTGGGCCAGTTCAGCGTGTAGAGATAACGCTTTAAACATCGCGAGTGAGCACGCCCAATGACGGACGCGAAGTGGCCGTTGTGGGAAGTGTTCGTGCGGGCGAAGAACGGCCTTTCGCACAAGCATGCTGGCAGCGTGCATGCCGCCGATGCGCGCATGGCGATTGAAGCCGCGCGCGACGTCTACACGCGGCGGATGGAAGGCGTGAGTTTGTGGGTCGTGCCCTCCAGCGCCATCGTGGCGTCCGATCCGAAGGAAACGACCGACCTGTTCGAGCCGGCGGCAGACAAGGTGTACCGCCACCCCACCTTCTACACGATCCCCGACGGTGTGAAGAACATCTGATGGCAGAAGAGAACATCCTGTTCCATCACGCACTGCGGTTGGGTGACGATGCGCTGATTCTCGGGCAGCGGCTGTCGGAATGGTGCGGGCATGCACCGATGCTGGAAGTCGATCTGGCGCTCGCCAACATCGGGCTTGATCTGCTCGGACAGGCGACGCACTTCCTCAATCTCGCGGGCGAGATCGAAGGTAAGGGCCGCGATGCCGACGCGCTCGCCTTTCGCCGTGATGTGCTGGATTTCCGCAACTGCCTTCTGGTTGAGCAGCCGAATGGCGATTTCGCGCAGACCATCGCGCGACAATTCCTGTTTTCCAACTGGCAGGAATTGCTGATGCGCGAGATTGCAGCGGCGCCCGAACCGCGGTTGTCCGCCGTCGGCGCCAAGGCGGTGAAGGAGATCGCCTATCACGCGAAATTCGCCAGCGAATGGGTGGTGCGGCTGGGCGACGGCACGGACGAAAGCCGCGCGCGGATGAT
>DATIEM010000095.1:0-14631 GCA_035455725.1 Rhizomicrobium sp. | reverse complement strand
GACATTCCTACGGTTCGCGCCGTGCTGACCGCGCTGGCGAACACCGGCGCGAGCGGCGTGCAGATGAAGGCCGAGGGCCTGCCGGCATACTAGCCATGACACATGACTAACGCCGGCAGCCCCGACGTGGCATAAGCACTTCGCAATTCGACCGAGACGATCCGACGTGCAGCTTCCGGAACGGGTCTATGCGGCGCAGCAGGCCACGCAGTCCGGCCGCATGGACGAGGCCGCGCGGCTATGGAGCAATGTGCTGGAGCTCGCGCCCGATCACGCGCAGGCCCTTTTTCATCTGGGTCAGTATCGCTTGCTGCAGAAGGACGCCGCCGCCGCAATAAGCCTCTTCGAGCGCGCGGCCAAAGCCGACCCGAAGGCGCCCGCCATTCCCCTCAATCTTGCTTTCGCCCAGCGCGCAGCGGGGGATAGCGCTGCGGAGCTGAGGGCGCTGGACCGGGCTTTGGCCCTCGACCCGTACTATCTGCCGGCGCTGCTTGCCAAAGGCGCGGCACTGGAACGGCAAGACCAGATGCGACAGGCGGCGCGCGTTTATCGTCACGCCCTCGCCGCGGCGCCGCCGGAAGAACAACTGCCGCCCGAGTTGCGCAAGCACCTGGCCAATGCCCGCACTGCCGTGAATCGAAATGCCGAAGATTTGGATCGCCATCTCAAGCCGGTATTGGAGGCGGTCCGGGCCCGCTGGAGCGAAGGCAGCGCGCGATTCGAGAACTGCAAGGAAGCATTGCTCGGCCGCAAGAAAATCTACCCGCAACAACCGACCACGCTGAACTTTCCCGAGTTGCCCGCCATCCAGTTTTACCTTGAATCGGATTTTGCGTGGCTAAAGAATCTGGAAGCGGAAACAGACGAGATCGCAACGGAACTTCTGCAGCTGGTGAATGCCGATCCGGGCTTTGTCCCGTATGTCCGATACCCGCCCGGCGTGCCGCTGAACCAGTGGGCGGACCTGAATCATTCGCCACGCTGGGGTGCCTACTTCCTGTGGGAAGATGGAAATCGCCAGGAGAAACATTGCGCCGAATGCCCGCGCACCGCAAAGATCGTCGAGCGCATGCCGCTGGCGACGATCCCAGGTTACGCGCCGGCAGCATTTTTTTCCGTGCTGGAGCCGCACACGCGAATCCCGCCGCACACCGGCGTGACCAACATCCGGCTGATCGTGCATCTGCCGCTCGTCGTGCCGGAGGAATGCTACTTCCGCGTCGGCAACGAAACGCGCCGCGTGGAACGCGGCCGGGCCTGGATATTCGACGATACAATCGAGCACGAAGCCTGGAACGACAGCGACAAGCCGCGCATCATCCTGATCTTCGACATCTGGAATCCGCTGCTGACGCCCATGGAACGCGAGCTGGCTACGGCATTGCTTGCCGGCCTGGAAAGCTATTACTCCGTGGGATAGCCGAATTTCTCCACCCAGGGCTGCAGCACCGGAAGCACCGGCGCGAGGTGCTGCCCATAACGCCGCCATTGCCCAATTCCGTCCTCGTTCAAGCCGGCCCTGACCTGGGACGAACTCGGCGTGGCGATGTTTTGGCGGACCGCACTCTCCGCAAACCGCCGCATTGAACTTCGCCACGGCAGCCCGAGGTGGTGGCAAACCTTCTGTACCTCGGTATCGAAGCTGCGGGTCACGTCTTCCTGCTTCACATCCAACAAGGCGATCGAAAGCTTCGACAGGCAGAGTTCGCGGAGCCGCATGACCGCGTCGTAAAGGGAGGCCGCGGATTCGAGCCTGAGAAGCTCGTAGGTGAAGGCATTGATCATGAAGGGGCGGCGATAGGCGCTCCATACAACGTCGCGCGGATCGCGGAGCGCAAACAAGATCTTTGCCGTCGGAAACAGCCGCGCGATCAGGGGCAGGCGAAAGGTGTGCATCGGCAGCTTATCGACGATGACTTTGTCGCGGACATGGACCCCAAAGCCGCGAACGTATTTCCAATATGAGCGCCGGTACGGTTCCAGGTCGTCTTCGCTCGCCCGCTGCAGCCGCTCCAGCCCGCCGGGGGCGCGCAGGAAATCGCGATCTGCATCGATTATCGGAAGCTTCTCTTCGAGCGTCACCACATCGGGATGAGCGGCCAGGATCTGGCCGAGCAGGGTTGTTCCCGAACGCGGGAACCCGATCAGGAACACGAGCCCTGCCGCATCCTGGCGTGCGCTGTCGGAGTGCACTGTCGGCATTTGCGGAAGGCCGCGAACATGTGCCGCTATTCGTTCGGCGAAGACCGGCGTCGGCTCAATATTTCTGGCTGTCAGACGCGGGCCGAAAAAGTTGCAAAACTGCTCGTTGGCGGCGGTGTATGTTTTGAAGGCTTCATCGATACGGTGTTGCCGATCGAGAATGTCGCCCAGCAGTTTGGTCGCGCTCGCCCGCTCAAGAGCATCGATCCGTTCATTTCCCAGGACTGTCTGGATGCGGTCCTCCGCGGCCGGCGTTTCGCCCGCCGCCAGGTCGGATTTTGCCAGGGCGAGATGCGCCATCACGTTCTGCGCATCGATCATCAGCGCCCGCTGTCCGAGGGAAGACGCGGCGTTCCAGTCCAGCCGCTCCGCAGCCAAGCCAGCCAAACGCGCCAGCGGATCGGCATATTCCGGATCAACAGCGGCCGCCCGCCTGTACGCTTCTTCGGCTAGACGCGGTTCTCCCAAACTCTCCAGGGCAAAGCCGAGATTGTATCGGGCCAGCGGATATTCCGGCCAAAGCCGCAGAGCCGCTTCGAATGCGGGGACCGCCTCCGCGTAGCGCTCGGCCTTCACCAGACATTCTCCGATTCCGTTCGGAATCCGCGGCTCGTCCGGCGACAATTCGCGGGCGCGTTCAAGATCTTTCAGCGCGTCCTCATACCGGCCTTCGTCGGATAAACTGTGCGCGCGCAGGTGAAGCAGCAGAGGATGGTCTATCCCCTGCGCAAGGCCTTGCCGGGCCAGTGCAACGGCCTGGGCAAGGTCCGACCGCCGAACGGCGCTGTCCACCTCCCGCACGAAAAACGCGGCATCCGGGGGCGGACTCATCGTTCCGTCGCTCATGCCTGGGGTCCCGCCGCGATGCAGGCGAAGTTGCTAGCGATCATAGCCAAATCTGTCCACCCATGGCGCCAATACGGGCAGGAGCGGCGCAAGCTGGTCGGCATATTTCTGCCAGCGGCCAATTCCCTCGGGGCTTAGTCCTCTGGCGAGTTGTTTGCCGCTGGGTGTGGCGACAGCGCGGACCTGCTGCCGGCTGGCAAACGCGCGCATGGATTCGCTCCAGTCGATCCCGATGAACGCGCAGACGTGACGGCAGACAGTATCGAAATCGCTGACGAGGTTTTCATGACGGACTTCGTACATCGAGAAGGGCAATGCTTTCCGGTAGAGGTCGGCCAGATTCATGTATGCGGAATAGAACGCTGCGGCATCCATCGGCCGCAGCAGTTCGATCATATAAGCGTTGACCCGGAATCGCGCTCTCAGGCAGCCCAACACGACGTCGCGAGGATCGCGCAACGCGAAAAGAATTTTTGCGCTGGGAAACAGCATCGCAATCAGCGGCAGCTTCAGGGTATGAAAGGGAAGCTTGTCGACGAACACCTTTCCCTCTACCGCGCAGCCATATTCAGCGACGCTGCGCCAGTAGGCCATCCGGTGTTCCTCCAGCGCGGCATCGCTCAGGGCAAACAGCTTCGCGTGGCCCTGTGGGTCGGCCATGAAAGCGCGAACGGATGCGGAGAGCGCCTCCTTTTCCTCCATGGTTATGACTGCGGGATGCGAGGCCAGTGCCTGCTCAAGAAGCGTGGTGCCCGAACGTGGAAAGCCGAGAAGAAAAACGTGGCCCGCGGCTCCGCTTCGATGTTGCTCCGGCGCGCGGGGCGGAACGCGTGGCTTTTCACGGTAGTAGTGCGTGAGCCAGCCAATGGCCGATAGAGCCGTACCGTTGCTGCCGAATTTCGGGCGGTTGGCGCGATAATAGGCGCTGTTGCCGTCCACAAATGCGGCATAAGCGTCCGGAAAGCGAAGCTGACGTTCCCGCAGCTCGCCCAAGAGGCCCATGGCGAGATACCGCTCATCATCTGGGAGATCGTCGCGGCGGAGCAGCGCTTCGATTAGCGCTTCCGCTTCCTGGAACCGGCCCTGTTCGATATTTGCGGCAATGAAAACCCGGAGGGCGGCGGGATGATCTGGCCGGCGCGCCAGCACCTCACCGGCCTTTCGCACAGCCTCTTCCATGTCGCCCCGGCGCACTGCGAGTCCGGCCAACTGGACGAAGGGCTCCGCCACTCCTGAATCAGCCGCGATAGCTGCCTCGTAGCATTGCCTGGCGGCGTCCAGATAACCGATGGCCTCGGCGGCAATTCCCTTGTTGAAATGTGCCGGCGCGAACCGGGGCGCAACCGCCAGCGCCGCATCGTAGGCCCGCATCGCTTCCAGATGCCGGTCATGTTTCGCGAGGATCAGCCCCAAGGCGTTGCTGACCGAGGGATCGGCGGGATCGAGCTCGTGCGCGCGGCGCAGATCGCTGAGAGCCGCGCGGTCGTTACCTTCCTGCTCCAATCGCGAGGCCCTGAGGTTGAGAAGCAGCGAATGGATTTCACCCCTCTCCAATGCTGCGCAGGCCAATGCAACAGCCTTGGCGGTATCGCCCCGATGCAAGGACGAGATCACCTCAGAAACCGTTGGGGACGATGCGGCTCTAGCGGAAGGCGGCGGGACACGTCCATCCATGGCAGGGAGCGATTTTTCACCTCCCGCAGACGAGCACAAGAAAAAAGCGGCGGCCTTTTGGGCCGCCGCTTGGAAGCAGGATGGTGACGCTTTTGCCTAGTACTTGATCGTCGCGCCGACGAATACGTAGCGGCCAAGAGCGTCGTAAACCTGCGGGTAGGTATTGGCGTTGCCGAACGGCGGCGACGACACACCCAGGTAGTTGGTGTCGAGGATCGGCGGATCCTTGTCCAACACGTTGTTCACGCCCGCATGCAGCTGAACGCCCTCGTACACCGTCCAGTTGACCGCCAGATCGAGGTAGTCATACGAGCCGATGGTCGCGTCGGACTTGTCGCCGCACGGTGTGCCCGGAACACCGGTGCAGTTTCCGCTGAGCGTCGGATCCAGCGTATTGCCGTCAAAGTTCACCGAGCTCATGTGGCGCCAGGCCAGCGAGAAGTCGAAGTCCCACGGGGACGTCCAGGTCACGCGCAGTTTGTGGCGCCATTCCGGGATCGGCGTTCCGCAGGTGATGCCAAACAGGCCGGCGCAATTGTAGGTATGCGCGCCTGGATATGGGGTGTTCTGGTAGTCTTTGGTCCACGTTCCAAGGAAGTTGAACGCAAGGCTGCCGTTGTCGCCCATGCCCCAGTTGCTCAGATCGCTGACATAGTTGGCTTCGAAGTCCATGCCGCGGGTCTGGAGAGCGCCGGTGTTGAGGTTGGTGTTGGTGATGAATCCGACGCCCGCGCCGGAGCCGAACAGGACACCCTGCGGACCGCGATGAATCAGACTACAGAACCCTGGTGCGCCGGTAACTGCGCATTGCTGGAAGATGGTCGCCCATGGGATTGTCCCGATAGCGCCGGTCAACCGGATGTTAAAATAGTCGACCGTTGCCGTGAAGCCATCCAGGAAGGTTGGCGTCAGAACGAGGCCGACTTCGCGGGTGTCGGAGCTTTCCGGCTTCAGGTTCAGGTTGCCGCCGAACAAGGCATTACATTGCGCGGCGGGGCAGTCGATGATGTTGCCGTATTCGGCCGCCGTGACGCCGGTGTTTTCGCACTGCGTCAGCGACAGGATCGGGTTTGCCCCGGCGCAAAGATCGTGCACGCCGGCCGCCAAACCGATTCCCTGCGGCGTAAACAGCTCGAGCACGTTCGGCGCCCGCACCGCGCGCTGGAAGCTGGCGCGAAGGCGGAAGTCATCGATCGGCTGCCATTCCGCGCCATATTTGTAGGAGTGCACCGCACCGGCTGTGCTGTAAGAGGAGTAACGATAGCCGGCATTGAGTGTCAGGTCCTCTGCAAAGGGCATGTTCTGCAGCACCGGAACGCGGATTTCTCCGAACGCTTCCGACACGCTGTAGCCGCCATGCACGCTCTGCGTCGGGCCGCCCTGGCCAGCGAGATCGCCTGTCTGGAATTCCAGATCGACGCGGTTCTCCAAACGCTCCTGGCGATACTCCGAGCCAAGGGCAATGCCGACCGCGTTCTTGGCCCACGGAGACTGAATGCCCCACGCACCCAGGTCGCCACTGACCGACATCGTGCCAACCCATTCGCGCGTGCCGCCTTCGCGGAAGCCCGGCACGTCCAGATATTTGATGGCGGCGGGCGTCACGCCGTTCGGCTGGAAGATGTTCCATGGAACGCAGAAGGGGTCCGATCCATCGAGAACCGATTTACAGACCGGCGCGCCAGTCGCGGGATCCCTCACGACCTGCAACGCGTGCTGAATGCGGCTGATCGACATGTCGTTCGTGTACTCTTCGGAGAGGATCGTCTCGCCGTATTGGCCTGAAATGTCGTAATTCCAGCCGTAGCCGAGATCACCCCTGGCACCGAACAGCACCCGGTAGGCCGCGTGCTGCAGGTGGTCCTGACGCGGGCCGCCTTCCACGTTGCGGCGACCGGCGAAGATGGACGCATTGTCGGTCGGCCCAAGACCCGCCGATGTGCAGAAATTGTATTCTGGGGAATTCGGATCCGCCCCAGAACCGAGGAATGGGTTGTCGCAGTTCACCTGCGCAACGGTTCCGAAGAACAGGCCTGACGGCGCGATCTGCGCGACCGTTGAGTCGTCCATGAACATGGTCGACCCGTAAAAGTCGAGAGCCTTGTCCACTTCGTAATGGGCCATGGCACCGAACGTGTAGCGCGTGTCCGGCCGCTGCAAGTAGTTATAGGGCGCGAAGTTAAATCGATCCGCCGTCGTAAATCCGCGGACGTTACCGGCTCCATCGATCGTGCAGCTTCCAGTCGTATCGCAAGCGCCGCCATTAAGGCTCACGAAGCGGCCGCCCGCTCCATTCGCAGCTGTGGTGCTCGATCCTCCGCAGATGAAGCTGCCACTAAACGTCGTGGAGGTGGCGCATGCCGAGAAATCGCGCTTGTCTTCGGTGACCGGCTGGATGTTCCGGAAGCCCGCATAGGCGGTAACATTGCCTTTGCCGTTCGGGGAGTTGGCGCCCATGATGATGGTGCCATCGACCGTGTCGCCATCCCAAGTGCCGCCGTGCGGGGTGACAACTGTACCGGGCGTGGTTCCACCGAGACCCAGAGAGTCAATGTGTTGGGCTTCGCTGTTGCTGTTATCGTGCGAATTGACGCTGTACTGGCCATCGAACTCGATGCCTTCGAAATCGCGGCGCATGATGAAGTTCACCACGCCGGCCACGGCGTCGGAGCCGTACACCGCGGAGGCACCGCCCGTCACTACGTCCACGTGATCGATGAGCGCGGCAGGGATCTGGTTCAAGTCCGCGCAAGGGAGTTCGTTGTCGCCGGGCATCAGGCGCTTGCCATCCACCAGCACCAGGGTGCGGGCGCATCCGAGGTTCCGGAGGTTGACGGTGGCCGTGCCGACCGAGCCATTCGACTCGTTCTGGCCGAAATCGGCGAAAGCGGAAGGCAGGTTGTTCAGAAGGTTTTCGACGTTCGTCGTGCCTTCGAACTTCATTTCCTGCTGGCCAACCGCCGTAACCGGGCTGGAGCTGTAAAGGCCGGTCTGCGGAATGCGGGAGCCGGTCACCACCACGGTTTCTGGCGCTGCTTCTTGTGCGGCGGCCGGAACCGAGAGGCCAACGGCGGCGGTGGCTGCTCCAAGGAGCAGTGCGGAACGCAGGCTGCGCTTCTCTAAATTCGTCTGGTACACTTGGGAACCCCCTTGCTGGTGCGTGACAACTGCCGTGCAACGGACGTTTTATATCTGCCGTATGGCAGCTGCCCCCGCGCACCATCCCGGTCCGCGGTATGCCCGTTTCACCGGAAACTACGAGACAGGCGCGTGACGGGTCAAAACAGATTTGACGTCGAAAGCGCGTTCACTGGCCGATTGTGTCTTTTGTGCACCAATCGAATCAGCACGCAGAAGAAAAATTGCTCGCGCACTTCGCTGCCAGCAACAAAGCGCGATGTGTTAACATCGGCCCGCGCACTCCAGATGCGTGAACGCGAATCATGAGCACCGCCCTCATCTCACACCCCGCATGCCTGGAACATGAGCCGGCTGCAGGTCACCCAGAATGCCCCGGCAGACTCGTAGCTGTTCTCAGGGCACTGGAGTGCGAGCAAATCATTCGCCTGGAAACGCCATCTGCACGTCTAGAGTCCCTTGTGGGGGCCCATGATCGCAGCCTGATCGAGGCCGTGCTCGGGAACTGGAACGACGCGGCAAAGCGGGACGGCTTGGTCCGTATAGATGCGGACACCGCGATGTCCTCAGGGTCAGCAGACGCTGCCCTCAAGGCGTCCGGCGCAGGCATTGCTGGCGTCGACGGCATCATGCGCGGCGAGTTCCGGAATGCCTTCTGCGCCGTCCGGCCGCCCGGGCATCATGCCGAACGGGCGCGAGCGATGGGCTTTTGCCTCTTCAACAATGTTGCCGTCGCCGCCCTGCATGCCCAAAGCACCCACAACCTCGATAGAGTCGCGGTGGTGGATTTCGACGTTCACCACGGCAACGGTACGCAGGATATCTTTTGGGACCAGCCACAGCTCTTTTATGCTTCCACCCACCAGATGCCGCTCTATCCGGGGACGGGTGATGCGAGCGAGCGTGGGGCGACGGGCAATATTCTGAACCGGCCGCTGGCGCCGGGCACCGGCAGCGCGGAGTTCCGGGACGCGTATAAGAACGAGATATTGCCCGCTCTCGAACGGTTCGCACCCAATTTCATTTTCATTTCGGCCGGGTTCGACGGGCACCGGGCCGATCCCCTGGCCAATCTCAATCTCATCGCGGAGGACTTTCACTGGGTCACCAAGGAGGTTTGCTCGGTGGCCGAGCGGGTGTGTTCCGGGCGCGTTGTTTCCATGCTGGAGGGTGGATATGATCTTGAAGCGCTCGCGGCCTCAGCTGCCGCCCATGCGCGCGCCTTAACGGAAGCCTGAGCATGCCCTCTGCAGCCCAATCCGATATTGCTGTCGAGCAAATGAGCTTTGAGGCGGCCTTAAAGGAGCTCGAGGGAATCGTCAGCAAGCTCGAACAGGGCCAAGTCGATCTGGACGACTCAATTGCCCTCTATGAGCGTGGCCAGGCCCTCAAGGCTCATTGCGAGCAAAAGCTGAAATCCGCCGAAAGCCGGCTTGAAAGAATTGTTCACGGTCCAAAAGGGGCAGAAGCCGCCGAACCCCTCATTCTGGGGTGAATTTCACAGGCCCTATGGCCCAATGCAGAGCCAAATCCGAATTGCCGCGTTCCCCAAAGTAACTTAAGAACAAAAGCCGCCACGACGCCGGACCAATGACGGGACCAACTCGCACGCCACTCTTGGATCAGGTGCCGGACCCCTCGGCCCTTCGCCGCCTTTCGCGCTCCGAGCTGCGGCAATTGGCCGATGAACTCCGGCAGGAGACGATCAGCGCCGTTTCGGTGACCGGCGGCCATCTCGGCGCGGGCCTGGGGGTGGTGGAGCTGACAGTCGCGCTGCACTACGTTTTCAACACGCCCGCGGACCGGCTGATCTGGGACGTTGGCCACCAGGCTTATCCCCACAAGATTCTGACTGGGCGGCGGGATCGCATCCGGACCCTGAGGCAGGGCGGAGGCCTTTCCGGTTTCACCAAGCGGGCGGAAAGCGAATATGACCCGTTCGGCGCGGCGCATTCCTCGACGTCGATCTCCGCGGGCTTGGGCTTCGCGGTGGCCCGCGATCTGCAGGGCGGCAGCAACCACGTTATTTCCGTGATCGGCGACGGCGCCATGAGTGCCGGCATGGCCTACGAGGCCATGAACAATGCCGGCGCGCGGCACGAGCGCCTGATTGTCATCCTGAACGACAATGACATGTCCATTGCCCCGCCGGTGGGGGCCATGAGCGCCTACCTCGCGCGGCTGATCTCAAGCCGGCAGTATCGTGGCATCCGGAAACTCGGCAAACGGCTCGCCGCGAAATTTCCGCGATTCGTGAAGGAGCGGGCTCGCCGGGCCGAGCACTATGCCCGCGGCCTCGCGGTCGGCGGCACACTCTTCGATGAGCTTGGTTTTTATTATGTCGGCCCGATCGACGGTCACAATCTCGATCACCTGATCCCGGTGCTCGAGAACGTGCGTGACATGAAGAACGGCCCCGTCCTGATCCACGCGGTGACGAAAAAGGGGAACGGCTACGCGCCCGCCGAAGCGAGTGCCGACAAATACCACGGCGTCGTCAAGTTCAACGTGCTGACGGGCGAGCAGACCAAGTCCAGCTCAAAGGCTCCCAGCTACACCAAGGTCTATGCCGAGGCGCTCATCGCCGAGGCCGAACGTGACGATCGCGTTGTTGCGATTACGGCTGCGATGCCGTCCGGCACCGGTCTGGACCTCTTCGAAAAGCGATTCCCGAACCGCTGCTTCGATGTCGGCATTGCCGAGCAGCACGGCGTCACCTTCGCCGCCGGCCTGGCAGCCGAAGGGATGAAACCCTTTGCCACCATCTACTCCACCTTCCTGCAGCGCGCCTATGACCAAGTGGTGCATGACGTGGCCATCCAGAGACTGCCGGTGCGCTTTGCCATGGACCGCGCCGGGCTGGTCGGCGCCGACGGCCCGACGCACGCGGGCTCCTACGACCTCGCTTATCTGGGCACATTGCCGGGCTTCGTCATCATGGCAGCCTCGGATGAAGTCGAGCTGACGCACATGGTGGCGACCGCCGCAGCAATCGACGATCGTCCTTGCGCCTTGCGCTATCCGCGCGGCGAAGGCATCGGACTGGAACGGCCCAAATTCGGTACGCCCCTGGAGATCGGCAAGGGCCGGATCATCCGCGAAGGCACAAGCATCGCGATCCTGAACCTCGGCGCGCGCATGCAGCAATGCCTGCTGGCCTCGGACAAACTCGCCGCTCACGGCCTTTCCGCCACCGTGGCAGATGCGCGCTTTGCAAAGCCGCTGGATCACGCTCTTGTCCGGCGTCTGGCGCGCGAGCACGAAGTGCTGATCACGGTGGAGGAAGGCGCCATCGGCGGTTTCGCAGCCCAAGTGATGCAATTCCTCGCGCAGGGCGGGCTTCTCGACCGCGGCGTGAAGATCCGGCCGCTCACCTTGCCCGATTTCTTCATCGATCAGGACTCGCCGGAGAAGATGTACGAGGTTGCCGGGCTCGACGCGAAGACCATTGTGGCAACCGCGCTCAACGCGCTGGGCCGCGAGCGCGAGGCGGCGCTGAGCAACATCGCTTGAATGCCATTTGCCGGCATTTCGGCGCCTGCGGCGGCTGTTCCCTTCAGCACCTTGCGCCGGAGGCTTATCTCCACGGCAAGCGCAGAGTGATTTTGGATGCACTGCAGCGGCACGGCGTTTCAGACCCTCCGTCGCTCGATATTGTTTCTGCTCCCCCGCGTTCGCGGCGCCGCGCCACGCTGAAGCTACGCAATGCCGATGGCCAGGCACGCATCGGCTTCTATGCCTCCCGTTCGCATGCGCTGATCGACATTCGCGAATGCCACGTGCTCACGCCGGGACTGTTCCAGCTGGCTCAGGGGCTGCGCGACCTCCTGGGACCGATGGTTGGCGCAGGTGAGAGCGCGAACCTCTACATGGTTGAGGCGGAAAACGGCTTCGATCTTGCGATCGAGGGAATGCCGTCAAGCGCGCCGGAGCTTACCGGTCGCGTGGCAACCGCGATGGCGAAGCACGGCCTGCTGCGTGTGACGATCGGTGGCGATCTTCTTTGCCAAAGCGGCGTGCCGGAAGTGACCTTCGGCAAGGGGCGCGTGATGCTGCCGCCCAACGCCTTCCTGCAGCCGACGCGCGAAGGCGAAGCCGCGCTTCAGGCACAGGTGAAGCAGGCGATCGGGAAGGCGAAACGGATCGCCGATCTGTTTTCCGGCTGCGGCACCTTTGCGCTGCCGCTGGCCGAACGGGGACGCGTGCATGCCGTGGATGCGGACCGGCCGATGCTGGGTGCGCTGGCGAGCGCGGCCCGGAGCACGCCCGGCCTCAAGCCGCTCACCACGGAATCGCGCGACTTGTTCAAGCAGCCACTCACGCCGGCGGAACTCAACCGCTTCGACGCGGTCGTGCTCGACCCGCCGCGCGCCGGCGCGCTGGCGCAGGTGACGCAACTTTCACGCTCAACCGTGTCGCGGATTGCATATGTTTCCTGCAATGCGGCAAGCTTTGCCCGCGACACGCGGATCTTGATCGATGGCGGGTTCCGGCTGGATGGGATCGTGGGTGTCGACCAGTTTCTCTGGTCGGCCCATATCGAGCTTGCCGCCGCCTTCTCCCGATAACCCATGGCGGCGCTACGGCCGCTGGGTCATCTTCACCGTCATCACGATGGCTGCGCTGCTGATCGCGACCGCCTATGTGTACGCGGACGGCTCTTCCGATTGGGCGGCGGTGGTGGTGGCCGGGGACTGGCACGATCACGACGGCCGCCCCAGCGAGATTTTCGACAACGCCCGGCGCGACATTGCGGCAAACCTGGCGAGGGTCGGGTTCAATCCTTCGGATATCGCGCAGTTCTCCGTGCGCCCCTCGCGCTATCCCGCCACCCACCCCTTCTATTCGGAAGCGCGCAACATTGCCGGCGTGCTGGCAAGATTGGCGAACCGCACCCGCGCCGGCTGCCTGCTCTACTTCACTTCGCACGGCGGGCCATCCGGCATGGTGCTGGGACAGACCGTTCTTTCGCCGGCAAGCCTGGACGCAATGATCTCCTATGCCTGCGGCGAACGGCCCACCATTGTGGTGGTATCGGCCTGTTATTCCGGCGTGTTCGTGCGCCCGCTCGCGGCGCCGAACCGCATGATCCTCACCGCCGCGCGGCCGGACCGCAGCTCGTTCGGCTGCAGCGGCATGGACAAATATCCGTATTTCGACGCCTGCTTTCTCTCCGGCCTGAATGAGACCAACGATTTTCGGGCGCTGGCGCTGGACACGCGGCGCTGCGTGGCCCGCATGGAACGACAGACGCGGATGTGGCCGCCCTCCCAGCCGCAGCTGTCCATCGGCAGCCGGATCGCATCGCGCCTCCCGGCGTGGCGTTAGCCGTATGCTGAACATGGCCGCCCAGGCGCTGACCTACACCGCGGCCCAGGCCGCGCGGGTGGCGTTCTACAGCGCGCATTATGTGGCCGCCCGCCTGATGGCGCGGGACATCTTCGCGGAGATCAAGCGGCCGCCGCATCCGCTGCCGTCGCTGGCCGCCACGCTTGCGGCCATGCGCGACCTGTTCGTGCAGGACTGGCAGAACGTGCAGGCGGGGCTCTACCCGATGCCGCTCGATCTTGCCTCCGAGTTTCGGCTGGCGCTGGGGAGCGCGCGCTTCCTGGTGGATGCGCCCGGCGTTGTCGCCCGCAACAGGCGCAACGCGCGCAACGAGGTCCAGGCAGAGGCAAATGGCGGTCTGCCCCAGTACTACCGGCAGAACTTTCATTTCCAGACCGACGGATATTTGAGCGAGCGTTCCGCGCGGCTTTACGACTTCCAGGTGGAGGCGCTGTTCGCCGGCACGGCCGAGGCGATGCGTCGCCGCGCCTGGGTACCCATCGCGCATTTCCTGAACGGGACAAAGGCCGCCGATCCCGTGCTGCTCGACATCGGCGCGGGAACCGGCGCCTTCCTTTCATTCGTGAAAACGGCGCGGCCGGGGCTGCGGACCATCGCGCTCGATTTGTCGGAGCCCTATCTCGCCCGCGCGCGCCAGACGCTCGGCCGGCGCGACGGCGTGTCGTTCCTGGCGGCGGCCGCTGAAGCGATGCCGATGGCCGATGACAGCATCGATGCGGCGACGAGCATCTTCCTGTTTCACGAACTGCCGCCGAAGGTTCGCGCGGCGGTGGCGAAGGAGATCGGCCGCGTCTTGAAGCCCGGCGGCATCTTCGTGCTGGCGGAAACCTTGCAGTACGGCGACGCGGCGGAATTCGACGGGGTGCTGGATGTGTTTCCCTCGCTGCTCTACGAGCCGTATTTTTCCTCTTACGCAACAGCGGATCTCGATGCGCTGTTCGCGCCGGCGGGTTTGCACCGCACCGGCACCGACATCGCTTACCTGACCAAGATCGCGGTGTTCCAGAAAGCCGAAGCACGCGAGAGCGTGTTCGTCAAAGAAGAAGCACGCGAGAGCGTGTTCGCCAAAGAAGAAGCACGCGAGAGCAAGTAACGCGAAAATCGCGATTTGGGGTCGCTGCAGGCAGACTCCCACCTGTGACGGAATCGCCGATCGCTTCTGGCGCTTCGAGGTTGTCAATTTTCATTCCGTCTGACGGTCGTCCGCGCGGGTAACGGAAATCGCACATGCGCGAGCTGGCCTGAAGCGATGGCTTTGGGCGCTCGCGTTTTTTCCGCGATGGGGTGTGGGGCGGGTCGCTTCGCCGCGGAAACCGGTTTCGGAGTTTGCTCCGACAAGGCAACGGCAGGCGAACGGACGCGCGGGACCGGCGAAGCCTTACGGCCCCGCGCGAATGGATACACGCATGGGAGTTTCCTTTT
>DATIEM010000094.1:0-44069 GCA_035455725.1 Rhizomicrobium sp. | reverse complement strand
CGCTGCGAACCGTGGAGCAGCCACACGCTGCATTGCTGGACGACCGAACCGCTTGGCCCAAACGAGGGGCTGACCGTTGCCGCAGGGTTCAGCAAAGGCGCGGTGCTGCCGCCCACGGCTGCCGAGCGCCGCGCGGCGTTCATTCGCGACAACGCCAGCGCCGTGGTCGCCATTACCGGCGTGCTCATCCTGCTGATCTATTTCAGCGCCGCCTGGTTCGAGTTCGGCCGCGATCCCCGCCGCGGCACCATCATCCCGCTGTTCGCGCCGCCGAAGGATTTCTCGCCGGCAGCCGTGCGCTACGTCCATTGCATGGCTTACGACCGCAAGGCCTTTGCCGCCGCGCTGATCGACATGGCCGTGAAGGGTTACCTCAAAATCCGGGAGGAGGACGGCATCTACAAACTTACCCGCACCGGCAAGAGCGAACAGGGCGCCAACCTGGATAGCGGCGAAACGGTGATGGGCGCGCGGCTGTTTTCATCCGGCAATTCCATCGACCTGAAACAGACGAACCACACCGACATTGCCAGCGCCATCTCCGGGCTCAGGATGGTACTGAAGCGGCAATACGAGCGCGCCTATTTCGTCACCAACCTGCACTGGTTCCTGGGCGGCATTGCCATTCTGATTATCACCTCCCTTGCGGCAGCTCTGTTGTCGGACAGCCCCGGCCCGGCCTTTGCGCTCCTCGCGTGGCTCTCCGGCTGGTCGGTCGGCACGGCATTCCTGGTGAAGCAGGCGGTCTCCGCCTGGCAGACGGCGATCGACGGCCCGGGCTCGCGCATTCTCAACGGCATCGGTGTGCTTATACCGAGCCTGTTCGCGGTCACGTTCACGGGCGTGCTGGGGCTGGCGCTGGCGCAATTCGGCGGCCTGATTTCATGGCCCGCCAGCATTGCCATCGTCATCGGCGGAATTGCCGGCGTTGTCTTCTATCACCTGCTCAAGGCACCGACCCTGCTGGGCGCCAAAATCCTCGACCAGATCGACGGCTTCCGGCTTTATCTCAACACGGCGGAGAAAGACCGCTTCGAGAAACTGAATCCCCCCGCGGTCACACCCGAAGTGTTTGAGAAGTTCCTGCCCTACGCGATCGCTCTCGATTGCGAGAACGTCTGGAGCAAAAAATTCGAGCAGGAAGCCGCGGCGGCCGGCATCGCGCCGCAGACGCACAGCTATTCGCCGAACTGGTACTCCGGGAGCGGCTGGAGCGGCTTCAGCAGCGCGAGCTTTTCATCCTCGCTTGGGGCATCGCTCGCGAGCGCGGCTGCCTCGGCTTCGACGGCGCCGGGCTCCAGCTCAGGCAGCGGCGGCGGCGGCTCGTCCGGGGGCGGAGGCGGCGGCGGGGGCGGCGGCGGCTGGTGAGGCATGTGCAACGATTTCGGCAACCGCATTTCGTACCGCGATTACGTGGACGGCTTCAGCCACACCAGGCTGCCGGTGCGCTTCGATCCGCCGGCGCCGAACTTCGAGCCGCGCGACGAAATCTGGCCCACGGAAAATGCGCCCGTGGTGCGGATGACAGAGCGGGGCCCGGAGCTGTCGCAGCTGCGCTGGGGGCTAGCCGCGAAGCTGGGCGCCAAGCCGGTGATCAACATGCGCTCGGAAGGCAAACCGTTCGAGCAGGGCCGCTGCCTGGTGCTGGCCTCGCAGTATTTCGAGTTCACCGGCACGAAGTCACCCAAGATCAGGTGGAGATTCACGCGCACGAATGAAGATTGGTTCTGCTTCGCCGGGCTCACTGGCAAGGCGGTGACAAAGGACGGCGAGGTGCGTGCGTTCTCGCTGCTGACGGCACCGCCGGGGCCGGACACCGCGCCCTATCACGATCGCGAGCCGGTGATCCTCGCCCGCACCGACTGGCGCGCCTGGCTGGAAGGCGGCGATGCGGCGAAGCTGCTGCACAGCTCCCGACCCGGCTCACTCACCGTCACCCAATCCCCGCGTGAGAAGCAGCTGTTTGGCTGAGGCGGTGTTTTGCCATGCCCGTCTACGGCGAAATTTCGAATACCGTGCCGTAGTACCCGTTTATTCCACCGCCGCTCGTTGTGCCGAAGAGATTCCCTGCAGCATCTTGCACGAGGCCTGCGGTTGGGTTTGACCCATCTTCACAGTTTCCGACCTGACAGAAGCTGTACAAAGTTTCGAGCGTATTCCCGGAAAGTTTAAAAACTGTCCCGCCCCAACCATTGACGCACGTAAATCCGCACATGTTGGTCGTGCCATAGAGGTTCCCGGCACCGTCTAAAATCAACCCGCCCTGGTTGATCGGCTCGGCGCCATCAACACAGCTATTCTCGCTGCAAAAATCGTGAAGATCAGAGAACGTCCCGTCTGGTGCGATTTTGAACACAACGCCACACCATGAGTTGAAGGGGGGACAGCCTGCAATAGTCCCACCAAACTGGCTCGTTCCGAAGAGATTGCCTGCGCTGTCCAGGACAAGGCCTGAAATTGGAGGATATCCATCGGCGCACGACTGCTGCGTACAAAATCTGTGCAGCACCGTTTCCTGCCAGGCACCGAGCTGTACGTCCTGAGCCAATTTATAGGCCACTCCTTGCCCCGAGCGACCTCCGCCGCCGAACGTTGCGCCGAAGAGATTCCCGTCAGCATCAGGAGTCGTACCGCCTTGAGGAAATAGCCCATCCTTGCAGTCCTTTTGCCTGCAAAAGGCGTACAGCGCAGTTTCTGACCATGCGGCGTCAGGTTGAGGAGTTAGGGAATACGCAACTCCACCGCCGGTTTTGCCGCCCTGAGATGCTACCCCGTATAAAGCGGATGTGCCGTCGTAGGGAGCACCACTCGCCATCCCGACATAGGAAAGCCCGCCGGATGGGAACTTTCCGTCCGCGCAGTTGTCCTTGCGGCAAAAACTGTACAAGACATCAAAGGACCATCCGCGCGCTGCGGGTGACAGACGGAATATCGTCCCATTACCGTACTTGCCGCCTGCGGATGTGGTTCCATAAATACTACCGGCGACATCTCTGATGAGCCATGAGCCTCCGGGAGAGGCGCCGTCCTTGCAGTTCGCGAGGTGGCAAAAATGATAGAGAACCTTGTAAGCCCAACCTTTCTCATCAGCTTTCGGCGACAGCATAAAAACAATGCCGTGCTGGTTAGCACCACCGTCTGCGGTGCCGTAGAGATTGCCGGTGGCGTCGACGAGTAGTTTTTGCTGCGGCCCTTCGCCGTCAATGCAACTTATTTGCCGGCAGAATAGATGCACTTGCTTAAACGACCACGCATGTGCGGAGCCGAAGGGGAGCAACCCGCAAACAGCAAAAGCGATCCAAGCGACCATGCCGATCGATTGGATGCCAGGTGGTTTGGTTGCCGGGTTATGCTGCTGGGTCATCTGGTCATCCTCCCGCTGCTCAAATCGATACCACAGCGCTCTGTTCTCCCAAATGGTATGGGAAGCAGAAATCGCTCCCCGTGCGTCATGCGCCGCATCTACCACCTAAATCCATCCCGGAGACGAAAACACTGGAAGAATCAAACCCCGAAATAAATCCATCTACCACCGCAGATCCGCCCATATAATTCCGCGCATGACGAGCGCTCTTGTTCCCCTTCGCGATTACCCTTCCAAACGAAGCAGCGTGCTGCCGCTGCCGCCAGGCATTCCTCCCCTCGCCACCACGCAGTGGGGGAGAGGGCCGGGGGTGAGGGGATATCAGAAGTCAGAAAACAGAAGTCAGAAATCAGCGGATGCTTGCACCGGGAATTCGGGGACATGATACGTATTCCCCGCGAAATATTAGCTTCACCTCAGACTCTTCGCACCCCCGTGTACTAGGGACATGCTTTCCGCGGAGTTGGTTTTCCTGCGACAGTGCGGGGACCGACAATGCGGGGACAGGTCATGCAATCGTCGCGCTTTTCAGCCCGAGCTCATGTACCCAGCTAAGTCAAGGTTCGCGTTTGCCCGCCCTTTATGCTATGCTGCTGCGGTAATTACGTGCGCGGCCACATGCGCAGGAAGCACCTCATGAACGCTGCGCTGCCACACGGAAAAAATGCTGTAGCGTTGGCCCTTCTCGTTCTCCTGACGGTGCTCAAGGGCGGAATCGCGCTGGCCGACCAGGTTTGGGCAAGCTTCGATCCGCCCGGTTCGACCGATACCGAGCCGACATCGATCAACACCGTGCAGACGGTGACCGGCTACTATTCGGATGGTTTCAGAGACCATGGCTTCGTCCGCACCTTCGACGGTGCCATAGCGACCTTCGATCCGCCAAAATCGCGGGGCACCTATCCGCAGAGCATCAACAGCAAGGGCGCGATCGTGGGCTGGTATGCGCGCCGACATCATGTCACCCACGGCTTCTTGCGCACCGCAGACGGGCAGATCACCACCTTCGATCCACCGGGCTCCGCGGCGACCGCACCGTACAGCATCAGCAACAAGGGCATCGTGGTCGGCAGCTACCAAGATGGCGGCGGTACGTTCCATGGCTTCGTCCGGGCGGCAGACGGCACGATCGCGGGTGTCGATGTGAAGGGCGCCTCCGGGACGGTGTTGCGAAGCATCGACCCTGATGGCGTCGCCACCGGCTATTTTTTCGACAGCAGCAATGCGTCGCACGGATTCGTCAGGCAGGCGAACGGCAGCATCGACACCTTCGATGTTCCCGGGGCGAGCAACACGGTGCCAGTCTCGATCGACCCCTTTGGCTTTGTCGGCGGGAATTACCAGGTGCCGGGAAGCAAGATGCCGCACGGCTTCCTCCGCCAGGCGAACGGAACAATCGAGACTTTCGATCCCGACGGCTCGGTGCAGACGGACGTGCGTTGCATGTCGGCCAACAATGCGCTGGTGGGCACCTATTCCACTGGCGCCCGGGCGCACGGCTTCCTGAGAAGTCCGATCGGCAAGATCCTCAACATCGACTATCCGGGCTCCAAGAGCGCGACGGCATCGGCCATCATGCAGGGCATCGCCGGCAGCTATTTTGACGGGAAGGTTTGGCACGGATCCCTGCTCACCCATTGATGGCCAGCGGAGAATCTGAGCGGCGGCCGGGCCAGGACGGCAGACAATCTTTGTGCTGGCGCTGGTGATCGCATTGCTAGATGGAAAGCCGGTGAGCTTGCACTTCGGCGCCCGCTCCTCTATACGGCGCGGCTTCACTACGGCTCGCGGTCGCGAGGACCGCTCATCAGGGCGGGAATGCCGGATGGTCCGGCGTCCTTCGCGATCCATGGCCGGAGCGCGGGCATCCCTGCCCGGCACCGGCTCCGCGGGCCAGCGAAAGGGACATCCATGGCTCTTTACGAGCATCTTCTCATCGCGCGCCAGGACATCAGCGCGCAGCAGGTGGACGCACTCGCCACCCACCTCAAAACCATCATCGAAGGCGAAGGCGGCAAGGTCGAGAAACACGAATATTGGGGCCTTCGCGGCCTCGCCTACCGCATCAAGAAAAACCGCAAGGGGCACTACGTGCTCCTCAACATCAACGCGCCGGCGAACGCCATCCACGAGCTCGAGCGGCAGCTCAAGATCAACGAAGACGTGCTGCGCTACATGAGCGTGAAGGTCGACAAGTTCGAGCAGTCCTCGAACAAGAACAAGCGCGAGCGCGAGGAAGGCAAAACCGAAGGCGCGGCGCCTGCGCAGGAGACAGTGCAATGAGCTATGGCGGCGAGCGTGGAGAGCGCGGTGAACGTGGCGAACGGGGCGGCGGACAGCGCCGGCCCTTCTTCCGGCGCAAGAAGACCTGCCCCTTCTCGGGCGCCAATGCGCCGCGCATCGACTACAAGGACGTGAAGCTCTTGCAGCGCTTCATTTCGGAGCGCGGCAAGATCGTCCCGTCGCGCATCACGGCGGTGTCATCGAGCAAGCAGCGGCTCTTGGCCAAGGCAATCAAGCGCGCGCGCTTCATGGCGCTCCTGCCTTACATCGTGAAGTAGGAGAACAGCCATGCAAGTGATCCTGCTCGAACGTGTCGAGAAACTCGGCCAGATGGGCGACGAGGTGAAGGTGAAGGACGGCTTCGCCCGTAACTTCCTTCTGCCCAAGAAGAAGGCGCTGCGCGCCACCAAGTCGAACCGCGAATATTTCCAGACGCAGAAGGCGCAGCTGGAGGCCCGCAACCTCGAGCGCAAGAGCGAAGCCCAGAAGGTGGCCGACAAGCTGGAAGGCAAGACCTTCATGCTGCTCCGCCAGGCGGGCGATCGCGGCCAGCTCTACGGTTCGGTTTCGCCCCGCGACATCTCGGATGCGATTTCCGCCGGCGGTTTTTCCATCGCCCGCACGCAGGTGCCGCTGGACCACGCGATCAAGTCGATCGGGCTGCATCCGATTTCCGTGGTGCTGCATCCGGAAGTGCGCGTGAAGGTGACGATCAACGTCGCCCGCACCGAGGACGAGGCCGAGCGCCAGGCGCGCGGCGAAGACGTGCTCGCCGAGCGCACCCCGGAGGAAGAGACTGCTGCCGAAGCGGCCGCCAACGCGGAGGCTCTCTTCGAGGAAGGCGCTGGGCCGGCTGCGGAAGCCGAGGGCGCCTGAGCCGCTAACGGCGGGTTAATCGCCTCGCTGCTAGAGAGGCCCATGCTCCGGGCCGCTCTGCACAGTCCCTTCTTGTCGTTCGCGGTGCTGCTGGTGATCGTGTCGGGCGGCTCGCTGCTGGAATACGTCTGGCCGGCGGAAGCGAACCAGCCGGCGCGCAACACCGTGCTCAACACGCTCTACGGCGTGATGGTGGGAATGCTGCGGCTCGCGCTGACCCCGGCGCTGGGCATCGCAGTGACGCTCGCGCTGAACCGGCTTGGGGCCGGCTGGATCGTGCTGCCGGCACATGGCTGGGCCTTGGCGGCCTCGGCGCTGGTTTACATCGCAACGATCGACTTCCTCGAGTTCGCCTTCCACCGCGCGCAACATGGCGTGCCTTTTCTGTGGGCGATGCACTCCTTCCACCACAGCGACCCGGCTGTGAACGTCAGCACCGGCGTGCGCAATTTCTGGCTCGAAACGCCCATCAAGATGCTGTTCGTGTACCCAATCGCGGCGCTGCTGTTTTCCGTGCCGCCGGCGGTGCTCGCCATCTACGCAGGCACCACAGTGTGGCATTCGGTCAATCATCTGAACGTGCGCTGGCGCCTGCCGATTCCCTGGTTCGTACTCAACAATCCGCAATTCCACCGGCTGCATCACTCGATTAATCCCGCGCACTACAACAAGAACTTCTCGCCGTATTTTCCAATATGGGATCTGCTGGCCGGCACCGCCTATGTGCCCCGGCCGGACGAATATCCGCCCACCGGTCTCGCCGAAGAACCGGAGCCGGTCGGCTTTGCCGATGCGCTGCTCTGGCCGTGGCGCCATCGCCTGCGCGACGCGAAAGCGAATTCGGCTGTCGCGCCAGGCTGAGCACTGAAGCTTGCAATTCGGGATCAGTACGAAAGCGGCCCGCGTTGGGGGTGAACGGCGGGCCGCCTCATGAGTGAGATCGGGAAACGGGCGCTCGAGGGGGAGATGCGCACCGCAAAGCTGACCCCACGTCTGTAGAAAACGCCGCCCGGCTACGGCCGTTCCCGACCGCTTCCTGGCTGACGCGAGCTATCGGTCTGGCATAGGCTCGTGCGATGCGCGGTATCATGCTCACATTGGCGATCGGTGCGGCCGTGATCGGCTCCGTTTGCGCCACGCCTGCCTACGACCCGAAACCGTGGCTGGCCGATCTCGATCAAGTCCGAACCGTACTGCTGACCAAATACGCCAATCTGGAGTGGGCGACCTTCGATCGGGAAGTGAACCTGCCCCAGTTGTTTCAGCAAGCGCGGGAGCATGTTCAGTCCGCCAGCAATGACCTTGAAGCGCGCGCTGCTTTCGATGCGCTGGCTCACAAGCTGGGAGACGGCCACGTCGGCTTTCGGTGGCAGACAGCAGAGACCGCAAAAACGGGCGCCACATTGCCGTGCGGCGACTACGATTCAAAGATGGTGAGCGCGCCCCTAGTGGCGAATGGAGCCGGCTATCGGGCCATTGCCACACCGGATGTCGGACTATTTCCCATCGGAATCATCGAGCGCGGCGGACAACGCGTCGGGGTGATTCGGGTTGCGCTGTTCGAACCGCAGGGATACCCGGAGCTTTGCCGCCAGGCTTTAACCGCTCTTTCAATTCCACGGCAGATGCCCTGCGACGAAGCTTGCCACGACCGCATTGGCGATTTCAGCGCCCGCGCATTTGCCGAAGCCTTCACCCGACAGCTCGCCACATTGAGCGCTGCCCATATCGGCGTGCTGCTCGTGGACGTCACACACAACGGCGGCGGCAGTGAATGGGCAGAAGCGGCCGCGCGTGAGCTCACGTCCAAGCGCCTCAAATCGGAGCAGCTGCAGTTTGTGCGCGGCGCCCATTGGGTAAAGAAATTTGCGGAGCTCGGGGAGGATCTCCGCGACGCCGCAGCGAAAGCCGTTTCGGCGGACGACCGCAAACGCTTGCTTGGCTGGGCGGCGGAGGCTTCCGCGAAAGGAAGGATCGCGGCGACGCCCTGTAATGGTCGACCCCTCTGGGACGGCAACCGTCCGGCTTGTGCGTGGCTCGGCGAAGGCTTCTTTGCGACCGGCGTGCTCGACGCGGCCGATCCGGAGGAACTGCGCGGCAAAGCTTGGGCAGCAGACGTCTTCTCCCCTATGCAATTCCCGTATTCGGAAGGAGTGTGGCGAGGTCCGCTCATCGTGCTGGTGGACGGTGAAACATGGTCTGCCGCCGAAGAGTTTGCTGCCGTGCTTCAGGACAACAATGCCGCAATCATTATGGGCGAGCCGACCGGGGGAGCCGGTTGCGGTCATACCGACGGGGGCACGCCCACCGTCCTGAACAACAGCCGAGCCGTGATGTCGGTGCCGGATTGCGCGCGCATCCGTGCCGATGGCAGCAACGAAGTGCGCGGTATTGAACCGGACGTCCTGGTCGCTTTCCGGCATTCTGACGGGCCGCACGATCGCGCGCGCGCCTTCGCGCAGAAGCTGAGCGATGCTGTGGCCGCAGCCCGAAGCCTCGCCCATTGATTTCGTGACGCAAGTGTCATTTTAATTGACATTTCCAGCTCGCAAATTCACGTTCGGATTGGAGGTTTCGATGGCGCAGATTACAAAGGATTTGGCCTACGACGCTGCCGACCCGCGCGACTTTCCCGCCATGCTGGAGGCGGAGCGCTATGGGCGGCGCTCCGCCGCGTTCGACAGGATCATCTCCGCCACCCACGACCACTTTTGGGATCCGCTGGATCCGAAATACATCGATTTCCGCGAGCCGTTCGATCCCGACGCCGAAATGGTGCTGCCGGAAGATTTCTTTGTGATCTTCCGCACCCGCGTCGGCGATCGAATGTCGCGCGACCAGAAGATCAGGTTCGCCTCGCAGGCCGCGCGCTGGCAGCTCTCCTCCATTTTGCACGGCGAGCAGGGCGCGCTCGCCCTCTCCGCTTCGCTGTGCCACATCCTGAAGGATCCCGGCGCGCAGGAATACGCCGCCAACCAGACGCGCGAGGAAGCGCGGCACGTCACCGCGTTTTCGAAATACATCCAGGCACGGTGGGAGAAACCCCTGCCGTGCGGTCCGACTTTGCAGACTCTGCTGACAGAGCTCGTACTCGCGCCGGAAGTCTACAAGAAGATCGTCGGCATGCAGATGCTGGTGGAAGGATTGGCCATGGGCGCCTTCGCCACGCTCTATCAGCTCTCGAACGATCCGCTGTTGGTGAAGCTCTGCCAGTTGGTGATGACCGACGAAGCCTTCCACCACAAATTTGGAAAGATCTGGGCCGATCGCACCATTCCGAAGCTCTCCGAGGACGAGCACAATTCGGTGGAGGATTGGGCGGCGCAATGCTTCCAGACCTTGCTGTTCAACCTCGTCAACCCCGAGCAGATGCAGGTTGTCTATTCCAGCGTCGGCATCGACTGGCACGAAGCGCGCGACGCCATTATGGAAGCCTTCACCGACGAGGATCGGCGCGAGCAGATGAAGCGCTCGTCCAACATTTTCCGCGTGCTGGTGAAGACGCTTCTGAATGCCGGTATTGTCACCGAGCGCACGAAACCGTTCTATGCAATGTACATCGACATGGATGAGCTGAAGCGCGAAGGCGATCGCATGGTCGGCGACGACATCGCCGAGGATGGCATCCGTTTCCTGCGGAGCCTGAACTTCGGCGCGAACAAGCCTAGATTCGCGCAGCTTGCGGCGGAGTAATCATTCCGAAAGCGTGGCCTGCGCGTCACGCGCATCCGGCGTTTGATTGTTCCGTCTGGAACTTCCGGAACGGCTTTCCACCTTGCCGCGTATCCACCGCGAGCCGGGACCCACGAATCCCGCCCGCATTCCTGCGTCATTCATGGAGGTTCAAATGAGTCTGAAAACCTTTGCCGCCGCGGCTTCCGCGAGCATTCTGGCGCTTGTCGCCACGCCATTGGCCGCCCAGCCGATTCTCGGCGGGCCATGGTCCGGCCTCTACGTCGGCGGCCATGTCGGTGGCGCATTCGATGCCAACAAGCTGAGTTTCCAGGACCAAAGCACCGCCCAGGATCTCTCGTTCAATTCCAACAACGACAATACCAAACTGCTTGGCGGCCTTCAGCTCGGATATTTGTTTCAACCGGGCGGACTCGTGTTCGGTGCCGAAGGCGACACCAGCTGGGCGAAGAACATCAATTACCTGTCGAGCGTGCGCGGCGTTCTTGGCGTGCCCATCGGGCCCGTACTGCTCTACGGAACGGGCGGCGTCGCGTTCGAGGGCGCACACGAGGAATTTGCCGTGAATTCCGCCAGTGGCGGTGTGTCCGATTTCCGTCGCAGCGCGAACAAGGACGGCTGGACGGCGGGCGCAGGCGTTCGCACGTTTGTCGCGCCGGGGCTCAGCGTCGGCCTCGAAGGCCTCTATTACGGACTGGGCCGCGACACCGCCCTGCTGACGACGCCTGCCTCGACGGGAGCCGAACCGTTCGCCGTGCACGATGACCGCAACTTTGCGGTGGTGCGCGCCCGCGTCGACTATCACTTCGGCTGGTAATTTCTTCACATCCTGAAACTGCGGCCGGCCGGCACACCGCCGGGCCGGCCGAAGTGGTTCAATTTTTTTAGCCGCCTTCACAAACCCTATTTACTCTACCTATTTAGTAGTGTATCTCAGCACCAAGGAGGTGCAGCATGCCCCAAGCTTCATCGCTGCGGATCACGCCCTTGTCCCCCATGCTGGGGGCGCGCATTGACGGCGTCGATTTGGCAAACCCGCTCCCCAGGGAAACGATCGGTGGAATCCGTCAGGCGCTGCTCACGCATGAGGTGCTGTTCTTCGAAGACCAGAATCTCACGCCGCAGCAGCAGCGCGATTTCGCCGCGCTGTTCGGCGAGCTGCACCTCCATCCCATTCGCCCGAGCGTGTCTGGGATGCCGGAGGTGCTGGTACTCGACAACCAGAGCTCCAGCGACACCGACGTGGGCGCATGGCGGGCCGATGTGACATTCATCGAAACGCCGCCGATGGCCTGCATCCTCTATGCGCGCGATGTGCCTGCCGAAGGTGGCGACACGCTTTGGACGAGCATGCGCGCGGCTTATGCGGCGCTGTCACCCAGCATGCGCGCTTTCCTGCAGCCGCTCGATGCAGAGCACGATTTCACCCGCTCCTTCCCGCCCGATCATCTGGCGAGTCGCAATATCGGGATCGAGCGCTATGCCTGGGCGCGGCGCGAATATCCGCCGGTTGCCCATCCGCTGGTGCGCACGCATCCGGAAACCGGCCGCGAAAGCCTTTTCGTGAATTCGGGCTTCACCACCCGCATTCTCGGTCTCACCAAGACCGAGAGCCTCAAAATCCTCGAATTGCTGTCGGACCATGTGCAGCGGCCAGAGTTTGTCGTCCGCTGGCGGTGGAAGCCGAACACGCTGGCCTTCTGGGACAATCGCGTAACGCAGCATTACACGGTGGACGATTTTCAACCGCACCGGCGGGTGATGCATCGCGTGACGATTCTGGGCGACCGGCCGTTCAACCGGGCCCGCCTGAGGATAGCGGCGGAATAATAGTTGCGTACACGCGGCGTTAAGCGGGCCACGTTAGAGTCCCATCGTCCGATATCCAAGGCGTTGGGTTTTTGTCGGAAACGGCGGCGCGCCATCCCCCTGCGAGCCGCCGTTTTTTCTTTGGGCAAACGGGCCGCCGCCGCGGTTTTTCGCGAACCCATCAAGGAATCGTTTACCGACTCGGCTATTCTTGGCGGCGATGGATGCCACCCAAGCGCTGCGCCTCGAGTCAGTCCGGATCATGCCCGGCGGGGTGCGCTGGGCCGTGGTGGTTTTCGCCATTGTCGCTTGCCTGGCCGGCGTGGTCGCGGCGATGCGGCCCGAAGCCGCCGGCTGGAGCGGCGCAGTGCTCCTGCTCGGCCTCGGGACCACGGGCGGCCTGTTCCTGTTCTCCGCCTGGCCGCGGGAACGCGATGGCGAAACTGCCCGCATCCTCGAAGCCGCCGCCCGCGCCCACGTCGCCTGGGCGATCACTGCGGCCGATGGCGCCGTGCTGGATTGCAATGGTGCCTATCGCCAGTTGAGCGGGACCAAAGCCGGCAAGGCCCCGGCGCCCCCGGAACTCGCCTTTCGCAGCGAAGCGGCCGCCGCAGGCCTCTATCGGCTGGCGCGCAGCGCAGGACAGGGCAAGCCGCATCAGGAGACCATCCCGCTCGGAGCGCATGCGGAAATGACGGCGGCGGTGCGGCCGCTGAAAACCGGCGAAGCCGCATGGTGGTTCACGCCGGTTCTGACCAAGACTGCGGCCTCGCCGCAATCGGACCCGGCCGCCGCCGGCGTTCTGGAAAACGCCCCCATCGGCATCGCGAAACTGCGGGCCGGCCGGGTGGCGCAGTGCAACAAAGCGTTTGCCGCCTTCTTCCATCAGGCGCCTGCGACCCGCGCACTCGCCGATTTGGTCGATCCGGAGATGCGCGAGGCGGTTACGCAGCTCCTCGCGCATGGCGGGACCATGGATGGCGCCGGCATCGAAATCCGCTCCGAAAAACGAGGCCGCATGGCGGAGCTCTATGTCAGCACCTCGGATGCTGCTGACGAAGCCACGGCGTATCTCATTGACGTTTCGGAACAGAAGGCGCTGGAGAACCGCTTCGCGCAATCCCAAAAAATGCAGGCGATCGGGCAGCTCGCCGGCGGCGTCGCGCACGACTTCAATAACCTGCTGACGGTGATTATCGGCAATGCCGAAATGCTGCTGATGCGCCACGCTGCCGGCGACCCGTCCTTCCGCGACATCAATGACATTCGCCAGAATGCCCTTCGCGCGGCCAATCTGGTTAAGCAGCTGCTCGCCTTCTCCCGGCAGCAGACGCTTCAGCCCCACAATATCGATCTCAGCATCACGATTGCGGAGCTTGCACAGCTGCTGCGTCGCCTGCTGGGCGAGAGCGTGGCGCTGAAGCTGGAGCAGGAACCGGGGCTATGGCCGGTGCATGCGGACGAAGGCCAGTTCAACAATGCGATGATCAATCTGGCCGTTAACGCGCGCGATGCCATGCCGAACGGCGGCGTGGTGACCATCCGCCTCGGCAATGCCACGTTTTCCGAGGCAAGGCCAATGGGCGGCGGCACGATGCCCGCCGGCGATTACGTGCGGATCGTTCTTTCCGATACCGGCACGGGCATCGCGCGCGAGCATCTGGCCAAGATCTTCGATCCGTTCTTCACCACGAAGCCCGTGGGCGAAGGCACGGGGCTCGGTCTAGCGACCGTCTACGGCATCGTGAAGCAGAGCGGCGGATTCATCGGCGTGGAAAGCGAATTGGGACGCGGCACCACGTTCCGCATCTACCTGCCGCGCCATCACGGGGTGCTCGACGCGCGGCCCGATTCCGCGCCGGCGCGCGACATCACCGGCAACGAGACGATCCTGCTGGTGGAAGACGAGAACGCGGTGCGCAGCATCGCCGCACGCGCGCTGAAGCAGCGTGGTTATGACGTGCTGGAAGCCTCAGGCGGCGAGCAGGCGCTGGAGTTGGTGAAGAGCCGCCCCGACGATATCCATCTGGTGATCAGCGACGTGGTGATGCCGGGTATGGATGGCCCGACCCTGATGCGCGCCGCGCGGCGACTGCAGCCGGACCTCAAAGTGATCTTCATGTCGGGCTATGCCGAGGAAGTCTTCCGCCGCAATGACGAGAAACCCGAAAACCTGCACTTCCTGGCGAAACCCTTCGGGCTCAAGCAGCTGGCCGAAAAAGTGAAGGACGTGCTGTCTGGCGCGCCGCCGCACTAACACAATCGTGTATTGGCGTGGGTTCGGGTCCGCCTACAGTAACCAGCGATCCGATCGGGGGGCTCTCATGAAAAAGGACATTCTGGCGCTGTTCGTATTCGGCGCGACGCTCTTTGCGCCGCTGTCCGCGATGGCGGCCGCCGGCGATGTCGCAAGCGCTGTGGCGGACGCTTCGCGTCCCGCGGACGACCGGAAGGCCGATGCCGCACGAAAACCGGCTGCGGTGCTCGCGTTCGCCGGTGTGAAGCCGGGCGAGACCGTGGCCGAGTATCTGCCGGGCGGCGGCTACTACACCCGCATACTGAGCGATCTCGTGGGCCCGAAGGGGAAAGTCTACGCGCTGGAGACCACCACCTGGGGCAAGGACAACATCGCGAACACCCGGAGCGCGGTGAAAAACCTGCGCAATGTCAGTCTGTCGCTGGCTCCGCTTGGCCAGTTTGCCCTGCCGGAAAAGGTCGATGTGTTCTGGACCACCGACAATTATCACGACCTGCACGTGCCCAAATACGCACATGTGGACATGGCCGCGTTCAACAAACACGTGTTCGATTCGCTGAAGCCCGGCGGGGCATACATTGTGCTGGATCATGCCGCGGCGCCGGGAAGCGGCGCCACGGATTCACCCACCCTGCACCGGATAGAAAAGAAAACGGTGATCGATGAGGTGACCGGTGCCGGATTCAAGCTCGTTGGGGAAAGCGACGCGCTGCACAACACGAGCGACGATCACACCAAAAAAGTGTTCGACCTTCACTACCACACCGACCAGTTCATCCTGAAGTTCCAGAAGCCGTGAGATCAGTCAGCGGCCCAGAGTCCGGCCGAGCGTGCGGGCGAAAATCTTTTTGAGCCGGTTCTCCCAGCCGCCGTTCCGATAATCGAAGGCGTATCGCGGGATGCGCTCCAGATCGCTCTCCGACAGCGGCAGGGCGCCGGAGTGCCGATCCAGCTTGCCTTGCAGCTCAATCAGCAGCGACTGCCACCCGCCATTCCCTTCCGTAGCGGGATCCTGACGCTCCAGCTCCGCCATTTCCGCCGCATTGAGAACGACCGTAACAGAACACGCCTGCGCACCGCTGCGGCAGATGGGCGTCCCCTTGCCGGTGACGGCATTGGAATGCGGCGCGCAGCCCGCAAGCAAAGCGCAGCCGAAGACAACAGAGCCGCACAGGTTGCGGCGAAAAGGCGAGGAGCAGCCCGTGCCGCTCCTCGCCTCTTCTTCACTGTTTCGGGACCCACGCGTTGCGGGTGCCCACCATATCCGCATCGCCGCCGCCGTCGCCCTCCAGGTTTCCCGCGGGGCTGTAGATGTAGAAGCCCTCGTTGAAGTGCAGGGCGATATAGCCACGCTCATCCGCCGTGATGGACACGATGTTCGCCGGCGGGCTGAAGCCGCCCAGCTGGCTGACGGCGTAGGTCGCCTTGTTCATGCCGGCCGCCACGGTATCCACGTCCGTCGCCGCATACACGAACGCATCGTTGGCAGCCATGGAGCAGTGCGAATTCGGCCCGCCGTTCAATCCGAGGGACACCTGCTTCTTCAGCGTGTACACCGTAGTATCATAGGTATCGGTGATCGTGTCGGTGCGGGTATAGACGTCCAGCGTAATCGGCGCCGAGTTCGAGGACCGCTTGTCCAGCACATAAACGGCGCGCTTGATGACGTTGTCTTTCTGCTTCGGCTTTCCTTCCAGCACCGCGCAAGCATGTTCGAATGGCGAGAGGGAGCCGGAGCCGTAGCAACCTTCCGTCTGCGCCACGCTTCCGCAGATCACATAGGAAATAGACGAGCCATCCGGCGCCATCTGGTATTGGGTGTAGAGTCCGGCATCGAGCCATTGCTTGCCCGCGTACGCCGGGTCTGCCGCCGCGAGCGTCAGAACGGATGCGGCCGCAAAGCCGCAAGCAGAAAGTCTGGAAATCATCGAACTGCCCCTTTTCAATACAAACGCCCCGCAATCGGGAGCTTAGTTTTTAGAAGGAATTTGCTGTGCGGGAAAGCGCTCGCTTCAGGCGTTCACAATTCTTGTTTCGCTAGGAAGCTCCAACAATTCGCATTCGAGTTCCGTCGCCATCCGGCGCCAGGCCGAGGCGAGCCGCAGGTAATCCGCCTTGCTGTCCAGGGCAGTGGAGGTGTCGGCGAGATCGCAGGCCGCCGCGGCCATTTCGCGATAGCGCCGCACCCGCTCCGGGATCGGCATCAAATCGAAGGATTGTCCCATCTCTGCACCACTGCCAAAAGCTAACGTTGCGCGCGGCTGCGATGTTCCGCCGTTACAGGAATGCCCCAAACACGCGCAGTTGAGGGAAACGGATGCGATACAAAGGCGTTGAAGGTGAAAGTCGGGATGTAATGCGTGGGAAACTCTGAGGATCGCGTCCGCGAATATCGGGCGACTGCCGAAAAGCTGCGCCTCGTCGCGGAGCAGGCGCACGACCCCATCGTCAAGGCAGAACTGAACTGGCTGGCGCAGAGTTACGCGCGTCTCGCCGAGCAGGTAGAGTACGGCGAGGAACACCCGCGCGTGTCTGAGGGCGAGCGCTCGCTCGAAATCCCCAAGCGTTCGGATAAATAATTTTCACCACGTGAGCGCAGGTTAATGCGGTTCATCTCCGCGCCGTGCGAGCGTCGTCGCGTTCGTGCTTCGATACCCTGAACTTGCGAGCCGGGCGGGTCTTGTGGGGATCGCCTTCCCGGCTCCCCTTTTCTCGCCGCACTCGCACCATTCCTGTCGACACAAGTCACATAGGCGTAAGTGCCGCGGAGATAATTGAAGACAATTACACTGAGACCACCCGGTGGCCGTACTCCCAGACATGAGTTTTCGGCGTAAGAAGTACTGGCCGGGTGGGGAGCGCTCCTAAGATGCAACGTCCGCGAACGATCCGCTTTGTCGCAAATGTATCCCTATGGCGCGCGGGATTGCTTTTGACGCTGTCTATTTGTTGGGAGGCGTATGCAGCCCGGCAGCCGTGATCGCGGCAGGTAGCGCGTTCATAATCGGTCTGGCCGGCGACCTTTGGAGCTTGCCAAAAATCCTGAACCTCCACCGAACAGAAGGTAAATACTATCGTAATTTCAGCTACTTACATCGGTCTTGCATTTCAGAACGAAACATGCACAGTCGCACCCCTGCGGTTCTCCTTTTCGAGGGGGGCGGCTCGTGAAATAAGGAGAGGAACGTGATGAAAGAGGCGCTTTTGCGGGTGGTCGGCAAGGAAGAGGGTTCGGAGCGTCAGCGCGCCCTGGAGGCGGCGCTCAGCCAGATCGACCGCGCCTTCGGCAAGGGCTCGGTGATGAAGCTGGGAAGCCGCGAACCGGTGACGGAAGCGGATACGGTTTCCACCGGCTCGCTGGGGCTGGACATCGCGCTTGGCATCGGCGGCCTGCCGCGCGGCCGGGTGATCGAAGTTTATGGGCCGGAATCCTCCGGCAAAACTACCCTGGCGCTGCACGCGGTGGCCGAGGCGCAGAAGAAGGGTGGCATCGCCGCCTACATCGACGCGGAGCACGCGCTTGATCCGATTTACGCCCGCAAGCTGGGCGTGGATGTGGATGAGCTGCTGATCTCGCAGCCCGATACCGGTGAGCAGGCGCTGGAAATCACCGATACCCTGGTGCGCTCCGGCGGCGTTGACATCGTGGTGATCGATTCGGTGGCGGCGCTCACGCCCAAGGCGGAGCTGGAAGGCGAAATGGGCGATCAGCTGCCCGGCCTGCAGGCGCGGCTGATGAGCCAGGCGCTGCGCAAGCTCACGGGCTCGATCTCCCGCTCGAACACCATCGTCCTCTTCATCAATCAGATCCGCATGAAGATCGGCATCATGTTCGGCAATCCGGAAACCACCACGGGCGGCAACGCGCTGAAGTTCTATGCCTCCGTGCGGCTCGATATCCGGCGCATCGGCTCCATCAAGGACCGCGACGAAGTGGTGGGCAACCAGACGCGCGTGAAGGTGGTGAAGAACAAGGTGGCGCCGCCGTTCAAGCAGGTCGAGTTCGACATCATGTATGGCAAGGGCGTCTCCAAATCGGGCGAGCTGCTCGATCTGGGCGTGAAGGCCGGCGCGGTGGAGAAGTCCGGCTCATGGTTCTCCTACGACGGCACACGCATCGGCCAGGGGCGCGAGGCGGCGCGCAATTATCTCGAAACCAACAAGGATGTGGCAGCCCGAATTGAGGCCCAGATCCGGCAGAATGCCGGGCTCCTGAGCGCAGCACTGACGCAGGGAGACTCGGATGGTGGGGGCGCCGACTGAGCAAGAGCGCGGCGCCAAAAGCTGTTGTTCCCTTTTGGCATGGGGAACGACTCCCGGAGGGGCGGTTCGATAAGAGCCGCCCCTTCACACTTTCTGGCCACAGTGGAGGGGGGCCCCGCCCCCCATTTTTTGCAAACGAATGCCTATGCCCACTCATCCCACTAGATATTGGGGAGGTGATTTGAACACTTTCGCCCGCTACAACGATTCCCATGACCAGCCTGTCGGATGTCCGCTCCAGTTTCATCGAGTTTTTCCGCGCCCGCGGCCATGAAATCGTGCCCTCCTCGCCGCTGGTGCCGCGCAATGACCCCACCCTGCTCTTTACGAATGCCGGCATGGTGCAGTTCAAGAACGTGTTCACCGGCACCGAGAAGCGGCCCTACAGGCGCGCCGCCAGCGTTCAGAAATGCGTCCGCGCCGGCGGCAAGCACAACGATCTCGACAATGTCGGCTACACCACCCGCCACCACACCTTCTTCGAGATGCTGGGGAATTTCTCCTTCGGCGATTACTTCAAGGAAGAGGCGATCGCCTACGCCTGGGACTGGGTGCGCAACACCGCGGGGCTTTCCGCCGACCGCCTCTGGGTGACGGTCTATCCCACCGACGAACAGGCCCGCACGCTGTGGAAGAAGATCGCCGCCCTGCCCGACGAACGCATCATCGGGCACGAATCGAATCTGTGGGCGATGGGGCCGGTGGGGCCCTGCGGCTACTGCTCCGAAATCTTCTACGACCAGGGCGAGGGCGTGTCCGGCGGACCGCCCGGCACTCCGGAGGAAGATGGCGACCGCTTCTTGGAATTCTGGAACCTCGTCTTCATGCAGTTCGAGCAGGTCGACGAGAACACCCGCCTCGAATTGCCGAAGCCCTCGATCGACACCGGCATGGGGCTGGAGCGCATCGCCGCCATTCTGCAGGGCGTCACGGACAATTACGACACGGACCTGTTCCGGCACCTGATTGCTGCATCCGTTGAGCTCTCCGGCGCGCACGGGAAAGGCGAAGCGCGCTTCAGCCACCGCGTGATTGCCGATCACCTGCGTGCCAGTTCCTTCCTGATCGCCGACGGCGTGCTGCCGTCCAACGAAGGCCGCGGTTACGTGCTCCGCCGCATTATGCGCCGCGCCATGCGCCACGCGCACCTGATCGGTTCGAAGGAACCGCTGATGCACCGGCTGGTGCCGACGCTTGTTGCAGAAATGGGCGGCGCCTACGCGGAGCTGAAGCGCGCCGAGCCGCTGATCGTCGAAACCTTGCGGCTGGAGGAACTGCGCTTCCGCGAAACGCTGGCGCGCGGCATCAAGCTGCTGGATGAAGCGACGGCAACTCTGCGCAAAGGCGACAAGCTCGCCGGAGAAACCGCGTTCAGGCTCTACGACACCTATGGCTTCCCACTGGATCTGACGCAGGATTCGCTGAAGGCGCGCGGCATCGCCGTCGATCTCGATGGGTTCAATGCCGCCATGCAGCGCCAGCGCGAGGAAGCGCGCAAGGCCTGGAGCGGCTCCGGCGAAGCGGCCGACGAAGCGCAGTGGTTCGCGGTGAAGGAAGACGTCGGCGCCAGCGAATTCCTCGGCTACGATGCGGAAGAAGCCGAAGGCGCCATTGTCGCCATTCTGCGGGAAAAGGAACGCCTCGCCAGCGCCAAGCAGGGCGATACGGTGCGCATCCTCGCCAACCAGACGCCGTTTTATGCGGAATCCGGAGGCCAGATCGGCGATCAGGGCGCGATGTTCTCCCGCTCAGGCGCCATCGGCGCGGTGACCGATACCGAGAAGAAACTCGGCAGCCTTCACGTTCACGTCGTTCGCATCACGCAAGGCGAATTCAAGGTCGGCGACACCGTAGATTTGAGAGTGGATGGCGAGCGGCGTCGCGCCACCCGCGCCAACCATTCCGCCACGCACCTGCTGCATGCCACGCTGAAGCGCGTTTTGGGGCAGCATGTGAGCCAGAAGGGCTCGCTGGTCGCGCCGGACCGTCTGCGCTTCGACTTCTCGCACCCCAAGGCGCTGACGCAGGACGAACTCGAGCGCATCGAAACCGACGTGAACGCCATCATCCGCCAGAACAGCGATGTCACGACACGCTTGATGGGAACCCAGGCGGCCATCGATGCCGGCGCAGAAGCGCTGTTCGGCGAGAAATACGGCAGCGAAGTCCGTGTACTGACGATGGGGGAAGACCAGGCGCAGCACAAGCCGTTCTCGGTCGAACTTTGCGGCGGCACCCACGTGCGGCGTCTCGGCGACATCGGGCTTTTCACGATTCTGTCGGAGAGCGCGGTGGCAGCCGGCGTCCGCCGGATCGAGGCGCTGACCTCCGAAGGCGCGCGGCGCTATCTCTCGGACCAGGCGGAACTGGCACGCAAAGCCGCGGCTGCGCTGAAAATCTCGCCGATGGATCTGCCGCAACGCGCGGCGCAGTTGCTGGAAGAGCGCCGCCGGCTGGAGCGCGAACTCGCGGAAGCTCGTAGAGCGATCGCGCTGCAAGGCGCTTCCGCTGCGGGAGCGGCAGGGCAGGTCGGTGCGCAAAGCGACAGCGTAAAGAAGATAGGAGGAATCAAATTCTTGAGTCGGTCTGTCAGCGGAATTGCCGCAAAAGACCTCAAGAGTCTTGCCGACGACGCAAAGAGTAAAATTGATTCAGGAGTTGTGGCTTTCCTCGCCACAGGAGACGGCAAGGCGTCGCTCGTTGTCAGTGTCACCAAAGATCTCACTCACCGCATCAACGCCGTCGATCTGGTGCGTCTCGGCGCCGAAGCCTTGGGCGGCAAGGGCGGCGGCGGCCGGCCAGACATGGCACAGGCCGGCGGCCCCGATGTCGCACGTGCGTCCGAAGCGCTTGCCAAGATCGAGCAGCGCCTCGCCGCCCTTGAGCCGGTCTCGTAAATGGCGCGCAACGATCGCGCGAAGCGACGCCACCGCGCGGCCGAGCCGCCGCGGGAGACCCTGCGCCGTCGCCTGCACCGCATCATGGAGGCAGGCCACATCTCCAACTGGGGCGTGCTGGTGTTCGAGGCTTCGCTCATAACGCTGATTCTGGCCAATGTGATCGCCGTAATGCTGGACAGCGTGAAAGGCATCGGCGACCGCTACTTCACGTATTTCTACTGGTTCGAAAGCGTTTCGATTGTCATTTTTGCCATCGAGTATTCCCTTCGGCTGTGGGTTTGTGTCGAAGACCCGCGTTATGGCACGCGCGGTGCGTTCTGGGGTCGGGTGCGCTACGCATTCACTCCGGTGATGTTGATCGATTTCGCCTCGTTCGCCCCCGGCATTGTCAACATTTTCGTCCCCGCCGCCCTCGATCTGCGCATCCTGCGTCTGTTCCGGTTGCTGCGACTGATGAAGATCGCGCGCTATTCGCCCGCGCTCAGCACGCTGATAGAAGTCATCAAGGCGGAACGACGAGCGCTGCTCGGCACATTGCTGCTGATCGTCTGCGTTATGGTGATCTCCGCATACACGATGTATGTGGTGGAAGGCCCTGTGCAGCCCGACAAATTCGGTTCGCTGCCATCGGCATTGTACTGGGCGGTGACAACGCTGAGCACCACCGGCTATGGCGACATCACCCCGGTCACCGCGATCGGTCGGCTGGTTGCCGGCGTCACCATGATGCTTGGTCTGGCGTTGTTCGCGTTGCCTGTGGGTATTGTGGCGACAAACTTCGTGACCGAAATCCACCGCCGCGATTTTGTGGTCACCTGGAGCATGATTTCGCATCTGCCTCTGTTCGAGGACTTCAGCGCCGCTGCCGTGAGCGATGTGATGAATGTGCTTCGCTCTCGATTGGTGCGGGAACACGCCCAGCTGACCCTGGCGGGCGGCGAAGGCAACGAAATGTTCTTCATCATTTCCGGCAACGCCCGCGCCGAGTATGAGCGCGGCAGCGTCAGCTTGGGTCCGGGCGACTTCTTCGGCGAAACGACGGTGCTCTCAACCGCCCCTTACGATTGCACGGTGGTGGCACGTTCCTCGATGCGGGTACTGACCCTCTCGACATCGGATTTCCAGCAGCTCACCCGCAAGCACCCCAAACTGAAGCGTCGCTTCGAGTCAGTCGCCGCCCGCAAGGGCCAGAAGCTGGAAGCGCGCGCCAGGCGGCAGGAGGGCCGCGCGTCGCCGGAACATGAGGATCTCGATCTTGCCGAGCTTGGCCACGATGCGCCGGCAGATATCGAGTAGTCATTATACCGTCGCTGGCGTATGGATGGCACTATCTGCGCGGCAGTTGAACAGTGTCGATGGAGTTTCCTTGAGAACACATTCTTGGCAGACATGAGCGATCACACGCTTTCCGGCCGCAAGCTGGTACAGGTGGGGCTTTCCTGCCGCGATCTCGACCGGGCCCGCACCTTCTATCGCGACACGCTCGGCCTGCCGCTGCTGTTCGAAGCCGGCAACATGCTGTTCTTCCAGCTGGAAGGTACGCGGCTGATGGTTGGGCTGGCGCAAAAACCGGATCAGCCCATCGGCGGCTCAGTTGTCTATTTCGATGCGCCCGACATGGATTCGCTGGGCGCGGCTCTGGAATCAAGTGGCGTGAAATTTCTCGGACCCGCGGTGACGGTGCAGCAAACGCAGACACACGAACTTAAGCTGCGGGAATTCTATGATCCCGACGGTAACGCGCTTGCGCTGATGGGCATGGTGCCGAAGGCGACGTAGACGTCAGGCCAGTGCTCTCTCCAGGTTCTCGCCCACCTTATCCAAAAAACCTTCGGTGGTGAGCCAGCGCTGGTCGGGGCCGACGAGGATGGCCAAATCTTTCGTCATAAAGCCGCCTTCCACCGTGTCCACGCACACCCGCTCCAGGGTGTGCGCAAAATTAGCGAGCGCCTTGTTCTCGTCGAGCTTCGCCCGGTGCGCGAGACCACGCGTCCAGGCAAAGATCGAAGCGATGGAATTGGTGGAGGTGGATTCGCCGCGCTGATGCTGGCGGTAGTGCCGTGTCACCGTGCCGTGCGCCGCTTCCGCTTCCACCGTCTTGCCGTCTGGCGTCATCAGCACGCTGGTCATCAGCCCCAGGGAGCCAAATCCCTGGGCGACGGAATCGGACTGCACGTCGCCGTCGTAATTCTTGCAGGCCCAAACGTAGCCGCCGTTCCATTTGAGTGCCGAGGCCACCATGTCGTCGATCAACCGGTGCTCGTAGGTGAGTTTGTGCTCCTTGAAGCGGCCCTCGAATTCGCTGGCGAACACCTCGGCAAAAATGTCCTTGAAGCGGCCGTCATAGACCTTGAGAATCGTATTCTTGGTCGACAGATAGAGCGGATAGCGCCGCTGCAGCGCGAAGTTCATGGAGGCTCGGGCAAAATCGCGAATCGACTCATCCAGGTTGTACATCGCGAGGGTGACGCCAGGCCCGGGAAAGTCGAATACCTCATGCTCGATTGTTTGGCCGTCCTTGCCCTCGAAGACGACCTTCAACTTGCCTGGGGCGGGCACGCGGAAATCGGTGGCGCGATACTGGTCGCCGTACGCATGGCGGCCGATGACTATGGGCTCCGTCCATCCGGGCACTAGCCGCGGCACGTTGCGGCAGATGATCGGCTCGCGAAAAATCGTGCCGCCCAGGATATTGCGGATGGTGCCGTTGGGCGACTTCCACATCTTCCTGAGGCCGAATTCCTTCACCCGCGCTTCATCCGGCGTGATGGTGGCGCACTTCACCCCCACCCCCACCCGCTTGATGGCCTCGGCCGCCTCGATCGTGACCCGGTCTTCGGTGGCGTCGCGGTGCTCGATGCCGAGATCGTAATACTCAAGGCCAATGTCGAGGTAGGGAAGGATCAGCTTCTGCTTGATGAGCGCCCAGATGATGCGGGTCATCTCGTCGCCGTCCAGCTCGACGACGGGATTTTGAACCTTGATCTTGTCCATCCGGGCCTCTGAAATTTGAGCGCGGCGCGGTATAGCCATGCGGTCAGCCACCGTCAAAGAGACCCGATGCTCGCGCCCTCCATCATCCTCTCTCACCCGCAGTTGGGCGAGAACATCGGTGCCGCGGCGCGCGCGATGGCGAATTTCGGTCTCACGGACCTGCGCCTGGTGAAGCCGCGCCACGGCTGGCCCGATGCCAAGGCAACGGCGATGGCGGCAGGCGCGGCGAAGGTGGTGGAAGAGGCACGCGTCTTCGCGACGTTGCGCGAAGCACTCGGCGACCTGAACCTTATCTACGCCACCACCGCGCGAGAACGCGGCATTACCAAGGAAGCACTCACGCCTGCGGCAGCGGCCAAGCGTCTTAGGCTAGCATCGATCCGGAGTGAGAGGACCGCCATCCTGTTTGGCAACGAGCGCGCAGGGCTGGACAATGACGAGGTCTCGCTATGCGATTGCGTCATCACCATTCCCACGGCGCATTTCGCCTCCATCAATCTCGGCCAGGCCGTGCTGCTCACGGCCTACGAATGGTTTCGCGCCGGCGACACCACGCCTCCGGCCCGCCTCGAGCATGGGCCCGTCCACCGTAAGCCCACACGCGCGGAGCTGCTCGATCTGTTCGATCATCTTGAGCGCGAGTTGAAGGAGAGTGGGTTCCTCTTCCCGCCGGAAAAGCGCGACGCCATGGCGCGCGCCATTCGCGCCACCATTCATCGCGCCCGCCTCACCTACCAGGAGGTGCAGACCCTGCGCGGCATGATTGCCGCGCTGGCCAAGGGCAAGCACCGCGCCATGAGGTCTGGAAAGGACACTTGACAGCAGATAGAGTGCCTCTTATGTAAAGCCCGCTTTACAGGAGGCTGTCATGCAGGCTGCCGCGGCGCCGGTGAAATATGCCGGCCGCAACTATGTTTTCGAATGCGCCATCGTGATGGGCCTGTATGTGGCCGCCGTGTGGGCGCGGCCCTGGCTTGTTGACCACGCCACGAGCAACGGCCTTGTCGCTGCCGCGAAAGTGCTGCCGGCATTACCGATTTGGCTGATGCTGGTTTCGATCTGGCGCTATTACGCCCGTATAGATGAATTCGAGCGTCACAGGTTCCTCGTCAACCTTGCCATCGCCCTCGGCGTAGGCTCCTGCGTTATCGTCACCTACTCCTTTCTGCAGGACGCGGGGCTTCCGTTGCTCGCCATTACCTGGGCATGGCCGACCCTGGTCGTGTCGTGGGGGCTTACAACTGCGATCATGCAGCTTGCCGATCACGCGAAACGATAGGCCGTGAAAAACCGGCTTCCGGAACTCCGGGGGGCGCGCGCGATGACCCAGGGAGACCTGGCGGAGGCACTGAACGTCTCGCGGCAGACGGTGAACGCGCTTGAAACCGGGCGCTACGATCCCAGCCTGCCGCTCGCCTTCGCCATCGCCCGACTGTTCAAATGCAGGATCGAGGACGTATTCAGCGACAGGAAATGACCGACCGCGCGACTGGCATTCTCGCGGCTGAAGCCCTATATGCCCGTCTGGGAGCCGGTGGTGGACGAAGCGCTCGCCAACCCGGTCAGGTCCGGAAGGAAGCAGCCGTAACGAATCCGCTTCGGGTCGCCGCCGTCTCTCACTTTCCGATTCCTTGATCCAGATTCCGGGCGACCGGCGCCGCGGCCGATTGCTATAGTTGGGGCATGGACGAGAACGACACCCTGGGCCTTGGACTGGACGCGCCCGCGCAAGCCTCGCGAGGCGCCGAGACCTATCGCGTGCTGGCGCGCAAATATCGCCCGCAGGACTTCACCGGCCTGATCGGCCAGGAGGCGCTGGTCCGCACGCTTTCGAACGCGTTTGCGAGCGGCCGCATCGCGCACGCCTTCATGCTCACCGGCGTGCGCGGCGTGGGAAAAACGACGACAGCCCGCATCGTCGCACGCGCACTGAACTGCATCGGGCCGGATGGCACCCGGAAGGAGCCGACGATTCATCCCTGCGGCGTGTGCGAGCCGTGCGTGGCCATTGCCGAATCCCGCCACATGGACGTGCAGGAGATGGATGCCGCCTCCCGCACGGGGATCGACGACATCCGCGAGATCATCGAGGGCGTGCGTTACGCACCTGCTTCTGCGCGCTACAAGGTCTACATCGTCGATGAAGTGCACATGCTGTCGAAGCAGGCATTCAACGGCCTGCTGAAGACGCTGGAAGAGCCGCCGCCGCATGTGAAATTCATCTTCGCCACTACGGAAATCCGCAAAGTTCCAGTGACGGTGCTGTCGCGCTGCCAGCGATTCGATCTGCGCCGCATCGAAACGCCGGTGCTGGTGGCCCACGTGCGCAACATCGCCGAGAAAGAGAAGATTGAAATTGAAGACGCAGCCCTGGCGCTGATTGCACGGGCAGCGGAAGGCAGCGTGCGCGATTCGCTGTCGCTGCTCGATCAGGCCATCGCGCACGAGGAAGGCCACGCCATCACCGCCGATTCCGTCCGGGGCATGTTGGGCCTCGCCGACCGCGGGCGGATGCTCGACCTCTTCGAGAAGCTGATGAGTGGGGATGTTGCCACCGCCCTTTCCAATCTCGCGCAGCTCTATGATTGCGGGGCCGACCCGATGGCGATCATGCAGGATTTGCTTGAAACCACGCACTTCCTCACGCGGGTGAAAGTGGCGCCCGGCGCGGAAGGCTTCTTCGATGGCGGCAGCGCGGAAGCGAAGCGCGCGGCCGAACTCGCAGCAAAATTGCCGGTCCCTGCGCTGACGCGCGCCTGGCAGGTGCTGCTGAAGGGGTTGCTGGAAGTGCGGGATGCGACGCGGCCTGTTCAGGCGGCCGAAATGGCACTGGTGCGCCTCGCCTACGCCGCCGATCTGCCGCCCACCGACAAACTCGTCCGCGACCTGCTGGACGGCAATTCCCCTTCCCTGAAAGGGGAGGGGCGAAGCGGACCCGCAGGGGACACTTGGGGGAGGGGTCATACCATGGACCCCCACCCGACCCGCTCACGCGGCTCGACCTCCCCGTTTCAGGGGGAGGTAAAAGGGGCGGCGATCGCACCGCAAGTGGTTGCTGATACAGGTGCTGTCGCGGCGCCGCATTTCCGCTCGCTCGAAGACCTTGCCGCGTTTGCCGCGCAGAAGGGCGCGCCGGTGCTGAAGGTGCACATCGAAAACGACATCCATCTCATCCGGCTTGAACCGGGCCGTATCGAATTCCGCCCGTCAGCGAGGGCGCCGCATTCGCTTGCCGCCGATCTGTCCCAAAAGCTGAAGGACTGGACGGGCATACGCTGGGTGGTGAGCGTCTCACGCGAAGGCGGCGCGCCGACCATCGCCGAAGCCAAACGAGCCGCGGCGCAGGCGAAGCTCGATGCCGTGGCGCAGGAGCCCTTGGTGCGCGCGGTGCTCGACCGCTTTCCCGGCGCGGAGATCGTGGGTGTGCACGACCGACCGCGCGATGCTGAAATCACACCGGAACCGCCCGAGGACAGCGCATGAACATCGCAGATATTTTCAAGCAGGCGAAGGACGTGCAGGCGCGCGCCAACGCGATGCAAGAGCAGCTTGCGCTCATCGAAGCCGAAGGCGTCGCGGGCGCTGGCCTTGTAAAGCTGGTGCTGAACGGCAAGGCGGAGCTGAAATCCCTCTCCATAGACCCTTCGCTGCTGCGCCCGGACGGCCGGGAAATCGTGCAGGACCTTGTTGTCGCCGCGCATACGGATGCAAAAGCGAAAGTGGAGCGGCGCGTCGCCGAAGAGATGCAGAAGCTCGCGCGCGATATGGGCCTGCCGCCCGGCATGATGCCCGACGCCTAGTTCCACATGGCCTCGCTTCCCGCCGGCGCAGAGATCGAGCGCCTGATCCAATTGCTTGCGAAACTGCCGGGCTTGGGGCCGCGCTCGGCCCGGCGCGCCGCGCTGATCCTGCTGAAGAAGCGTGAGACCTTGCTTGAGCCGCTCGGCGCCGCGATGCGCGATGCCGCCGCCGCGATCCGCAACTGCGAAGTCTGCGGCAACCTCGACACCGCTTCACCGTGCTCGTTGTGCCGCGACCCGCGCCGCGACCGTGCGGTGCTTTGCGTGGTGGAGGACGTGGCCGATTTGTGGGCGCTGGAGCGCGCCGGCGTGTTCAGAGGCCGATATCATGTGCTGGGCGGCGCGCTGTCGGCGCTGGATGGCGTGACGCCCGAGAAGCTCAACGTGGCCCCGCTGCTCTCGCGTGTGGGCGATGGCGTGGAGGAAGTCATCCTCGCGATGAACGCCACGATAGAGGGCCAGACCACCGCGCACTACCTGATGGACGCGCTCACACCCACGAATGTGAAAGTCACCCGTTTGGCCCATGGGGTACCGGTGGGCGGCGAACTCGATTACCTCGATGAAGGCACGCTTTCCGCCGCCTTCAGGGCCCGCCGGCCGCTTTAGCGTCGCGTGTGACCAGCCGCAGCGGCGGAGCCGCCGCTTCACTCGGCTCCCCGGGTAACGCCAGTTCCACCTGCTCGATGCGCGCGGCTCGGGTTTCAATCCGCTTCATCGAGGTTTCGATTTCGGCGATGTCCTTGCTCGTTCGGTCGAAATGGCTGCGGAGATTTCCGATGCGGTCGCCCAGCCGCCGCACATCCTGCAGCAGTTCGATCACGGCGGCCTGAATTTTGTGCGCCTGCTCGCGCATCTTGGCATCCCGCATGAGGGTCTGGATCGTGTTGATCGCCAGCATAAACACATGCGGCGAGACAATCAGCACCTGCATCCGCCGGGCTTTCTGCACCACCTCGCTGCAGGAAATGTGCAACTCGGCATAAATTGACTCCGACGGCACAAACATGATCGCCGGAGTCTGCACCTCACCGGGGATGAGGTATTTCTCCGCAATGTCCTTGACGTGCTTCTGAATATCCGTCTTCAGCCGAGACAGCGCGGGCTTGCGCTCGTCATCGAGAGCCTGACGCAGAGCCTCGTACGCCTCCAGCGGGAATTTTGAGTCCACGACAATCACACCCTTCACGTTCGGCACCCGGATGATGCAATCGGGTCTGGTTCCGTTCGAAAGCGTCGCCTGGAATTCGTAATGATCCGGCGCGAGTTGGTCGGCCACGATGGCTTCCATGCGCTCCTGCCCGAAAGCACCGCGCGTCTGTTTGTCGGAGAGGATCTCCTGCAGCGAGACGACCTGCGATGAGAGGCTGGCGATGTTCTTCTGGGCCTCATCGATCACCGTGAGCCGCTCACCGATGCCGCTGATGGTCGCGGCCGTCTTCGTGGCGCTTTCCGTCAGCGACTCGGAGAGTCGCCGGTTCAGCGCATCGACCTGGGCCGACAACGTGCGCTGGAGTTCCGCCTGCGCGGCGATGGTCTGCTTGAACTGGCCGGCAATCTCCCCCTGCGCGGAAAGAAGATGGTCGATGCGCGAGTCTGGAGCGGGCAATACCGCCGCGGGCGCAGGCTTTTGCCGCAGCGCAAAGGCCACCAGAGCGGCAGATAGCAGGAAAGAGGCGGCCAAAATCAGGTAGGTGGTGTCCATGGCAGGAGCCGGCTGCGATTCGGCTCCATTTTACCCTGTTCTCGTCTTGTGCTCCCGTGCTTTCTTCGAAAATCCGCAGCTTTCTTGACCCTCCGAACCGCAACCCCTATCTCCTGCCCATGTCCATCCGTCCCGTTTTGACCGCGCCCGACCCCCGCCTGAAGGCCGTTTCGGAGGAGGTTTCCCGCGTAGACGAAGAGCTGAAAAAGCTCATCGACGATATGTTGGAAACCATGTACGCGGAAGAAGGCATCGGGCTGGCGGCCATCCAGGTGGGCGCGCCCAAGCGCCTACTGGTGATGGACCTGGCGCAGAAGGAGGGGCGGCGCGAGCCGCAGGCCTTCATCAACCCCCGTATTCTCTGGGCCTCTGACGAGACCATGGTGGTGCAGGAAGGCTGCCTGTCGGTGCCTGACATCTGGGAAGACGTGGAGCGCCCCGCCCGCATCACGGCCGAGTTCCTGGACCGCGACGGCGTGCTCAAAACCGTTGAGGCTGATGGATTGTTCTCCACCTGTCTGCAACACGAGATGGATCATCTGAACGGTGTTCTGTTCATCGATCACCTTTCAAAGCTCAAGCGCTCCATGGCCTTGCGCAAGGTCCAGAAGGCGAAGCGTCTCGCCCAGGCGAGCTAGCCAGCGGCGTGCGCCTGCGCCTCGCCTTCATGGGCACGCCGGGGTTTGCGGTGCCCACCCTGACCGAACTGATCGGCCAAGGCCATGAGATTGCCGCCGTGTACACCCAGCCGGCCCGGCCGAAGGGACGGGGGCTTTCGCCGGAGCCCTCTCCGATAGAGAAGCTGGCGCGCATCCACGAACTGCCGGTCCGAACGCCCGCGACATTGAAGGACCCAACTGCCCAGGCGGAGTTCGCCAGGCTGGATTTGGATGCCGCGGTGGTGGTCGCCTATGGGCTGCTGCTGCCCAAACCGATTCTCGATGGACCCCGGCTCGGCTGCTTCAATCTGCATGCGTCGCTGCTGCCGCGCTGGCGCGGCGCCGCGCCCATCCAGCGCGCCATCACGGCGGGCGATACCGAAACCGGTGTGATGGTCATGCGGATGGAAGAAGGGCTCGACACGGGCCCTGTGCTTATGGCCGAGCGCGTTCCTATTCGACGTAAGACATACGGTGAGTTGCATGACGAACTGGCGCAGCTCGGCGCCGATCTGATGGCGCGCGCGCTGGCCGCGCTCGCACGCGGCACAATCACTGAACAGCCGCAACCCGGCGGAGGCGTAAACTACGCGAAGAAAATATCGAAAGAGGAAGCGCGGATCGATTGGTCCAGACCGGCCGCCCAGCTCGATTGCCTGATCCGCGGGTTGTCGCCATCTCCGGGCGCCTGGTGCGAAGCAAACGGTGAGCGGCTAAAAGTGCTCTACGCCGAGCCGGTTGCGGGGCACGGCACACCCGGGGAAGTTCTCGATGATGATCTCACCGTCGCCTGCGGGAAAGAAGGCTTGCGGCTCCTCCGCCTGCAGCGGGCCGGCAAATCCGCGATGACCGCAGATGAATTGCTGCGCGGCTTTCCACTCCCGCGCGGCACGATATTGTCCTGATGCCGCGCTACCGCCTGATCCTGGAATATGACGGCGGGCCGTTTGCCGGATGGCAGCGGCAGGAGAATGGGCCCTCGGTGCAGGGCGCGGTTGAAGAGGCGGTATTCAAATTCTGCGGCGGGCGGGTCACTGTCACTGGTGCGGGCCGCACCGATGCTGGCGTGCATGCCTGCGGGCAGGTGGCGCATTTCGACCTGGAAAAGGAGTTCGCCCCGGAGAAGGTGCGGGACGCGCTAAACCATCACGTGAAGCCCTCGCCTATTGCAGTGCTGGAAGCGACAACCGTCGCGCCGGATTTTCACGCGCGCTTCTCGGCGACAATGCGCCATTATCTCTATCGCATCCTCTGCCGCCGCGCGCCGCCTGCGCTGGAGCGTGGCCATGTCTGGCACATCGTGCGCGAGCTGAATGCCGGCGCGATGCATGAAGCGGCGCAGTTTCTCGTCGGCCGGCATGACTTCACCACATTCCGCTCCAGCGAATGCCAGGCGAAATCACCGGTGAAGACGCTGGACAAGCTGGAGGTGCGCCGCGCCGCCGAAGAAATTCACATCGAGGCGCGTGCCCGTTCTTTCCTGCACAACCAAGTGCGCTCGATGGTAGGCTCGCTCAAGCTGGTCGGCGAAGGCAAATGGCCGCCGCGCGATGTCCAAGCCGTGCTCGAAGCCAGGGATCGCGCCCGCTGTGGCCCGGTCGCGCCGCCGGAAGGTTTGTATCTTGTGCGCGTGGATTATCCGGCGCCTGGGTAGGATTCCGCGGTCCCGCCCAAAGCGGATTTGAGCGGCCCCATCCATCGTTCGTAAGGCCGCCAGCTGTCGAGCGCGTCCTTGTAAAGCGGTGAGCGCACCTGCTCGGAGCTGATCGTGCTGACAGTCCGCTCGTTCTTGTAGAACTCCAGGCAGGCGTTTTCGAATGGCAGCTCCAGGTATTGGAGCAGATGACGGATCTCGCCTTCTGGATTGCTGACCAGCTGCTCGTAGAACACCCGGTGCACGCGGCCTGGCAGCACGCCATCGAAGTGCGCCATCAGCTCGGTGTAGTCACGGTAGAATTGGCCGAAATCGGGGAGCCTGTAAGTTTCATTCTGCCCGTTTGCGTAGAGCTGCGTGAAATTGGACCAGCCGCAGGCGAGCGGATGACGGCGGACGTCCACCACTTTCGCGTTCGGCAGCATCAGATGTAGCAGCCCCAGATGCGCGAAATTGTTCCCCATCTTGTCGATGAACCGCGGTCGCTTCAGCTTGCGGTGTAGCCGCGCGGTCTCGAGATATTGCTCGCCGAATCGCCTGAAGTTACTGCTCTCCAGCGTTCCCAACAGCGCGGGATAGGCACCGGCCCCATGCTCCCGCTGCAACTTGCCGGCAATGCTGCCAAGGTTGAACAGCTCACGGGTACCTTCGACCTGCGAATGGCTGGCGAGAATCTGCTCTACCAGCGTGGACCCCGCGCGTGTCATGCCCACGAGGAAGATTGGCGCGCTGCTTTCGTGCCCAGAGCCCCCGCGCGCGCGGAAAAACTTCGGCGTGAACACCGCCTTGCAGCGCCCCACATACGCAGTCAGCACGGCCGGATCGTGCCTTATGCTAAGCCGCTTCAGCGCATTGCCTCGCGCATATGCAGCGAACGCGTTCTCGTGCTGCTTCCGCTGGCCGTAGGCTTTGCCCAGCGCAAACAGGATCGGGATGCGGTTCTCGTTGGAAAGGTCCGGACGGGCGGCTTGCGCCTCCATGCTGGCAAGGTCTCCGTCGCTGAAGCGGAAGGTATTGAGCTGGGCCAGCGACCACCACGCGCGGCCGTAAGCGGGATCGCGGGCAAGCGCTTTGCGACATACCGCGATGGACTCCTGACGCTGCCCCAGCACGCGGAGCACGTACGCGTAGCGAACCGACATTTCCGCAGGTGCGCCGTTCGCGACAACCTCCTCCCACAGCGATGCCGCTGCCGCGTGCTCGTCCGTGAGCTCCAGCGCCATCGCCTTCAGCGCCCGGAATACCGGATTGCGCGGCTCGCGCTCCAACAGTGCTTCCGCCTCTGCGAGCGCGGAGTCAGCCTTCCCGATCTCCAGCAGCACATTGGCGTGGTGGAAGCGGGCGGCCTCGAACTCCGGCGCAAGGTCCACTCCGCGGGCGAACAGCGGCTCGGCTTCCGAGAACCTGTCTCGCCGACGCGCAATGTCGCCCGCCAGGAACCAGGCGTCGGCATTCTCTGGATGCTCTCTCACAAACTGCTGCACGATTTGTGCGGCGGCATCGAGGTGTCCCTGCGCCATCAGCGCCGCCGCTGGGCGGAGTTCCGGCCGCCTTTGCGTGACATCCGGGGTCAGCGCCTCCATCGCGCGCGCAAACGCGGTTGTCCCGCGCTCTGCCGACGAAGTTTCCGGTCCTGACGACATTACCGGCTGAGTTCGCGCATGGCGGAGTCGAGGCCGGTCAAGGTCAGCGGGAACATGCGGCCGGAGAGCAGCTGATCCACCAGGCGTACTGACGGCGTGTAATCCCAGTGCTTCTGCGCCACGGGGTTGAGCCACACCATGTGCGGATAGATTTGCATCACACGGTCGAGCCACACTGCGCCCGCTTCCTGGTTCCAATGCTCGACGGAGCCGCCGGAATAGGTGATCTCGTACGGGCTCATGGTGGCATCGCCCACGAAAATCACTTTGTAGTCGTGCGGGAACTTGTGGAGCACATCCCAGGTGGGGATGACCTCCGCGTGCCGGCGGCGATTGTCCTTCCACACGCGCTCGTACAAACAGTTGTGGAAGTAGAAGAATTCCATGTGCTTGAATTCGGTACGCGCAGCGGAAAACAGCTCCTCGCACAGCCTGACATAGGCATCCATCGAGCCGCCGACATCGAAGAACAGCAACACCTTCACTGTGTTGTGCCGCTCCGGCACCAGCTTGAGATCGAGATAGCCCTTGTTGGCGGTGTTCTTCACCGTGCCGTCGAGATCGAGTTCGGTTTCCGTGCCTTCGCGAGCCCATTTGCGCAGGCGGCGTAGCGCCACCTTGATGTTGCGCGTGCCGAGCTCGACGGAATCGTCCAGGTTCCTGTATTCCCGCCTGTCCCACACCTTCACGGCTCGGCCGTGGCGGCCTTTGTCCTGCCCGATGCGCACGCCCTCCGGATTGTAGCCATAGGCGCCGAAGGGTGAAGTGCCCGCCGTGCCGATCCATTTGCTGCCGCCCTGGTGGCGCCCTTTCTGCTCCGCCAGGCGCTGGCGCAGTGTTTCCATCAGGTTTTCCCAGCCGCCCAGTGTCTCGATCTGCTTCTTCTCTTCCTCGGTGAGATATTTTTCGGCCAGCCTGCGCAGCCACTCTTCGGGGATCTGCGCGACGAGATCGGGCTCGAGATTCTCCAGCCCTTTGAACACGTGCCCGAAGATGCGATCGAACTTGTCAAGGTTGCGCTCGTCTTTCACCAGCGCTGTGCGGGAGAGGTAGTAGAACTCCTCCACCTTCATGCCGATCACCTCGCTCTGCAGCGCGTCCATCAGCGCCAGATACTCCTTGAGCGTCACTGGAACTTTCGCCGCCCGCAGCTCATCGAAGAATTGGAAGAACATGGTCTGAGGTTAGCGTCTGATCACTGCGGCTGTCACGCCCGCGCAATCTTGTCGGCGAGCTTGAGCGCTTCTTCCGCCGCCTTGCAGCGAATTTCGCCCCGCTCCTTCGACTTGAAGCGATAAGTTCGCAAGATCGACCGATGCCCTCGCCGCGCGGCGGCGATGCAAACCAGCCCCACGGGATTTCCTTCGTCGTCCGGCTCGGGACCCGCGACGCCCGTCACGCCAACTGCGACATCGGCCGGACAGTGTTTGAGAGCCATTTCCGCCATGGCGCGCGCCACGGCCTCGCTCACAATGCCGTTCGCATCGATCAGCCTTTTCGGAATGCCGAAGGCAACCTTATGCGTCTTGGTGTAGAGCACGAAGCCGCCATGAAACAGATCGCCCGCGCCAGGCGCATCGGAGAGAATGGATGCAATCACACCGCCGGTACAGGATTCCGCCGTCGCAAGCGTGAGCCTTTCCCTGTCCAGCAGATCAAAGAGGCGGATTCCGCGCTTCACCAACGCCGGGCTGATCTGCGTAACCTCAATCTCCTGCGCCATCAGCGCGCGCCGATGTCGCGTTCGGCCGCGGCGTACACATCGCGCAGAAATTCGGCCTCTGTTTGCGTGTCGCGCGGATCGGCGTACTCCACTGTGACCTCTACCACCCAGTTCTTCACCGCGGCGCCTGCAAACACGATGCGATAGTCCAGCGCTTCCGCCCGCGCGGTGCGGTAGATGCGGGTGTAGATGGAAAGCGGCGATCCGTTCAGGCGAACGATGCGTTCCGACAGCCGCTTGCCGCCGGTTGCTTCCTGCTCACTGAAATCTCCTCCCAGCGACGCGCGCGGGTCGTAGCCGCCCCTCAACGGCTGAAGAGTGATTGTGCCGTAGACGCCATCCAGCGCGCCATAGGCGCAGAAATCCTGGTTTTTCTCGGGATCGTATTCTCCCACCGCATCGCGCTCGAATTCGCCGATCCGCTGCGGACACACAAAGCCGGAGGCATGCACCTTAGCCCCCTCTTCGCGGTCCTGGAAGGTGTCACCGCCAGCCTGCGCCTGCGCGGCAGGCGCCCAGAGCAGGACGCCGATGAGAATGATGCTGGCGGTAGCCTTCAAGGAGGTAGCCAAAGAGGACCGGAAGCGAAAGGGCGACTGAATTGTTATCACGCTCTGTCACCGTGCGGCCACAACAAACGGCACAGAATGTGATAAAGATACCCGCAATGCGGGGGAAGAAGAGAGTGAAATTCTGGCAGCTGGCAATGTTGGCGCTGGCCATTGGCGCCGCAGTCGGCTTTGTCTGGCCCGCCGGCGCCGACCCGCTGGAGATGGACAATCCCACGATGGTGAACGGGATCGAGACGGTTTGCACCGGCATCGGCTCCGCACAGGACGATCCCCGCTGGAAAAGCTATCCCGTGCGGGTGGAGTTCTCGAACGGCGGGGCGCAGTACCTGGCCGGCACACATGTCAGGCTCACAAGCGGGACAAGAGAGCTTGCCTCCTTCGACTGCTCCGGCTCTTGGGTGTTGTTCAGGATCAAGCCGGGCACATACAAGGTCGCGGCAACGCTTCATGAGCAGCCCGATGCCGGGGAACGCAGCGCCTCATTCTCACCGCCCGCTTCCGGGCAGAAGCGCGTGGTGATTCAGTTTCCGCTACCGCCCAACAAATGATAGCTCGGTGCGCAGATGAATTGCTAACTCCGTTCAGCTTTGTGACGCGCTGAACAACCTGCGTTCCCGTTGAATTCCTGACATTTTCGAAAGCCCGCCCGATACGGGAACTGCCGCCGTTGAACCCCATTAGATTCTGCGGTGCAGATAAACGCGCGTGCGCGCGCGATGTGCACTTTGTCCGCAACACAGCCCAAGGACGGGGCGGGCTCTAACGAGAGCAGGAGTAAAGTGATGTCGCTCAATCTTCTCAAGACAACGGGAGCCGCGGCGGTGATGGTGATCGGCGTCGCGATGTCAACCTCGGCCAGCGCGGCCACCTATGAAACGCGCTGCTATGGCGGGGATTGCTATCGCATGCGGTGCAACGACTGGGGCTATAATTGCCGGCGCACGGACTATCTGGGGCCGGTCGGTTATTTCCGTCCGCGGGATAGAATGGTATGCGATGCGGACGGGGATTATTGCCACTGGGCTCCAGCGCGCGTCTACCATTACGACTATGACTATGACGACGACTATTTCGGCGATTAGGCCGTAAGTCGTGCTTTGCGGACCGGGCGGCATCTGCCCCCCGGTCCTTTTTTTCAGCGCTGCATCTGCATGAGCTGCTGCATGGGCATCATGTTGTGATTGAGATGCGCCATGATCCAAACAGAACCGAAAATCACCAAGCCGACAATCAGGAGGCCGAAAGCGAGCGCAAGAATGTTGTTCGTGTTGTCTGGCGCGGTGGTGAGGTGGAGAAAGAACACCAGATGGATCCCCATCTGTGCCACCGCAAGCGTTGCCAAAGCCATGGGAATTCCGGGATCGTAAATCAGGTGGGTTTTCGCCACCCAGAACGAGGCTATCGTCAACAGGGTCGCAAGACCCAGTCCCAGCACATACGTGGCGAGGTGCGCGCTGTGCTCGTCGCTGGCACCACCCTTGTCATCTTCCTCGTATTCGAGGCGATGCCGGTCGATTTCGCGCGCGTTCCGGTCCAGTTCGCTGCTCATAGCCGCGTCCCCACAAGATAAACCAGAGAAAAGATGGCTACCCACACCACGTCCAGAAAGTGCCAGAACATGCTGAAGCAGAGAAAGCGCCGGCCGATGTCCGGGCGGAATCCCTTGGCAAAGAACTGCGCCATCATCGTGCCGAGCCACAGCAGTCCGGCAGTGACGTGCACGCCATGACAGCCAACCAATGTGAAGAAGCCGGTGAGAAAGGCGCTGCGGGTCGGGCCGAGATTCTGCGCGTGAAGCGCGGCGAATTCGGACGCTTCCAGCAGGAGAAAGGCGAGGCCCAGCAGTCCGGTGACGAGCAATGCGGCCTGCGTGAGGAGCTGGTTGCGCGTGGCCAGGGCGATGGTCGCCAACCCACAGAAGAAGCTGGAAGCGAGCAGGCAGGCGGTCTCCCACGCCACCCGGTCGAGCTCGAAAATCTGCCGCGCGCCGGGACCGCCGGCCGTATTCGGCGCGAGCACTGCGTACGTCGCGAACAGGCAAGCGAAGATCACGATGTCCGACAGGAGGAACAACCAGAAGCCGTAGCCGACGATCACCCGTATGCTCGCGGGGCCCCCGCCACCGTGGCCGCGTGCCAAATTTGGCCCACGATGGCCGAGACGATATGGATCGGCGATGGTAATGAAGCTGTCGGTGCTGCTCATTGCCACTCCACCTCGCCGGTTGTCAGAATATGCTGGCGGGCGGCGCGCCTGGCGCGGTCCAGCTTCGCCACTTCTTCGGCCGGGATGATGTATTCCGGCACATCGCGCCAGGCGAACACCACGAAGGTGGCGTATGCGCCGATAAGCCCCACGATCATCAGCCACCAGATGTGCCAGATGAGCGCAAAGCCGATGAGGGTAGCAAAAAAGGCGCAGACGAATCCGGTCGGGCTGTTGCGCGGCATTTCGATCGGCTCGTAGTCGGGCTCCTCGGACAACCGGGCCTGCTCGAAGGCGCGCTGCTTGACCTCCCAATAGTGCTCCGTGTCCATCACCTGCGGCAGCACGGCAAAATTGAACGCGGGCGGCGGAGAAGACGTCGCCCATTCGAGCGTGCGGCCGTTCCACGGATCGCCGGTCGTGTCGCGCAACGCGTCACGCCGCCGGTAACTTACGACGAGTTGAATGACCTGGCAGGCGCCACCCACGGCAAGAATGGCGATACCGATGCCGGCGGCCAGCAGCCAAGGATACCACGCCGCGACATCGTAGTGCTGCAGGCGCCGCGTCATCCCGAGAATACCAACCACGTACATCGGCATGAAGGTGACGTAGAAGCCAACGAGGCCGAACCAGAAAGCCGCTTTGCCCCAGCGCGGATCAAGCCGGTAGCCGAAGGCTTTCGGCCACCAATAGTCGATGCCGGCAAGCACCGCGAACACCACGCCGCTGACAATCACATGATGAAAATGCGCCACCAGGAACATGCTGTTGTGCAGGAGGAAATCGGCCGGCGGCACGGCCAGCAGCACCCCCGTGAGACCACCGGTGACAAACGTCACCATGAAGCCTATCGACCACAGCATCGGGGTGGCAAAGCGCACGCGGCCGCCATACATCGTGAACAGCCAATTGTAGATCTTCACCCCGGTGCCGACCGCGATGATGCTGCTTGCGATGCCGAACACGGCATTCACGTCGCCGCCGGCGCCCATCGTGAAAAAGTGGTGCAACCACACGCAAAACGACACGATGCAGATGAACAGGGTTGCCGCCACCATCGAGCGGTAGCCGAACAACGGCTTGCCCGAGAAGGTTGAGACCACCTCCGAATAGATGCCGAACGCTGGCAGCACCAGGATATAAACCTCGGGGTGGCCCCACGCCCAGATGAGGTTGAAGAACATCATCGGGCTGCCGCCGGCGGTGTTGGTGAAAAAATGGAAGCCGAGATAGCGGTCGAGGGTCAGCATCGCCAGTGTGGCAGTGAGTACGGGGAATGCCGCCAGGATCAGCAGGCAGGAGGCCAGAGCCGTCCAGGAGAACATCGGCATGCGCATATAGGTCATGCCGGGTGCGCGGATCTTCAGAATGGTGGTGACGAAATTGACGCCGGTGAGCAGCGTTCCCACGCCGGAGATCTGCACCGCCCATAAGTAGTAGTCGACACCGACCCCGGGCGAATAGCGCAGCTCCGACAAGGGCGGATACGGCAGCCAGCCGGTGCGCGCGAACTCGCCGATCACCAGCGACAAGTTTACAAGCAGCGCCCCTGTCGCGGTCAGCCAGAAGCTCACCGAATTGAGAGTCGGGAACGCGACGTCGCGCACCCCAAGCTGCAGCGGCACAACGAAATTGATGAGGCCGATGATGAGCGGCATGGCGCCGAACAGGATCATGATGGTCCCATGCGCGGAGAACACCTGGTCGTAGTGCTCCGGCGGCAGATAACCCTGAGAATGGAAGGCAACCGCCTGCTGCGAGCGCATCATGATGGCGTCGATGAAGCCGCGCACCAGCATCACCAGCCCCAGAAGCACATACATGATTCCGATGTGTTTATGGTCGACGCTGGTGATCCATTCCTTCCACAGATAGGGAAGCCACCCCTTGGCCATAATAAAGACGATGACCGCGACGAGGATCAGCACAACGGCGCCCCCGGCGATGAGCGGGATCGGCTGATCCCAGGGAATGGCATCCCAGGTGAGCTTCCCGAGCATTACGGCGCACCTCCATGAGGCATGATATTGCGCCCTGTTTGCCCGCCGCGACCTGACTGAGGTCCCTGACCGATCAGCTTCTCTGTCGCGATGGCTTCGAAGACCGCTGGATCGACTCCCTTGTAGGTGTATGGCTTCACCGCACGGCTTTGCTTGAGAAGCTGGCCGACCGCGTCACGGTCGAGCGGAGCGCCCTGTACGCCGCCAACCCAATTCCCGAATTTGCCCGGCGGTACGGCGATGGGATCGAAGCGCATGTCGGGAAATCCATCCCCGCTGAAATGAGCCGAGATGCCGAGGTACTTACCGGGCTCGTCCGCCTGCAGATTCAGCTGACTTGTCATGCCGGGCATGGCGTAGATCATGCTGCCGAGCCGCGGAACGAAAAACGCGTTGAAAACGGACGCGGAGGTGATGCGGAAATGCAGCGGCCGGCCAACCGGCACAATCAACTGATTGACGGTCGCGATGTTCTGCTGCGGGTAGATGAAGAGCCATTTCCAGTCGAATGAGACGGCCTCTATCTCCAAGGGTTTCGTTGCCGAGGGAATCGGCTCGAACGGATCGAGCTTGTGGCTGCCGATCCAGATCACGCCGCCCAGAAAGAAGATTGTGAGCGTCGGGATCGACCACACGATCAACTCGATTTTTCCCGAGTAGGTGAAGTCCGGCTTGTAGACTGCCCGCCCGTTCGAGGCGCGATACCACCAGGCGAAGGCCAAAGTGGCGATCATGGTGGGTATGACGATCGCCAGCATGATTGCCAGGGCATCCAGTATGATGATGGCGTCGCCCCGGCCCACAGGACCAGCCGGCGAAAAAATGGAATCCGCATGCGCGACGGCTGGCGCAAGCGCCACAATCGCAGCGCAGAAAAGTGGCGGGGCGCCGCCTGACGGTCTGCAAATGACTTTCACTCCGAATTCCCCCTCCGGCGCTCACCGTTGCGAATTCAGAATTGGGCGGGACGTTGCACCGCCCTGACACCTACGGCAAGTGCAGGTTTGCCGCACAACAATGGCCCATAAGTTGGCGCAGGCGAGGCTCGCCCCAATGTCAACTCGTCGAACAGCGCGCTATAAGTCTGTATGCTTGAGTTGAAAAACGCTTTGGTGACGGGAGCGGGCAAGCGGCTCGGCCGCGCCATCGCGCTCGATCTGGCGCGCCACGGCTGGAATGTCGCCATCCACCACAACACATCGGAACGCGAGGCGCGCGCCACCTGCGAAGATGCGCGCACCGCCGGCGCGCGGGCCGTTCTCGTGAAAGCCGATCTCGCGCGCGAAGATGAAACGGTGACGATCGTGGAGCAGGCGTCGCGCCAGTTGGGGCCGCTCAGCGCGCTGATCAACAGCGCCTCGGTGTTCGAGAACGATCAGTGGTACAGCGCCGACCGGAGTTCGTGGGACCGCCACATGGAGGTGAACCTCCGCAGTCCGCTGGTGTTGGCGCAGCAATTCGCCAAGCATCTGCCGCGCGATGCACATGGCGCGATCGTCAACCTGCTCGACCAGCGCCTGTTCCGGCCCGCGCCGGATTTCCTCTCCTATGGCGTCAGCCGCGCGGGGTTGCATTGGCTCACGTTGACGCTGGCGCAGGCGCTTGCGCCCCGAATCCGGGTGAATGCCGTTGCGCCGGGGCCGACGCTCAAGGCAGCGCGCCAGAGCGCTGCACATTTCGAGCGCGAGCGCAGTTCCACCATTCTGGGGCGGGGCTCGGACCCGCAGGACATTTGCGATGCGGTGCGCTATCTGCTGGAAGCGCGCGCCGTAACCGGGCAGACCATCGCAGTCGACGGCGGACAGCACCTGATATGGAAGCTCGCAGATGTGGCGGAAGAATCGTGAGTCCAAAAATTCATCCGCTGCGGATCGCCGATGCGGCCAAGGCCATTCGCCATGTCTTCATCCGCAATCTGGAAGTGCTCGTGCACATCGGCATCCACGGACATGAACGTGGCAAGCCGCAGCCGGTGCGCATTAATGTGGACCTGGCGGTGGAAGATACCGCCGCGTTGGAGGACCGCCTGGACAGTGTGGTCGATTACGAGGCGATCACCGGCAAGATCCGCGGATTGGTCGCGGCGGGCCATGTCAACCTTGCCGAAACGTTAGCCGAGCGCATTGCACAGGCCTGCTTCGAAGACGGCCGCGTGAAAACCGCCCGCGTTTGCGTCGAAAAGCTTCACGCGCTTCCGGGAGCCGAATCCGCCGGCGTGGAGATTGAGCGCCAGCGCGAGGCTTAGGGAACTTGGGCGACTCCAGCCTCTACTGTTCGGGCATAAACAGGCGTATACCGGCGTCAGCAGTTGCGGGAACCCGCGACCGGCCGTTTCGCTACGACCCTTCGCGGACCACCCGCACGTCAATGGGCGTAGGAGAACGCGGCCATGGAAACCATCAAAAATCCCATCGAGTACACCGGTGCGACCTTGGCGAGCGCGGCGCACGGCCTTGCATCGACTTATCACTCTTTGCAGCACGTGCAGGAGACCATCCACTCGCCCCCGCCCTCGGTGCGCCGCATTGAGCTCAGCGATTTGCGCGATGCAATCGCCAAGGGCTTCGAGGATTTCGGCGCCTATCGCAGCGACGTCCTCTTCCTGGGAGCGATTTACGCCGTTGTTGGCGTTGTGTTGGCGCGGCTCGCCTTCGGGCTCGATTTGCTCCCTCTGGTATTCCCGCTCGCCTCCGGTTTCGCGTTGATCGGCCCTTTCGCGGCGGTGGGCCTGTACGAAATGAGCCGCCGGCGCGAAAAGGGGCTCAACGTGAGCTGGGCCAATGCGGTGGATATCTCGCATTCGCCTGCGTTCGGCGCCATTCTGGTGTTGGGCGCGATTCTCATCGTCATTTTCCTCTTGTGGCTGTATGCGGCCTGGCTGATCTTCGCGCACACCATAGGACCTGCGGAACCGGCATCCGTTTCAGCGTTCCTGCGCGACGTGTTCTTCACCGATGCTGGCCACGCCATGATCGCGGTCGGCATCGCCGTGGGATTAGCGTTCGCGGTGGTGGCAATGGCGATCAGCATCGTTTCCTTTCCGCTGCTGCTCGACCGCGACGTCGGCCTGGATACCGCGATCGGGACATCGGTTCGCGCGGTGATTGCGAACACGGCGCCCATGGCGGTGTGGGGCTTGATCGTGGCCGCGGGCCTGGTGCTCGGCTCGATCCCGCTGTTCATCGGACTGGTGGTGGTGCTGCCGGTACTCGGCCATGCCACCTGGCACCTCTACCGCAAGGTCGTTGAACCGGTGCCGGCCTGAGCCGCCCCGTTTGCTTGACGGACTCGGCGGACCGGCCCTATAGCCGGTCCCCTCGGGCGCGTAGCTCAGCGGGAGAGCACTCCCTTCACACGGGAGGGGTCACAGGTTCAATCCCTGTCGCGCCCACCATAGAAATCACGTCGACATAGTGCCTTAGCGTTCGTTGGGTCTTGTTCTGTGCCGCACGAAAAGCCAAACAGAAGCAGAACTCGGCGCCCAAAATCCGTGGAAAAACCGCGCTCAAAATCATGATGTGTTATGGGATCGCGGTTTGTCTGAGTTTACCGCCTCACAGTTGATGATGACATGATCGCGTTCCGCTGGGCAAATCGTGCCTTTGCGCGTGCCAACGTAGGAGCTTCAACATGCAATGTCTTCAGCTTCGTTCATTGGTGAAAGAG
>DATIEM010000093.1:0-34984 GCA_035455725.1 Rhizomicrobium sp. | reverse complement strand
TCGATCAGGCGCTCGAAACGCGGAAGATTGAGTGTGCCCGGCAACACTTTACCCAGAATGCCCGTTGCTGCCATGATGCGAACAACGGGCGCAGGGTCCTCCGCTTCCAGCAACTTCAGCAATTCCTTTTGCAGGCGTTCGCCGGAGAGTTTCCCGATGCCGTGCTTTTCGGTCGCCGCAGCGCGCAAAGCATCTGCATCGATTTCGCCGCGGCCATACCAGGCGTGAAAGCGGAAGAGCCGCAGAATGCGGAGGTAATCTTCGCGAATCCGGGTGACTGGATCGCCGACGAACCGCAGCCGGCCAGCTTCCAGATCGGCAAGGCCGCCGAAATAATCGAACACTTCGCCAGCCGGCGACGCGTACAGCGCATTGATGGTGAAGTCGCGGCGGCCCGCATCTTCCTTCCAGTCGCCGGTGAACGCCACTGTCGCGCGCCGCCCATCGGTGCTCACGTCACGGCGCAAAGTGGTGATCTCAAAGGGTTTGCCACGAACTATAGCTGTAACCGTGCCGTGTTCGATTCCGGTCGGCACCGCGCCCAGGCCGGCGGTCTGTAGCCGCTGCGTGACCTCGCCCGGCGGGAGCGGCGTGGCAATGTCGATGTCTGTTATCGGCCGATGCAGAAGCGCGTTGCGCACCACGCCACCCACGAACCGGGCTTCCGCCCCGTCGCTGGTCAGTGCGGCCAACACCTCGCGCGTTTCTGCTGCCGTCATCCAGGTTTCGCGCGTGGGATCGAGCCTCACGGAGAACGATCCTTCTCCACGTAGCCGGGCACGATTTTTCCATTCACCACATGCGGCGGCACGTAGCGGCCTTGCGTGCTTTCGCCTTCCGTCAGTCCGACATAGAGGAAACTGGCGGCGACGAGCGCAAGGCCGCTGATAAAGAGAACCGTCCAGGGCGTATCATGCTGCGGCACGATGGAGCGCGCGCGCGACAGCAGCAGATAGGCGCCGTAAATCGCGAACGGCAACGCAAACAGCAGCGCGCGAAGCAGCAGAACCCGAATCATGCACCGAGCAGTCTATCGGTAAAATTCACCAGAATCCCCGCCGTCGCACCCCAGATATAATGGGTGCCGTAGGTGAAGGCATAAAACTGTCGCCGGCGCCCCTGCCATTCCATGCTGCGGCGTTCGCGATTGGCAGGATCGAGCAGGAACGCGAGCGGCGCTTCGAACGCCTCTTCGACTTCGTTGGCGTCGGGCGCCAGCACGAAATTCGTCTGCAGCAGCCCTACGACCGGCAGAATGGCAAAGCCGGTGCCTGTCTCATAACACTCCAGAAAGCCGGCAATCTCCACCAACTCCGGCGCGATGCCGGTCTCCTCTTCCGTTTCGCGCAATGCGGTTTGCACCAGCGAGGGATCGTCGGCATGCAAGCGGCCGCCGGGAAAGCTCACCTGCCCCGCATGCCGCGATAAATGCGGCGTGCGGCGAGTAAACAAGACGGTTGGCTTTGGGCGCGCGATGATCGGCACCAGTACGGCCGCAGGCGCCAATCGTCGCGTTCCGTCGCGCTGCATCTCCGGATTAAGGTCGTAATCGCCGCCGGCCGGGCCGACGGAAATCGCAGGAGGCTCGGCCAGCAAACGTCCGCGCAGCAGCGCTGCCTCTCCTTGGGCCAGCTGATTCAAGATGCGCTGGAGATGGGACTCAGAATCGTGTTCTGCCATGACCCCAATGTAATCCGCCTTCACGGCATTTTGCTGAATTTCCGGCAAGCACGTCGGGCCTCTGCGGTTGCGCCGCCCCCCGCGCCAATGCCATGAAGGTGCGCTTCCGGCCGGTAAATGCCGGCTGTCGAAAGGACTGTTTGTTGGACGAGTCTATGGCTCTTACCGAGGCAATCGAAGTTCCACAGCACGACGAAGGCGCCGTTGCGCAAGCGAGCCAGGTGGCGAGGCGCTTTGCCCGCGTGCGGGACGCGGTCGGCCGTATTATTCTTGGGCAGCGCGAAGTAGTCGATCAGGCGCTGATTACCTTGTTGGCCGGCGGCCACGGGCTGCTGATTGGTGTGCCGGGTCTCGCCAAAACGCGGCTCGTCGAAACGCTCGGCACGGTGCTCGGGCTCGACTGGAAGCGGATCCAGTTCACGCCCGATCTGATGCCGGCCGATATCGTCGGTTCGGAGGTGCTTGAGGAAGGCGAGGGCGGCCGCCGCGGCTTTCGCTTCATTCACGGCCCGGTCTTCACTCAGCTGCTGATGGCGGACGAGATCAATCGCGCCAGCCCGCGCACGCAATCGGCGCTCCTGCAGGCGATGCAGGAGCGCTACGTCAGCATTGCCGGTCAGCGGCACGATCTGCCCACGCCCTTTCATGTGCTCGCGACGCAAAATCCGCTGGAGCACGAAGGCACCTACCCGCTGCCCGAAGCGCAGCTCGATCGCTTTCTGCTGCAGATCGACGTCAACTATCCGGATGAAGAGGCCGAGCGGCGCATGTTGCTCGCCACAACCTTCGGAGAAGAAGCCCCGCCGCAGGCGATCTGCACGCCGGGCGATCTGATCGAAGCCCAGCATCTGGTGCGCCGCCTGCCGGTCGGCGAAAAAGTTGTCGATGCGGTGCTCCGCCTGGTGCGGGCTGCCCGTCCCGATGAATCCGGGGACACGCAGCTGCGCGATCTGATCTCCTGGGGTCCGGGCCCGCGCGCAAGCCAGGCATTCATGCTCGCCGTTCGCGCCAAGGCGCTGATTGAGGGTCGCTTTGCGCCGTCCGTGGACGATGTCGAGGCGCTCGCGCCGGCGGTGCTGCGCCACCGCATGGCCCTCAACTTCACGGCGCGCGCGGAAGGCACGACTCTTTCGGATGTCATCGGCCGGCTGTGCCGCACGTATCTCTGACGGGCCCGTTCTCCTTGGACCAACGCCGCACATCGAATCCTCTGCAGGAGCAGGCGGAGCAGGTTGCGGCTGCGCTCCCGCCGCTTCTCGCGGAGGCCGAGAAGCTCGCGGCATCGGTCAGCCTCGGCGTGCATGGGCGGCGAAAGGCCGGCATGGGCGAAAGCTTCTGGCAATTCCGGCGCTACGCGCCGGAAGATCCGGCGGCGGCGATCGACTGGCGCCAATCGGCGAAATCCCAGCACCTGTTCGTGCGCGAGCGCGAATGGGAAGCCGCGCAGGCGGTATGGTTCTGGCGAGATGCTTCCGCGACCATGCGGTTCAAATCGGAGTACGCCGAAACCACGAAGAGCGATCGCGCAGCAGTGTTGGCGCTTGCTTTGGGTTCATTACTTCTTCGTGGCGGCGAGCGGATCGGGCTGTTTGGCCGGGAACGGCCACCCTCGTCGGGGCGCGCGACGCTGCGCCGGATCGCGCACGAGTTGGTGGGCTCCGATGATCGCGCCCTGCCACCGGATGTGCCGGTCAGCCGCAGTGCACAGATTGTCTGGCTGAGCGACTTTCTCGCCGCGCCGGAAGATATTGAAAAAGCGATACGAAGGCTCTCCGCTGCAGGGGCGCGGGGCAATTTCGTGCACATCGTCGATCCCGCGGAAGAGGATTTTCCCTTCGAGGGCCGCACCCGCTTCGACGCTCTGGCCGGCAAGGAGAGCGAGTTGTTTGGCCGTGCGGAGTCGGTGCGGGACGCCTATTGCGAGCGCTTTCGGGCGCACGCGCAAGCAGTTGCCAACCTCGCGCGGCGTTTCGGCTGGACCTATCTGTCGCACCGCACGGACAACAGTCCGCAGCTCGCACTGATCGCGCTGTATGCCGCCATCGGCGGAGAAGCCGCGCAGCGGATCGCCTGAATGCTCGCAGGGCTGAGCTTCACCACGCCGTGGCTTCTCGCCGGACTGATCCTGCTGCCGGCGATCTGGTGGCTGCTACGCGTGACGCCGCCGGCGCCGCATCGCATTCCCTTTCCGCCGCTGCGCCTGCTGCGCGGCCTCACCGCCAGCGAAGAAACGCCGGCCCGCACGCCGTGGTGGCTGCTGCTGCTGCGCATGCTTGTCGCTGCGCTGATCGTCGTTGCGCTGGCCGAGCCGATTTTGGGCGCGCCGCCCGCAGCGCAGGGCTCGGGGCCGCTGGTGCTGTTCGTCGACAACGGCTGGACGGCGGCGCACGCCTGGGCGGATCGTCAGGCCGCCATTTCCGATGCCCTCACCGCCGCTGCACGCGCCGGAGGCGCCGTGGCGATCATTCCCACCGCGTCCGCCAGCCCGCCCAACATCACGCTGCTGGATGCCGGCAAAGCGTTGCGCACGGCGCGCGATCTGGCGCCGGAATCGTGGCTGCCGAATCGCAGGCGGGCCGCAGACGCGCTCGCGAAAGCGCATCTTGCTGCGCCGCAGATACTTTGGCTGAGCGACGGGCTGGATAACGATGACGCCCCGAAAACGGCGCAGGCGCTGGGCAAGCTCGGGCATCTGACGGTCTTTGCCGATTCTGTGGGAAAGCTCCCGCTGGGATTAAAGCCGGCACGCAATCAGGCGGACGGGTTTGTCGCCAACATCATCCGTCCCGGCGGTCAGGGCGAGCGGCGCGGCGATGTGCTGGCGCTTGGCACGCGCGGCGAGATTCTCGCCACAGCGCCGTTCCGGTTCGCGCCGGGCGCAGATACCGCCGCCACTAAAATTCGTCTTCCGCTGGAACTCCGCAATCAGACTCAGCGCATCGCCATTGCCAACGAAGACTCTGCCGGTGCGGTGCAGCTGTTGGACACCAGCGCGCGGCGACGCTCGGTTGGGCTCGTCTCCGCCAGCAATCAGGAAAACGAGCAGCCGCTGCTCTCCGACGTCTACTATCTTGAGCGGGCCCTCTCACCTTACGCCGACCTGCACAAGGGCACGATCGGGGAGGCGCTGTCCCGCAATGTCAGCGTGCTGGTGCTGGCCGATATCGGCCGCATCGCCGGCGCCGATCGCGACCGGGTGGCAAGGTTCGTGAACGACGGCGGCGTGCTGGTGCGTTTCGCCGGCGGCCGGATGACGGAAGCGGTGGACGATCTCGTTCCGGTGAAGCTGCGCACCGGTGGCCGGTATCTGGGCGGCGCCCTGGCCTGGGCCTCGCCGCAGCATCTCGCGCCGTTCCCGGAGACAAGCCCGTTTCGCGGCCTGGGCGTGCCGCGCGAGGTGATGGTGTCACGCCAGGTTTTGGCGGAGCCGAGTGTCGAACTCGGCGAGCGCAGCTGGGCGCGACTGGCGGATGGCACGCCGCTTGTCACCGGCGCGGCGCACGGGAAAGGCTGGATCGTGCTGTTCCATGTCACTGCGAGCCCGGCGTGGTCGTCGCTGCCGCTCTCGGGGCTCTATGTGGAAATGCTTCGGCGGATGCTCGATCTCGCCGGCGGTGCGCGCCCGAGCGAACTGGGCGCGGCGGCGAACGCGGTGTTTCCGCCCCTCAGCATGCTCGACGGATTTGGGCGGTTGCAGAAGCCGGCCGCCGAGGTGCTGCCGGTCAAAGGCGCGCAGCTCGCCAAGATCGAACCGTCGCCGGCGCATCCGCCGGGCCTTTACGGCGCCGAAGGCAGCGAAATCGCTATCAATGCCGTGGATGCGAACACCAGTCTCAATCCGATCGGGGATATCGGTGTCGCCGCGCGGGCCTATGCCGGCACGTCCGCGCTTGCGTTGCGGGCGCCGCTGTTGGCGCTTGCGCTGCTGTTGCTGCTCGCCGACGTGATCGTGTCGCTGTGGCTGCGCGGCTATCTCGCCAATGCGCGCCGCTGGATGGCGTTCGGTACAACCGCGCTGCTGATCGGCGTCGTGGTTGCGCCGGCCAGGAACGCGCGCGCGGATGATGCCTTCGACATGCAGGCCGCGCTCGACACGCGGCTGGCCTATGTCATCACCGGCGTGCCCGACGTGGACGCGATGAGCAAAGCGGGGCTCACCGGCCTTGGTCTCTATCTCAAGGCCCGTACCTCCTACGATCCCAAGGAGCCGATGGGCGTGAACGTGGAGAAGGACGAGCTCGCGTTTTTCCCGTTGCTCTATTGGCCGATGGATCCCCGCGAACGCGACCTCTCCGCAAAGGCACTATCGAAAATTTCCGATTACATGCGCGGCGGCGGTACCATCCTGTTCGATACGCGCGATCTTTCGCTCGGCTCGTCGCGCGGCGCCAATTCGCCCGGCCAACAGACCTTGCGCCGCCTCATCGGCAAGCTCGACCTGCCGCCGCTGCAGCCGATCCCTGCCGATCATGTGCTGACCAAATCGTTCTACCTGCTGCAGGATTTCCCCGGCCGCTGGGACGGCGGCAAGCTTTGGGTTGAAGCCCTGCCGCCCCCCGACCCGGATGCAGGGCCAAGTCCGGCCCGCGGCGGCGACAGCGTTTCGCCGGTGATCATCGGCGGCAATGACTGGGCCGCCGCCTGGGCGGTGGATGGCAGCGGCCAGCCCATCGCCGACGTCGAAGGCGGCGACCAGCAGCGCGAAATGGCGGTGCGCTTCGGCATCAACATCGTGATGTACGCGCTGACGGGCAATTACAAAACCGATCAGGTGCATGTGCCGGCGCTGCTCGAACGCATGGGGCGCTAGGTGCATTACGGCATCGAATTCGCGCCGCATGTTCCGCTTGCGCTGCTATGGCTTTTTGCCGTCGCGTTGATCGCGTTGACCGCCATCTCCTTCATGCTCCGCGCGCCGGGGGCCTGGGCGCGCGGGATTGCGCTCGCCATCGTGCTGCTGGCGCTCGCCAATCCCCTGATCGTGCATGAAATGCGCCAGGGCCTGACCGACGTCGTCGCGCTGGTGGTGGATCACTCGCAAAGCATGGACGTGCGCGGGCGGCGCGAGCAGGCGGATGCCGCGGCAGAACAGGTTCGCAAGGCGCTTGGCGCGGACAAATCGCTGGAGGTGCGGCGCGCCGAAGTGACCACGCGGCCCGGCGAGGATACCGGCACGCAACTGTTCGCGGCGCTGCAGGGCGCGCTGGCGTCGGCGCCGCCCGACCGCATCGCCGGCGCCATCGCGATCACCGACGGCGAAGTCCACGACGCCCCGGCGAACGGCAAGCGCCCGCTGAACGCGCCGCTGCAGGTGCTGATTGCCGGCCAGCATGATGAGCGCGACCGCAAGCTCACCATCTCCAGCGCCTCGCGGTTCGCTATCGTGGGGCAGGATGCCGAGATCACTTTGCGGGTGGACGATTTCGGCGCGGGCTCAGGCGCGGCAAACGTGGATGTGCGTATCGACGGGGTGAACGCGGGCGCGCGCGCCATGCCCACGGGCCGCAGCACCGTCATCCACGTGCCGATCCGCCATGCCGGCGAGAACGTGATCGAGGTCGAGGCGCGGCCCGGCCCCGCCGAGCTCACCCTGCAGAACAATCGCGCAGTCATCCCCGTCACCGGCGTGCGCGACCGTCTGCGCGTACTGCTGGTTTCCGGCGAGCCGCATGCCGGCGAGCGGGTGTGGCGCTCGCTGCTGAAAGCGGACCCGTCAGTCGATTTGGTGCACTTCACCATCCTGCGCCCACCGGACAAGCAGGATGCCACGCCGGTGAGCGAGCTGTCGCTGATTGCCTTTCCTACCCGCGAGCTATTCGTGGAGAAGCTGGATCAGTTCGATCTGGTGATCTTCGATCGCTGCAACACCGGCGGCGGCCTTTCGCTCATTCCGCTGGCCTATTTCGAAAACATCGCCCGCTATGTGGAAGATGGCGGCGCGCTGCTCATTGCTTCCGGGCCAGAGTTTGCCGACCAGCTGAGCATCTACCGCACGCCGCTGGCCGCGGTGCTGCCGGCGCAGCCCACCGGGGCTGTGATCGCGCAGCCCTTCAGGCCGGTGGTGACGGATGCGGGACTTGCGCACCCGGTCACGCGCGACCTGCCGGGCGCAAACGCCGACGGCAAACCGCCGACATGGGGCCGCTGGTTTCGGCTGGTCGGCACTTCGAAGGTGGCCGGCGAAACCGTGATGGCGGGGCCGGACAATCGCCCGCTGCTGGTGCTCGACCGCGTCGGCAAAGGACGGGTGGCGGAGTTTCTGTCCGATCAGGAGTGGCTGTGGGCGCGCGGCTATGACGGCGGCGGGCCGCAGGCCGAGCTGCTGCGCCGCCTGGCGCATTGGCTGATGAAGGAGCCGGAGCTGGAAGAAGAGCGGCTGTCGGCCTCTATTATCAACGGAGGGATCGCCATCGAGCGAGACACCATGGCGCCCCAGGCAAAACCGGTGACGCTCACCTATCCCTCCAGCCGCAAGATCACGGTCAACCTGAACAAGATCGAGCCGGGGCTTTGGCGCGCCACCGCCACCGCCACCGAACTCGGTCTCTACCGTCTCAGCGATGGAAAGCTGAATGCTGTCACGGCTGCGGGTCCGCTGAACCCGAAAGAAGTGGCGGACATGCGCGCGACGGAAGCGATACTGAAAGCTCCGGCGGAAGCCACCGGCGGCTCGGTGCATTGGCTGGCCGACGGCGGCGTACCGGATATCCGCCGCGTCGATTCTGGGGCGACGGCCTCGGGCACTCGTTGGATCGGGCTGCGGCGCAACGGCGCCTACCGCGTCACCAGCGTGGAGCAGACCGCGCTGCTACCGCCCTGGCTCGCTTTGATCCTGCTGATCGGCACTTTGCTGCTCGCCTGGCGGTCGGAGGGGCGGTAGCTAGGAGCGTGCGGAGGAACTGCCACTGAGCAGTTCCGATCCCAGAAAGAGGCGAATCCCCGCGATCGCTTCGGCCCAACCGCAGCGGCGGATGGGCACCGCGGCCGGAAAGGCGGAGAACAGGCGCGAAGGCGTGGCCGGCTCCAGAATCACGAAACAGCCTTTGTCGAGTTGCGAGCGAATGAGGCGGCCGAACGCCTGCTTGAGGCGGAGACGCGTCAGCAGATCGTCGTAACTCTTGCCGCCACGCCTTCTACAGAATCTTGGGCTTGGGCCATGTTTCGCAGTTCTCCGCTCGGGCCACGAACAAGTTTGCCCGCCGGTTCCGCCATGCATCCTCGATAGGCCGGGCATGCGCTGCCGTCACGCGGGCGAAACAGAAAAGCTGTGCAACGCTGACCGCGAAAGCAAGGCTGAAATTCATGCGTTCCCTCGTTTTCCTGCTTTTGCTGACGGGACAGGCAGCGGCGATGTGCGGACCGACGGGGCTATACGAAGGCAGCGCCGAGGTTGGCCCGCCGCGCACCGAGGTGACCCTGAATTTGTATTGCGAGGGCGCCGCGCTCCGGGCGGAGATTTTTACCGACAGCGGCGATTTCAACGTGCTGAGCGCGGTGAACCAAGGCGCTCACATCAAACTTCACATCGATACTTATGCTGCGCTCGCCGATGTCGATCTCACCGGCCATGCGAACACGCTGTCCGGCACGGTCGAGGTGGCGGGTGAAAAGGGCACCATTACCCTCACGCGCAAATCCGATTCGCCGGGCGCCGACGCAATGTTGCCGCGGCTGGACCTCACGCCGGCGCAGTGGCGCCAGGATCTCGATACGCTAGCGCGCGTACTGCCGAAGCGTCATGTCAATGCTTTCTTTTTTCTCAAGAAGTCGGAGTTCGAGGCCCGCGTGGCCGCATTGCGCACCAAAATCGATGGCATGAATGGCGACGAGGTCTTCGTCGCCTTCAGCCAGCTCGTCAATGCCGTCGGGGACGGCCACACCGTCATTGTGTCGCCGAAAGATCGCGCCGACCTGCCTTTGGAACTGGCGCTCTTCGGCGATGATTTGCGCATTGTGGGCGCCGGGGCTCCGTACGCCAACCTGTTGGGCACGAAAGTAATCAAGATTGGCGACGCGCCGGCGCAGGAGGCGCGCGCGCGAGCCTGGACGCTCACGCCGTCGCAGGAGCTGCCTCAGCTGCGCAACGGCCGCGTCGTCGCCTATCTGGCACGCGGCCTTACACTGCACGGACTGGGAATCGTCCCCGACCGCCATCATGCCACCTACACTGGCCGCGACGACAGCGGCCGCGAATTCACCGCCGATGTTAAAGCCCTCGGTCCTGACGAAAAGGTGAAGCTCAAGTCCCTTTATCCGGCGGGCATGCTGAGCCGCCAAAATCCGGACGATCCGTTCTGGTGCAAACCGGTAGGCAACGCGCTCTACTGCGCCTGGCATTCCTATCAGGATTTGAAAGCCAAAGTGGCCGCCATGGACGCGCTGATTGCGGAGGCCCACCCGCAGAAACTCATTATCGATATGCGCGACAATGGCGGCGGCGACAACACGGTGGGCAATGCACTGCTGGTCAAGCCGCTGAAAGCCGCTCCGTATTTCAATGTGAAAGGCCGGCTTTATGTGCTGATCGGCCCGCTCACCTTCTCCGCAGCCATGAACAATGCGGCCCAATTCCAGGATGAAACGAGCGCTATTCTGGTGGGCGAGACCATCGGCGAAAAGCCGAATTCGTTTCAGGAGCCGCGGCAGTTTCGCTTGCCGAACTCGCACCTCGTGGTGCGCGTCTCTACGTTGTACTACAGGTTTCGCAAAAAGGGCGAGAATGCTGTTCGGCCGGACAAGGAGATCATCCCCAGCTGGGCGGATGTGAAGTCGGGCCGCGATCCTGTGTTGGACTGGGTTCTCGCGCAGCCGGTACCCTGAGAAAGATCTGTATTTCGCCAATGGCCTCCTTGAGGCCGCAGCGGCGGATAGGCACTGCGGCCGGAAAAGCCGAGAGCAGGCGCGAAGGCGTGGCCGGCTCCAGAATCACGAAACAGCCTTTGTCGAGTTGCGAGCGAATGAGGCGGCCGAACGCCTGCTTGAGGCGGAGACGCGTCAGCAGATCGTCGTAACTCTTGCCGAAACGGGCGCGCCGCGCTTTGTGCAGAATGGTGGGTTTTGGCCACGGCACCTTGTCGAAAACCACCAGCCGCAAGGAGCGGCCGGGCACATCGACGCCATCGCGCAGCGCGTCAGTGCCCAGCAGGCAGGCGTTCTCCTCGGCGCGAAAGAGGTCGACCAGCGCCCCGGTGTCGAGCCGGTCGACATGCTGCGCGTAGAGATTCAGTCCGGCTTCTGCAAGCGGCATTGAGATGCGTTGCTCTACGGCGCGCAAGGCACGCACGGCCGTGAACAGTCCCAGCGCACCGCCGCCGCTCGCCAGGAACAGCTCGCGATAGGCGGCGGCGAGTTGATCCGGATCGCGCCGGTTCACATCGCGCACGATGAAGACGCGCGCCTGCTCCGCATAACGAAACGGGGAGCCGAAGCTGGCGCGCTTCGGCGGTTCCGGCAGATGCGCGGCACCGGTTCGCACTTCGGCGGATTGCCAATCGTCGGCATCGGCCGGCGCATCGCGCAAGGTGGCGGAGGTGATCAGCGCGCCGTGGGACGGAAGCAGAATTTCCTGCGACAGTGGAATGGTGGGGTCGATCCAGTGGCGCCTTAAGCCCACATCGAGATCGCGGCCGTCTTCCCGCGCAATTTCGAACCACTCGACGAACTCGTCGTGCCGCTCGCCGGTTTCCAGGGTGTCGAGCATCGCCACCCAGGCAGGCAGAATGAGCCTGGCGCGGCGCTCCAGCCCGCGCGCCGCCGCTTCCAGCCGTGTGCGTTCGGCGGATTCCAGCTCAGCGGATTTTTCATCCAGTCGTTTGCGCAAGGAGTGCGCCAGCCGCAGCAGAGGTGCGTTCAGGCGGTTGAGCGCGGACGATAGGCGCCGCGCCGCTTCGACCAGTTTGTCCGATAAAGGATCCGTGTCCGCTTCCAATGAGTACGCCGTGTCCAGCTGGTCGCTGCGCGCGCGCACGTGGCTGTAAGCCTGCGCCAGAAAAACTTCGCCGGGGCCACGCGGGCCGCCCGCGTGCAGCCGGGCCATCCAGCCTTCGCCAGCCAGCGCGCCGGATGCGGCGACGCATTCCTGCAAAATGGATTGCGCGAGCTCGTCGCCCGCGATCGCATCCTTCAGCCGCTCTTCCAAGCCGCGCATGCGGGTTCGGGCGCGGGCTTCGGGGCCTCTGATCCAGCGGCGCAGATCGGCCATTTCGCGCCCGGAAAGAAAAGCCGCGAAACCGCTATCCGCGGCATCGAAGAGATGGTGACCCTCGTCGAACACATAGCGCGCGCGGCGTTCCGGCGGCGCCTCATCCTCGTCGCCCTTGGTCGGCAACCAGTCCTGCGCCGCCTGCGCGATCACCAGCGCATGATTGGCGATGACAATGGGCGCGTGGCGCGCGCGCCGGATAACCCGCTCAACAAAACAGCGGCGATAGTGCGGGCAGGCGGCGTAGACGCATTCGCCGCGCCGATCGGTGATTTCGCCCATGGGGAACGACGAGGCGAGAAAGGCAGGGAACCCCGCGCCGGACATGTCGCCGTCGCGTGTTGCGGCAATCCAGCGGGCGACGAGACCGAGCGCCACCGTGCGCTGACCCGGCGTCAGGCTTGTGCGTTTCGCCGCTTCCTCGAAATTCAGCAGGCAGAGGTAATTCTCGCGGCCCTTGCGCACCACCGCCTTGTCTTCGCGCTCCGCAGGATCGGGAAACAGGTGCGCCATTTCCTGCACGATCTGGCGCTGCAGGTTTCGGGTGTATGTGGAGATCCAAAGTCCCGGGCCGTTCTTCTCCGCCCATAGGCTGGCCGGCGCGAGATAGCCGAGGGTTTTGCCGATTCCCGTGCCCGCTTCTATCATCGCGATCTTCGGCGCGCCGGCGCATTCGCGGGGGCCGAAGGCGTAAGCTGCTTCCTCAGCATAGGCGGATTGTTCAGGCCGGGTTTCGCGACGTTCGCCGACCAGCCGATGCAATCGCGCGCGCGATTCGTGCGGAGCGACCGGTTGTGAGCCGGGTTTCGGCCGCGGCGCCTCGTCTTCCCATTCCGGCAGCGCGCGCCACACATCGAAACCGGCAATCGGCGAAGAGACGCGCTCCGGTTCGCCTATTCCTTCCAGCACCAAAGGCGCCCAGCGCCAACCCGCTTTGGCCAGCGTGGCGGCGATCGGCCGCAACCGCGCGCGCTCGCGTTCCGCCAATCCACGCAATTCGTCCAGCAGCAGCTGCGCCGCGGCGTGCAGGCTGCGCGCAGGGTCTTCCGCATCGCCTGGCAGCGGCAGCATCAGCGCGCGCGCGAGGCCCAGCGGACTTGGAATCAGAGGCTGCGCCGGCCGCACGAAGGCGAACAACTCCAGCACGTCGAACACGGGACGGCCCGGGGTGGCCTTCAGCCGGCCGGCAACGAACAGCGCGTGCGCCAACAGCACATCGCCTGAGCGAAACAGCGCCCGTGCTTCGTCGAGACCGGCGCGGCGCACGTTGCCATTGCCGCCGGCGAGCATCGCCCCACCCGCCGCGGGTACCAGCGCCGGCACCTCTCCAATGTTCGTCATTTGTGCTGACCATGCCTCTCCAAGAAGGCGCGCGCAATGCGGTGACTCGCTGGCGCCGACCGCTGCTTTGACGCTAAGGGAACGGCATGTCCCTTGCCGAAGCAGCACAACCACCATCCCCGCGCGAGTTGGCGCTTGCGGCGCATGCGTGGCCGTTCGAGGAGGTGCGTAAGGTGCTGGCGCGCCTGGAGCGCTTCGCGGCGGCCGGAAAGCCGAAGGATTGCGTGCTGTTCGAAACCGGCTACGGACCCTCCGGGCTGCCGCATATCGGGACCTTTGGCGAAGTGGCGCGCACTACCTGGGTGCGGCACTCCTTCGCGCAGATCAGCGATGTGAAGACGCGGCTGATCGCCTTTTCCGACGATATGGACGGCCTGCGCAAAGTACCCGGCAACGTGCCGAACCAGGAGATGCTGACGGCCAACCTCGGCAAGCCGCTCACGTCGGTGCCCGATCCTTTCGGCACGCACGAAAGCTACGGCGCGCACAACAACGCGCGGCTGCGCGCCTTCCTCGACCGTTTCGGCTTCGAGTACGAATTTCTCAGCTCCACCGAGTGCTACCGATCCGGCCGCTTCGATGCGGCGCTGCTCACCATCCTCGCCAATTACGAAAAGGTGCGGGACATCGTGCTGCCGACCTTGGGGGCCGAGCGGCGCGCCAGCTATTCGCCGTTCCTGCCGGTCTCGCCGGAGACGGGGCACGTGCTGCAGGTGCCGATTCTCGAATGGCATCCGCAGCGCGGCACCGTTGTGTACGAGGAGAATGGCAGGCGCGGCGAAGTGCCCGTCACCGGCGGCCACTGCAAGCTGCAGTGGAAAGCGGATTGGGCGATGCGCTGGCTGGCGCTGGGCGTCGATTACGAGATGTCCGGCAAGGATCTCATTTCGTCCGTGGAGCTGTCGTCCAAAATCGTGCGGGCGTTGGGCGGTGTGCCGCCGGACGGCTTCAACTATGAGCTGTTCCTCGATCAGAACGGCGAGCGCATTTCGAAATCCAAGGGCAACGGGCTCAGTATCGAGGAATGGCTGACCTACGGGCCGGAAGAAAGCATTGCGCTTTTTATGTTCCAGAAGCCGCGCGTGGCCAAGCGGCTCTATTTCGATGTGATCCCCAAGGCGGTCGATGATTATGTGGAGTTCCTCCGCAAATATCACGCCGAAACGAACGAAGCGGAGAAGCTCGAGAACCCGGTCTGGCACATCCACAACGGTGATCCGCCGGCCGAAGAATATCCGGTCAGCTTTGCGCTGTTGCTGACACTTGTGAGCGCGTCGAATGCGCATGATCGCGAACTGCTCTGGGGCTTCATCCGCAACTACGCGCCGGGTGCCAATCCGAAAGATAATCCCGGTCTCGATCGCCTCGTCGGATACGCCATCCGCTACTACGACGATTTCGTGAAACCGGCGAAGAAGTATCGCGCGCCCAGTGACAAGGAACGCGACGCGCTGGAGGATCTGGCGCGCGTGCTCGACGGCTTTGGCGAAGAGCGCGATGCGGAAAAGGTGCAGTTCGAGGTGTACGAAGTCGGCAAACGTCGCCAGTTCGAACCGCTGCGCGACTGGTTCAAGGCGCTCTACGAAGTGCTGTTCGGCCAAAGCCAGGGGCCGCGCTTCGGCTCGTTCGCCGTGCTGTTCGGCTGCGGCCAGACGGCGGCGATGATCAGGGCGGCGCTAGCGCGCTGACCTCGGCAGCGTTCCGGCTGTCCGGACCGGTGCCGTAATATTCCCCGATAGAGGTGGTCAGCGCACGGGTCAGCGCGCGCTCGGCCTCGCTCAGGTATGGCTTCCAGATGCTGAAGATCAGCACCGCCCGCGGCACGTCGCTATCGTTCCATGCCTCGTGATCGATGGAATCGTCGAACACGAAGGCTTCGCCGGGATTCCACGCGCGGGTCTGTCCGCCCACCCGAAAGCCGCAGCTGGGTGGAACGATGAGGGGCAGGTGCACAATCAGCCGAGTGTTGGTCGGTCCGGTGTGGGCCGGGATGCGTGTTTTGGCATCGAGGATCGAAAACAGCGCAGTGGGACCGTAGCCCGAAATGTCCCACAGCGGCACCGTTTGCAGGGCGGCGACTGTCTTCGGGCAGCGGGCAATGTGCTCGGGAAACGCCTTGCCTTCGTTCCACAGCGAATAGACAGCCCAGCGCCGCGAATTGTTGAGTTCCTGCCATTCCGGCATGGACACTCCTTTCGGCAGCGACACGTAAGGCTCGAGCTCTGATCGTTCGCCGAACACAGCGAGCAGTTCGTGGCGAATGTCGTCGGCCGCGGCTTCGACCGTTTCGATCCACGGAAACAGCTCGCGCTCGTAAAATTCGATGGCCGGCAGCTCGGGGTAGTACATGAAGGTGGGCTGCTGCCGGTAGATGCGCCGCTTCTGCAGCATGATGTCGACGCACTGCTCGAAGCGGTGCAGCGGCTCGTCGGGAAACCGGGCTTTGATCTCCTGCAGGCAACCTTCGATATAGGCTTCGAGGGCGCGGTTGTTCTCCTCCACCGCGCGCTGCGCCTCCTGCAGCAACGGCTCCAGTTCCATAGGCGGCGTCACGGTGGGCGGAATCATCTGCAGCGCCGTCTTATAGGACATGGCGGCCGCGCGCGGCTGCCCCTGCAGCTGCTGGATGGTTCCTTTCTCCAGCAGCGCCCGCACCATGCGCGGCTCGAGTTCCAGCGCCCGATCGAGGGCCGCGATGGCCTCGTCAGGGCGGCGGAGATCGCGCAGCGCGGTTGCATAATGAAACCACAGTTCGGGACTGGTGGAGTGGTTTTCAGCGGCGTCCTTCAGCAGCCCGGCGGCCTGCGCCGATTTCCCGTCCCGCAGCAGACGCGCGGCGATTTCGCCGAGCACCAGCGGATGGCGCGGCGCTTCTGCCTCCGCTTGCCGCAGCAGGCGTTCCGCATCGAAGCTCTGGCCGCGCCGCGCGCTCTGGCGTGCGGCCGCAAGGAGCGAGCGAACGCGCTCGTCGTCGGAAGTCGGATGCAATCGCCCCTCCGCCGTTATCTCGAATGCTAAGCGTAGCGCAGGAATAATGCCGGACTCCGGCAAATGGAGCGTCACGTGCGCGTGAGCAACCGCGCGCGGCGAACAATTGTTGTCGCGAATTGTCGCGAAGGTGGTGTGAGCGCAGATATCGCGACATGCGTGCGCCTATGCGCCTTATCGGCAGCTGTTTTGCGCGCGCCTCATGCCGCGCCGAATAGCGCCGATGGCGCTACTGGCTGGCCCAGATGATGCGGTGGATGAAGAGCACGTCCGACAGCAAAAACTGGCGGTCCTCGTATTCCGCGTTGAGCGATTTCAGCTCCACGCGCTGCGCGCTCATGCGCACCAGCTGCTTCGCCATCACCTCGCCGGTTTGCGTTTTCAGCACGACGCGATCGCCGCGCCGCAAGCTCGCGGACGGCGACAGCACAATGCGGTCCCCGTCGCGATAAACCGGCAGCATCGAGTCCCCGCTGACCTCCAGCGCATAAGCATGCTCGTCCGCGAGGTCGGGAAACGGGATTTCGTCCCAGCCGGTACCGGCGGGGTAGCCGGCGTCATCGAAAAAGCCTTGGCGGCCGGCTTGCGCCAGGCCAATCAGCGGGATGGGTTTGCTGAAGGGGCGGCCGCCTTTGGCGCGGCTCATCTGCAGCACGAATTCCTCGAAGGTTTCGCCGGTCGCCTGCAGCGACTTGGCAAGGCTTTCGGTCGAGGGCCAGCGCGGCCGATTGTCCGGCCCGATGCGCTTGCTCTTGTTGAAGGTGGTGGGGTCGAGGCCAGCCGCGCGGGCCAGGCCGGAGACGGACATGTCGTGCCGGGAGGCGAGCGCGTCGATAGCGGCCCAGACCTGCGCATGCGAGAGCATTTGCGGGTTCATGAGAAGATATCCCCAAGAATGCGCGTGCTAACCGATTCTTTTGATGCACGCAAGCGAAAAGCCTTATAGGAGGGCCAGGGGCTCAATCAGCGCCGATCGATGCTTCTGCAGGCTGCCGCGCGCCTTCTTCAGTCCCTGCCGCCGGAAGCGGCGCACCGTGCCACCCTGCGGCTGGCCCGTCTCGCGGCGCCCCTGATGCCCGCGGCCCCTGCCGACGATCCGCGCCTGGCCGTCACAGTGTTCGGCCGGACGCTTCCCAATCCCATCGGTCTGGCAGCCGGCTTCGACAAGGACGCCGAAGTTCCCGACGCCATGCTGAAGCTCGGCTTCGGCTTCGTGGAATGCGGAACGGTAACGCCCAGGCCACAGGCCGGCAATCCGCGGCCACGCCTGTTCCGGTCGGGGGAAGACCGCGCCGTGATCAACCGCATGGGTTTCAACAATCGCGGCATGGAGGCGGCGGCGGCCCGGCTCGCGGCGCGGCGCCGTCGCGGCATGGTGGGCATCAACATTGGCGCCAACAAGGACAGCGCGGATCGCATCGGCGATTACGCGCGCGTCTTCGCGCGGCTGGCGCCGCTCGCCGATTATGTTGCGGTGAATGTTTCCTCCCCCAACACGCCAGGTCTGCGCGACCTGCAGCACCAAGAGGATCTGGAGCGGCTGCTCGATGCGCTGACGCGCGAGCGGAAAAAATTGTCCGGGCAACGGCCGCTGCTGCTGAAGATCGCGCCGGATCTTCCCGCGGATGAGATCGATGGCATGGCCGATGTGGCGCTTGCCTTCGGTATCGACGGGATCATCGCCACCAATACCACCATCGCCCGGCCGGCAACATTGCGGAGCAGGCACGCGAAAGAGTCCGGCGGCTTGTCGGGCGCTCCCTTGTTCGAATGTTCGACTGCGGTGCTGTCGCAATTGCGCGCGAAGGTGGGGAGCAAACTCGTGCTGATCGGTGTGGGCGGCGTGCGGACCGGCGCGGACGCCTATACCAAAATCCGCGCCGGGGCCAACCTGGTGCAGCTCTACACTGCGGTGGCGCTCGAAGGGCCGGCGCTCATCGCCCGCATCAAACGCGAGCTGGCCGCTCTGCTCGCCGCCGGCGGTTGGACCAGCATCGCGCAAGCGGTTGGCAGCGACTGCCGCTGAAGAGCCAAACCTCGACGCGCGCCGCCAGAGGATCGATCACGGAAATTGACGCTTTGTCACCGGTCTGTAGAGTGCCCCGCCTTTGGAGGAGGCCTGCTTGCCCGAGTACATCGAACCGATTCCCCGGCCGGAGGCCATGCTCGGCAAGCGCGAGCAGACCAAGATCCAGAATCGGGAGACGATTCTGGAAGCTGCCCGCCGCGTGTTCGCCGAACTGGGCTACGGCGCCACCACGGTGCGCGACATCATCCGCGCCACGCCGCTCGCATCCGGCACCTTCTACAACTACTTCAAATCGAAGGAGGAAGTGTTTCAGGCCATCCAGGACGAAAGCGCGCTGCGCATCCGTCCGCGCCTGCATGAAGAGCGCGTGAAGGCGCAGAGCGTTGAGGAATTCATATCCGGAACCTTCCGCACCTTCTTCGAATTCGTTGCCAGCGATGAGTTCAATTTCCGCGCCATCCGCCGCAACACCGATACGTTGCGGGTGCGGATGGACACGCCCGAGATCATCGCCGGCTTTCAGGAGTTGCGCGAGGATCTGGAATCGGCGATAGCGCGCGGCATGCTGCCGCCCGTCGATGCCGATTACCTGATGGCCGCACTGGTGGGAGTCGCCTTCGAAGTGGCGGAACGGATGCTGCGGCGGGAGGTGGTGGATACGGACGCGGCTGCGGCCTTTGCCACGGCGCTCTTCATGGGCGGCATCCGCGGCCTGCCGCAGCTCGCAGAACCTAAACCTCCTGCCAGCTGAAGGGCCAGCTGTGATAATTCTGTCCCATTCGAAATACAGGAGTTCCGCCCATGTCGAGTGAAGTCCTCCACGTCGCCCGCGAGAAGCTGAAGCCGCACACGCTGCTGCTGCACTATGCCATCAGCTCGCTGATGGAAGAGCTGGAAGCGGTGGACTGGTATCGCCAGCGCGCCGACGACACGGAGGATGCGGATTTGCGCGCTGTGATTCTTCACAATGCCAAGGAAGAGATGGAGCACGCGTCCATGCTGATCGAATGGATCCGGCGCCGCGAGCCGCTGTTCGATGCGCAGCTGCGCGAATACCTGTTCACCGACAAGCCGATCGTGGAAGTGGAGCACGAAGCGATGGACCGCGGCTCGCCGATCAAGACGGCTGAGCCCAATCCGGACCTTCGGAAATAGGCAGCGTCTCGTGAAAATGCGCGAGGTCGACCACGCGGCGGCCCTGCGGCGTCACGGAGAGCACGTCGGCAAAGCGGCGATTCCACTGGATGTCATCCGGGGTGTAGGCATGACGCACGTAAACGATGTCCGCCAGGGTGTCGTCGGTCCCGCGCAGCAGCACAATCAGTTCCATCTGGCGGTCGCGAAACTGTTGGAGGGAGCAGCGATAGAGCGGGCTTGACCCGTCGATGGGATGCATGACCGTCCATGAAAGGGTGAAGAGCGAGGTCCGCGCCCGCACAAGCTGCAGCTCCTGGAAGCGGCGCATGGCCGTGCCTTCCTTGCTCACACTCTGATAGGCCAGCGTTACTGTAATCGCGGCATCCAGAATTTGGTTGCCGCGCTGATTGGCGGCCCGGAACATCAGCGTCGGCACGCCGTCGAACGGCGCCACGACCGCGACGCGGCTGAAGACCACGCGCGCCGACGGCCGCGATAGCCGCGCGAACATCAGCGAGGCGATCATCGCTAGATAGAGGAAGCCGACAAAGGCCTCGAACACGACAACGGCGTTCACGAACGCCGATTTAGGCACCATCACGCTGTAGTTGATCGAGCCGATGGTCTGCGCGCTGAAGAGGAAGCGGTCCCAGAAGCTGCCGGGCCGCGCGTGCGCGATGCCGTTCGGATCAGTCAGATAGAGGAACGCGAACGCCACGTTGACAATGAAGAACGCAGCGCCGAGGCCGAGCACGAACAGCCACCACGGCGCGGTCAGCACGGCGTGATAGAAGTCGGTCCAGCGGCTTTTATCCTGTCCCTTGATGAGCACGCGCTCGCGCCTGCGGCTGCGCAGGTATTTCGCCGTGCTGATCGCCGGCGGAATCTCATCTGCTGATGGGCGGTCGTTCACGAAAGCACTGTCCTCTTACGCTTAGTCTATCGCATTTGAGCAAAGGCATCAGCAGCTTCAGCGCTCAAGCCTTCTGGCCTTCAGCGCGCGCAGGTATTCGGACCATTTTCTCTCGCGCTCGCGGCCGAGCTCGTGGAGATAATCCCAGCTGTAGAGGCCGGTGTCATGGCCGTCGTCGAACAGGATGCGGACCGCGTAATTTCCGACCGGCTCCAGCCCCGCAATCTTCACCGCCCGCTTGCCGGCCACGATCTGCTTCTGCCCCGGCCCGTGGCCCTGCACTTCGGCGCTGGGCGATTCGACACGCAGGTATTCCGCCGGCAATTCAAACCGCTCGCCGGAATCGAAGCTGATATTGAGCAGGGTCTTCGACTTGTCGAGCCGGAGCTCGACCGGCCATGCGGCGCTCACTTGCGCAGCCGCTCTTCCTCCGACAGCTCGCGCGCTTCGCCGGCCAGCATGATCGGGACGCCGTCCCTGATGGGATAGGCGAGCCCGGCCAGACGGCTCACCAGCTCCTGCTTGTCCTTGTCGTAGGCGACCGGGCCCTTGGTCACCGGGCAGACCAGGATTTCCAGCAGCTTGGGGTCGATCTCGGTCATCAGTTGAGCGAGCCGCTGACGGAGCTCGCGTCCGACATTTCGAGCAGCGCCACCAGCGTGGCGACGCGCTCGTTCCAGGTGGGCGCTTCCAGCAGCGCCTGTTTTTCGTTCGGCTCGAACGGGCAGAGCATGGCGAGCGCGTTCACCAGGTGCTCCGGCGGCGCCTGCATCACGGATTGCCAGTCCGCCTTGAGATCGCGGCGGGCGAGGTAATGCTTGAGCGCTGCCAGGAGCCTCGCACGCGGCAGGTCTGCGTCCTCGTGCAGCACGAGGTCGCCCGCGAACCTGCTGTAATCGGCGAAGACCTGCCGGTACGGCGTATCGATGCGCAGTTCCTCCGCAACGCGGAAGCGACAAACGCCGGTAAGGGTGATCTGATAACGGTGGTCTTCCGTTTCCTTGAAGCTTGTGAGGCGCCCAAGGCAGCCGACCTGCGTCAGCGCCGGCGTGAGAGTGTATTCCTCCGGCTCGGACGGCTGGATCATGCCGATCAGGCGCGTGGCGGACAGCGCATCGTCCACCATCTGCAGATAGCGCGGCTCGAATACATTGAGCGGCAGCGCGCCGCGCGGAAGGAGGAGCGCGCCACTTAGCGGAAACACCGGCACATGCCTGGGAAGATCGTCGAGGGTGCGGAACGGCTTTCGCATAATCAGGCGAACAGGATCGAAGAGAGTTTGCGGCGCGCATCGACCGTGCGCGGATCGGCCGGGCCCATCGCCTCGAACAATGTGACGAGGTGCTTGCGGGCCGCCTGTTCATTCCAGTTGCGGTCCCGGCGCACGATTTCGAGCAGCTGTTCCAAGGCGCCTACGCGCTCATTCTTCGCATCCAGCGCCAGCGCCAGGTCGTAGCGCGCGCGGTGATCGTTTGGATTGGCCTCCAGCCTGACGCGAAGTTCGGCGGTGTCGCCGGCGTTCGCCGCCTGCTCGCGCAGGCTCACTTCCGCTTCCACCGCGCGGATGGCTTCGTCGGTGGCCCCATCCGGGCGCACCAGCTGAAGGGTCTTGCGGGCGCGCTCCACATCGCCGCTTTTCAGGTAGCAGCGCGCAAGGCCGGCCACTGCTTTTGGATGTCCCGGCTCGTCCTGCAATGCCTGGGCATAGGCTTGCGCGGCGGTGCCAACATCGCCGGCTGCGAAGGCTTCGTCCGCCGTCGCAAGAATGTCTTCCACCGGGCTGGCGATGGCTGCGCCGCCCGTCAACTGCTGCACGAACGCGCGCAACTGCGATTCCGGAATGGCGCCCATGAAACCATCCACCGGCTGGCCGTTCTTGAAGGCGAACACGGTGGGGATGGACTGGATGCGCAGCTGGCGTGCGATGTCCTCGTTCTCGTCGATGTTAATTTTGACGAGGCGCACCGCGCCCTTTGCCTCGTTCACCACCTTTTCGAGCAGCGGCCCGAGCTGCTTGCACGGCCCGCACCATGGGGCCCAGAAATCGACGATCACCGGGACCTCGCGCGAGGCCTCCAGCACATCGGCAGCGAAGGTTTCGATGGAACTGTCCTTCACGTGCGCGCCGGCAGCGCCGCCGTTTTTTGTCGCCGTCTTGTCCGTGCTCGCGGCGCTCGCGCTGGATCGTAAAGGCCGGCCGGTGGGACCGATGATTGCCATGCAAATTCCCTTGGTTCTGGCTCAAAGATGGTCGTTTGGACCGCAAAAGAAAAGCCCCGCAATCTTAGCAAATCTAAAGAGGCGATCCCTTGCCTAACTGCGTTCGGGCAACTGGACGATCTGCGGCTCGCGGCCCGTCGCGCGGATGAAGGTGAGCAGATCGTCGGGAGAGATGGTTGTGGTGCGATCGTTGCGCAGCGGGTGAAAATTCAACGGATCGAGCGCGAGCATTCCCTCGTCCAGCACAACGCGAACGCGGTGTTCCACATCGTTGATGAGCGCGAAAGGCGTTACCGAACCGGGCGGCACGCCGAGAATCTGCATCAGCGAATCCGGGGAGCCGAATGAAAACCGCGCGACCGCCAGCTGTTTGGCGAGCGCGTTCAGGTCAATCCGAAGGGACTCGCGGGCGACCACCAGCAACAGCGCACCCTTGCGATCCTTCAGGAACAGGTTCTTGGTGTGGCCGCCGGGAATGTGCGCGCAGACAGAGCTGGACTCCTCCACGGTGAATACGGGCGCATGCTCGAACGTGCGATGTGAAATACCCAGACTGTCGAGTCGGGCGAAAAGATCTTCCGCAGTCACCGGCATCGCGATTTACGCGACTCTTGCGAAATCGATGAAGCCGCGCGCCACATCGGTATGAATGAGCTTCACGTGGACATGGTCGCCGACATCCAGGCCCTCGAAGCCGTGCACGAGTTTGCCCTCGGCGGTCGCTTCGGAAATCCGCACCCACGTGCCCTTGTCGGACGCGCCGGTGACGACGCCATCGAAATTCTGACCGATGCGTGCCGAGAGCAGAAGCGCCGCGGCGGACTTGCGAACCTGCCGCTCGACCTTCTTGGCATTGTCTTCCTGGAACGTGCAGTGGGCGGCCAGTGTGCCCAATTCGATATTGCTGTAGGGCACGTCGCGCCCGTTCAGCGCCGCCTTCATTAGGCGCTGGGTGATCAGGTCGGGGAAACGGCGATTGGGAGCCGTCGAATGGGTGTAGTCGCGCACGGCGAGGCCGAAATGTCCCTCGGCGGTTTGGCCGGGAAGCTCCAGCGTATACTCGCCCGAACCCAGCATCTTGATGACCGAGAGGGAGAGATCGGGAAAGCGCTCCGGATCGGTGCGCCGGCGCTTTTGCAGGAACAGGTCGAGGGCCGCGGCGTCGGGGGTGGCGGGAAGCTCTTCGCCCAGGCCCTGCGCCAGCTGAACGATGCGGTCCCAGCGTTCCGGCGTTTTCAGCACCCGGCGCACGGACGGAAATTCTTTTCCGGCAAGGTATCTTGCCGTCACCCCGTTGGCGGCGACCATGAAATCTTCGATCAGCTGCTTGGCCCGGTTGTCGGTGTCCGGCCGCATGTCGATCAGCGTGTCGCCTTGGTAAACCGGCCGCGCTTCCAGCGTCTCCAGCTGCAATGCGCCGTGCGCCTGGCGATTGCCGCGCAGCGCTTGCGCCACATGATCCTGCAGCCGCAGATTCTCGGCGAGACCTTCGACCGCAGAAACCTTTGCAGGCGCAGGAGCCGTATTTTCCAGCCACGCGGCCACGCTGTTGTAGGCGAGCTTGGCGCGGTTCAGCACCGTTGCGCGATAAATATCGCTGGCGATAACGGTGCCCTCCGCTGCCACGATCATATCGATGACGATCGACAAGCGCTCCACGCCCTGGCCGAGCGAGGTGAGATCGGTGGACAGCTTCTCCGGCAGCATCGGAAAGGTTTGCGCAGCCGTGTAAACGGAGGTCGTGTTGGTGGCCGCGTGCGCGTCGATGGCGGAGTCTTTGGCGACGAGTGCATCGACATCGGCAATGGCGACCAGCACCCGTACCTGTTCGCCGGCCAGCGCTTCGGCGACGCTCAGTTGGTCGAGGTCGCGGGAGTCGTCATTGTCGATGGAGCACCACAACATGTGCCGCAGGTCGCGGATGGTGGCATCCGGCGGGGCGGCCGGCCCTTTGATGTCGCCCATTTCATGCAGAACAGCATCGGAAAAATCCGGCAGGAATCCCCGCTGCAGCATCGCCGCATGCGCGATGGATCGAAGGGAGTACCTGCCGCCGGCGGTTCCGCTTGTCATGGTTGAAGCTGACCTGAGGATTAGGAGACGAACAGCGCGCCCGCACAGGGGCGGCGAGGAAGCCTGGAGCGGGCGAGGCGAATCGAACGCCCGACCCTAACCTTGGCAAGGTTATGCTCTACCCCTGAGCTACGCCCGCGCTCCAAGCGGAAATGGGCTTATTGCCCAAGGGGATGGAACGGTCAATAGCCGGTGTGGTTTCAAAATCCAGAGGCGGACGACCGGATGGCGGGTTGACCTGATGCTGCCTGCCTACCAGTTTCCCTGAACCATCCAGCCGCGGCGGCCAATGCTCCCTCGCTTCGTTTCCGCTGTCGTTCGCGCCTGCTCCCGCCTGGCATGGCCCATCGTGCTCTTCGCCTGCGCGCTCGCCGTTCTCGCGGGCGGCTACACGGCGCGGCATTTCCAGCTCGACACCAACAGCGAGAATTTACTGTCGCAGAAGGCAGCGTGGCGGCAGAATGAGCTGCGCTACGACCGCGCCTTTCCCCAGCAGGACAATCTGATCGTCGCCGTGGTGGATGGCGCCACAGCCGAGCGGGCGGAAGAGGCGGCGGGCTCGCTTGCGGCGGCGCTCAAACGCGACCGCCGGCATTTCACCTCGGTGCGGCGTCCGGATGGCGGACCGTTCTTCGAACGCGAAGGTTTGCTGCTTCTTCCGCTCAAGCAGGTGAAGACGACAACCGAGGCTTTGATTCGGGCGCAGCCCTTCCTCGGGGGACTTGCCGCCGATCCCAGTCTGCGCGGCATAATGAAGACACTGCAGACCACGCTGCTCGGCGTCAGCAGCGGCAACGCAACACTGGCGAGTCTCGAGAAGCCGATCGCGGCCTTCACCGCAACCATCAACAAGGTGCTTGCAGGCGAGCCCGCCTATTTCGGCTGGAGCGCGATGATCTCGGGCGCCAGCGATCTCTCCCGCACGCGACGTTTCGTGCAGGTCAAGCCCGTCCTAGATTTCCATTCGCTGCGGCCGGGCGAGAGGGCGACGAAAGCCATCCGCATCGCCGTGAAGAAGCTCGGCCTCACGCCGGCCAGCGGCGTGCGCGTGCGGCTGACCGGACAGGTGCCCATGGCGGACGAGGAGTTCTCTTCCATCACTGACCGCGGCGCGCTGCTTGCGACACTGATGCTGGGCGCCACGCTGCTGATGCTGTGGCTTGCGCTGCATTCGGCGCGGATGATTGCCGCCATTCTCGTGACCGTCATCATCGGGCTGTGCATCACGGCGGCAACCGGCCTGCTGATCTACGGCAAGTTCAATGTGATTTCGGTCGCCTTCGTGGTGCTGTTCGTCGGGCTCGGCGTGGATTTCGCCATCCAGTTCTGCGTCCGCTATCGTGCCGAACGCCACAAGCTGGGCCGGCTGGAAGATGCGCTGGCGCATGCGGGGACCTGCACCGGAACCGGCCTGACCCTTGCCGCAGTCGCCGCAGCCGTCGCCTTCTATTCCTTTCTCCCCACCAGCTACGCCGGCCTTGCGCAGCTGGGCATGATCGCCGGCACCGGCATGCTGATTACCTACGCACTCAGCATCACCGTTTTGCCGGCGTGGCTGACGCTGTTCCGGCCGCGGGAGGAAGCAGAGGAAATCGGCCTGCATCAGCTGGCGCCGCTGGACCGCATTCTAACGGACAATTGCCGGCGCGTGCTGAGGGCCGCCGCGGTCGTCGGCATTGTGGCGCTGGCGATATGTCCCTTCATGCATTTCGATGCCGATCCGCTGGACCTGCGCAACCCGCACTCGGAGTCGGTATCGACAGCGCTCGAGCTGATGCGCAATCCGGAAACCTCCTCCAACACGATCGAGGTGCTGCGGCCAAGCCGGCAGGCTGCCGCCCAACTGGCGGCGCGGCTTTCCAAACTGCCGGTGATCGGGCGCACCTTGACGATCGACTCCTTTATTCCCGACGACCAGCCGGAAAAGCTCGCTGCCATTCGCGATGCCGCCGGCCTGCTGGAGACGGTGTTTCATCCCTACTTCGTGGCTCCGGCCCCCAGCGATTCCGAGACCGTCGCCAGCCTCAACGACACTGCCGCTGCGCTGCAGCAGGCGGCGAATACCGCGAAGGGCGCACCAGCCCGGCACGCCCGCGCGCTGGCCGATTCGCTGCAGCGGCTCGCGCGTGCCGCTCCAGCGGTGCGGGCGCGGGCGGCCGATGCTTTCGTTCCCGGATTAAAGACGATGCTGAAGCAGCTCGATGGCGTGCTGCACCCCGCACCCGTGCGCTTCGAAACACTCCCGCGCGAGCTGCAGCGCGACTGGATCTCGCCGGACGGGCAGTATCGGGTGGAAGCCAATCCGTCGAATCCCGCCACCGACACCAAGACGCTGCGCTATTTCACCCGCAGCGTGCTGTCGGTCATTCCCGATGCCACGGGAACGCCGGTGGTGATTTTCGAATCCGCGCGCACCATCGTCTGGTCGTTCGTAGAAGCGGGCGCTATTTCTTTCGCCGCGATCGTCGTGATCCTGGGAATTTTCCTGCGGCGCTTCGGCGATGAGCTGATGACGCTCATTCCGCTGGTGCTTGCCGGCGTGCTCACGCTCGCCACCTGCGTGATTTTCCGCATCCAGCTGAATTTCGCCAACATCATCGCGCTGCCGCTGCTGTTCGGCATCGGCGTGGCCTTCGACATCTACTTCGTGATGTGGTGGCGGGAAGGGGGCCGCAACCTTCTGCAGTCGCCGCTCACCCGCGCGGTGCTGATGAGCGCCGGCACCACCGGCGCCGCCTTCGGCACCCTGTCGCTGTCGCGGCACCCCGGCACCGCTAGCATGGGGCTGGTGCTGATGATCTCGCTGTTCTGGATTCTGGTGTCGATGCTGCTGGTGCTGCCGGCCCTGCTCCATCGGGTGCTTCCGAATGAAGGGCTCGAGAACGCCCCCGCCGAATGAGCACGGGGGCCTAGCCCCGCAGCAGATTGTCGGACACTGCGTTCAGCTTCTGCGCCAGGGCGGAGGCCCCGCCGGCCTTCAGTGTTGCGGCGAAATCGGCGCGCTTGGTTGCCACTTCACTGACATAGCCGTTCAGCAGCACATCGGCGATCTTCCAGCCGCCATGCGCGCTGTCCATGCGGTAGACAAACGGCACGGGCGTCTTGCCCGGCGACGACAGTTGCGTGGAGACGATTTTCTCGCCGCCGCGCTCCTGCACGCCGCTCGTCACGAACTGCTCGCCGTTGTAGCCGTCGAAATTCTTGGCGTAGTTGGCGATGGTATTGCGGCGGAAGGCACCGATGATGGTTTTGCGGTCCGCCGCCGACATCAAGGCCCAGCCCGGCCCCACGATCGCCTGCGTCATGGCTTGAAAATCGAACACGGCGTCCACCGCCGGCGCCAGCTTGTTATAGCGGCCCTGCAGCCCGAGTTCCTTCGCGTGCCGCATTGAGTCGAGGAGCGCGGCGTGGAAGGCCTCTATCTGCCGCGCGGCGGGATCGCTGGCCGCCGCTGGTGTGGCCGCGCGGGCGGCAGGCGCAGCCGGGGCCAGAAATCCTGTCGCAATCGCCGCGGCAATCCCCATTGCGAGGGCCAGTTTTTTCATGCTGCAACTCCTCCCGGCTCCGGCGCGCACGACTGCCGGCGCGTATCCCAGCATAACGCGGCGGCGGCCGGAATGTATGCAGCCGCCGGGTGCCTGGGACTGGCCGCCGGTTGGTGCATGCATCTTGCCGTCGTGCCTGCGCTGCACCATGTATGGCGCGGAAATCCGAAGGGACGGACCAATGAAGACGTTCGGTGGGTGGATCGGAAAAGCCATGGGCGCAGCGGCGCTGGCGCTTTCCCTGTCGGCGTGCGGCATCAACACGGTGCCGACGCAGGACGAGCAGGTGAAGGCCGCCTGGAGCCAGGTGCAGAACGAGTATCAGCGCCGGGCCGACCTGGTGCCCAATCTGGTCAACACCGTGAAGGGCTACGCCCAGCAGGAGCGCACGGTGCTGCGCGAAGTGATCGAGGCGCGCGCCAAGGCGACCTCCACCACCGTCAACCTGCCGCCGGATGTGACATCGAATCCAAAAGCCTTCCAGCAATATGAGCAAAGCCAGAACCAGCTGACGCAGGCGCTGGGGCGGCTGATGGTGGTGACCGAGCGCTATCCGGATCTGAAATCGAACCAGAACTTCCTTGCGCTGCAATCGCAGCTGGAAGGGACGGAGAACCGCATCGCGGTGGCGCGCAAGGACTACATCGACACGGTACAGACCTATAACACCACGCTGCGCACCATTCCGCAGCGCTGGATCGCGGGCATTTTCTATCCCGACGCCAAGCCGAAGCTGACCTTTACGGCTGCCGAGCCTGCGCAAACCGCCCCGCGCGTCTCCTTCTGATGGCGCGCCTGCCGGGACCGCAAGCGCGAGTGGTTGCGCCACTCGCGCTCGCCCTGGCGTTGCTGTGCGCCGGGGTTGCCTTTGCGGCGCAGCTGAATTTTCCGCCGCTCACCGGCCGCGTGGTGGATAACGCCGGCATTCTCTCTGACGACACCAAAGCGCGGCTCACCGGTCTGCTCGCGCAGCTGGAGCAGAAGACCGGCGATCAGCTGGTGGTGGCCACGCTGAAATCGCTGCAGGGGCAGGACATCGCGGTCTATGGTTATCAGCTCGGCCGCGCCTGGGGCATCGGCCAGAAGAAAAAGAACAACGGCGCCATCCTCATCGTGGCGCCGAACGAACATAAGGTACGGATCGAGGTGGGCTACGGGCTGGAAGGCGAGCTCACCGACGCGGCCAGTCGCGTCATCATTGAGAACGCGATGCTGCCGCAGTTCCGTTCCGGCAACTATGACGCGGGCGTAGAGCAGGGCACCGCAGAGATTGTGCGCCTGCTGGGCGACGGTCGCGTCGACCTGAGCCATGAGCCCGAAGCACCGCAACCGGAGCATCAGGACAAAGGCCACATCCCCTGGGTGGTGATCGCCTTCATCCTGGTGTGGATTATCTTCGGGCGCGGGTTCTGGCCGCTGCTCTTTCTCGGCGGCCTTGGGCGCGGCGGCTGGGGACGCGGTGGTTTTGGCGGTGGCGGCTGGAGCGGCGGCGGCTTCGGCGGCGGTGGATTTTCGGGCGGCGGCGGGTCGTTTGGCGGGGGAGGCGCATCGGGCAGTTGGTAGCGATGCAGCTCAGCCCTGAGGATCGCGCCCGCGTGCAGACCGCGCAGGCCGCAGCGCAGGCGCGCACGCAGGTGCGCTTCGCCAGCATGATCGTGCCGATGAGCGATCGCTACGAGATGTATGGCCTTGCTGTTGCGGGCGCCGCGGCGCTGGCGGTCGGCGGAGCGCTGGCGTTCTTCTGGCAGACCATCGGTCTGCGGCTTGGCTTTCTGATCGAGGCGGCGGTGTTCGGCATGACGGCACTGTCCTTCGAATGGCGCCCGCTCAAGCTTGCGCTGGTGCCGCCGCTCATCAAGCAGATGCGCGCGCGCAACATGGCGCACCGGGAATTTGCCGCCGGCATTCTCGCCGGCCGCGAGCATCCCGAAGGCGTGCTGTTCTTCGCGTCGCTGGCGGAGCGGTACGTCGAGATTATCGCCTCGCGGGAGGTACATGCCCGCATCGGGGAGGCGGCGTGGCAGGCAATCGTCAGCGACTTTGTGGGCGGCGCCAAAACTGGCAACCTGGCTGATGCCTTTGTCGGCGCGATTTCGTCTTGCGCCGATCTGCTCGCGGCCCATTTCCCGAAAGTGGCATGAAGCGCAGCGCGGGCATTCTGCTTTACCGGCGGAACGGGAACGCGGTCGAAGTTTTCCTCGTGCATCCCGGCGGGCCCTTCTGGAAGCGGCGTGACAACGGCGCCTGGACGGTTCCCAAAGGCGCCATCGAATCGGGCGAGGAACCGCTCGCGGCCGCGCGCCGGGAGTTCATCGAGGAAACCGGCTTCACGGTTGACGGCGAATTCACGGAACTCGGCGATTTCAAGCAGCCGGGCGGCAAGCACGTGCTGGTCTGGGCGGTGGAAGGCGATTGCGATCCGGCAAAGCTTGTGAGCAACGAATTCGAAATGGAGTGGCCGCCGCATTCCGGAAAGCGGCTGCGGTTTCCGGAAGTGGATCGCGGCGGCTGGTTCGGGGTTGACGAAGCCCGCGAGAAATTGCTGATCGGCCAGCGCCCGATGCTGGACAGTTTGCTGCAGCATCTCGCATCGAAAGCCAAGGGATGAAGATCAACGGCAGGCACTACCGCACGATCTGGCCGGATGGCGACAATGCGGTCGAGGTGATCGACCAGACGAAGCTGCCGCACCGCTTCGAGATACTTACCCTGCGCAGCGCCGCGGATTGCGCCCGCGCCATCGCCACCATGATTGTCCGGGGCGCGCCGCTGATCGGCGCCACCGCGGCCTACGGCATCGCGCTCGCCATGCGCGACAACGCGTCGGACGAAGCACTGGATCGGGCGCACGATCTTCTGCTCGCAACCCGGCCTACGGCCGTCAACCTGCGCTGGGCGCTGAAGCGAATGTGCGATGCCCTGCGCAATCATCCGCATGCGGAGCGTGCCGCCATCGCCTGGCGCGAGGCCGCCGCCATCTGCGATGAGGATGTCCAAACCTGCCGCAGCATCGGCGAGCACGGCCTCACCATCCTGCGCGACGCGGCGGCGAAGAAACACGGCGGGCCGCTCAACATTCTCACGCACTGCAACGCCGGCTGGCTCGCCACGGTCGACTGGGGAACCGCGCTCGCGCCCATCTACATGGCGCATGATGAAGGCATTGCCACCCACGTGTGGGTGGATGAAACGCGCCCGCGCAACCAGGGCGCCGCGCTCACCGCCTTCGAGCTCGGCGCCCACGGCGTGCCGCACACCATCATCGCCGACAACGCCGGCGGCCACTACATGCAGGCGGGCGAAGTCGACCTCTGCATCGTGGGCACCGACCGCGTCACCGCCAACGGCGATGTCGCTAACAAGATCGGCACCTACCTGAAGGCGCTGGCGGCGAAGGACAACGCCGTGCCGTTCTATGTGGCGTTGCCTTCGTCCACCATCGACTGGCAGCTTACGAGCGGACGCGACATCCCCATCGAGCAGCGCTCCGCCGAGGAGCTGCTGAAGATGACCGGCCGGCTGCCGGACGGCGGGCTTGCCACCGTGGAGATCGCCGCCCCCGGCAGCACCGGCGCCAACCCGGCCTTCGACGTCACCCCCGCACGCCTCATCACCGGCTTCGTCACCGAGCGCGGCGTCTGTCCGGCCAGCGAAGCGGGCTTAAGGAGCCTGTTCCCCTAACTCGCCAGCCGGCGGCGCTCGCGGACCTGGTGCGGCTGATAGGCCTTGCGGGCGTGTGCCTCGCAATAGGGCGAGCCCTGCTTCGGGCTGCGGCCGCAGAAGTGGAACTCCTCCGCGCCCGGGTCGCCGATCGGCCAGCGGCACATGCGGTCGCTGATCGCCAGCACGCCCACGAAGCTGCCGTCCTCCAGCTTCAGCGGCTCTTCCTCGATCACCGGCGGCTCGGGCTCGCGCGGGCGATAGAGCCGGGGGGCGGAGGGCAGGCGCGGGCGGTCGACCCGGGAGGGGGTGGCCCGTCCGGCGAGCCCCAGCCGGTGAACCTTGCCGATCACGGCATTGCGGGTAATCCCCTCGCCGAGCACGCGGGCGATCTGGCTGGCAGACAGCCCCTCCGTCCACAGCGACTTCAACTGGCTGACCCGTTCGTCGGTCCACATTGTCGGCCTCCCGCGCCTTGTCCCCTGGTCCACCGGTGCCGATGGGCGAGGGCGGACGCTAGATACAGTAGCGAAAGGAGGAACGCACACAAGCACTACGGGCTCCCCACCAGAGCTTGTCCACAAGAACGATTCGGGCGGGAGGGCGCGACGGTGTAGGGGAGCGCGTCTTGCGAACGCCGTCCCGAAGCCGGCACTCCAGATCATGTGCCTTGGTTTTGCTTCACCTCACGATCTTGAGACTTGAAGTCACGTCGCAACCCTTTCCATCTACCAGCCCCGGAGTTCCCCGAGTTCCCATTCGAACCTCCAGAAATTGAGGGGGTACCCCTCTTATCCTACTCTGCCGTCTGTACGTGCGGCATAACCTTCGCTCTCTTGTCAGCTGATGCATGTTGCCGAATTACAACGAACGTGTCGAGAACAATCTGGTGGTTGGGGCTCTCCTTGAGGGACGAGTGAACGCCGCCTTATGGTCGCCGCTCAATGCCGGAATTCCACAATTCCTTCGTCAGCCGGTCTTTCCTGCGCTCCGTCTGGGGCGCGGAGTACGAGACGTTCAAAGGCTCGCCGGAAGAAGCGGGCCTACGCGAAACCCTCCGGCTCTGGTCGGAACGCAAGGATCTGAAGGAGACGTCGGCGGAATCTGCCTTCCTGCACACGTTCTTCGTGGATTTGTGGGCCTACACGCAGGCGGGCCAGCAGGAGAAGAGCGCCGGTTTCACGCTGCATCCGAAATACGCCGTGAAAGGTGCGGGCGAAAAAGGCGGCACCGGCGAAGCCGATCTCGCCATCGGCTGGTTCGACAATCCGAACCTGCCGGACACGCCGCAGGTTCTTTGCGAGTTCAAGGGCATCAAATCCGATCTGGATGCGCCGCAGAAGCGCAAAGGAAATGCTCGCTCCCCAGTGAAGCAGTGCCTCGACTACCTGAGCGCCAGCCGCCGCGAGTTCTTCGGCAACGAAGCGGTGCTGCCTATCTGGGGCCTTGTCACCGACATGAACGAGTTCCGGCTCTATTGGTACGAGCGGATGCCGCAGCAATACTTAAGCTTCGTCATCCGCCCGCAGCAGCTGTTTCAGGGCGCGGGACTCCTCGCCGACACCGAAGAGGCGCGCTTCGACCGCTTCCTTTTCAAGAAGCTGTTTCACAAGGACACGCTGCTCGCCACTGACGGCAAGCCGCTGCTGGTGCAGCTGATTTCGCAGCAATGGGTGCATCAGCGCGCGCTGGAAAACGAGTTCTACGGTGAATATCGCCGCTTCCGCGAGCGGCTGTATCGTACGCTCGTGGAGTACAACCCGAATTTCCCGCACACCAAAGGCCGCCTGGTGCGGCTGGCGCAGAAGATTCTCGACCGCTGCATTTTCATTTTCTACTGCGAGGATATGGGTCGTGCACTCGGTTTTCCGCCGCAGCTGCTGCGCGAATTCCTGAAGGAACACAGCAACAGTCAGTATTTCGATCCGAAGGATGGGACGGTCTGGCATCAGCTTCTCAAGCTGTTTCGAGCGATGAATGATGGAACGCCGTTCGGAGGGGAGAAGCTAAATCAATTTAACGGCGGATTGTTCGCGCCCGACCCCGATCTGGAAAATCTGTTTGTCCCAAACAGCATCTTCTGCCAGCCACGGCAGGGCGAGAACGAAGGCACGCTCTACGCTTACAAGGAAACGCTGCTCTATCTTTCAGCCTTCTATAACTACGCGTCCGGCTGGGACGATGCCCTCACCGGCGCGCCATCGCACGATGCGCCGCAGCGCGATCCAAAGACCCTGGGACTCTACACGCTAGGGCGCATTTTCGAGCAGTCGATCACTGATTTGGAGCTTCTCGAAGCGAGAGAGGAGGGATGGCTCTCAGCAAAGCAGTTAGAGCAGGAGCAAAAAAAGGGCAAACGAAAGCGCGAAGGGGTTTACTACACCCCCGAATGGGTCGTGGAGCGTATTGTCGAAGAAACGCTTGGCGCGCGCATTGCGGAATTGAAGCGCGAATGCGGCTGGCTGGAAAACGATCTGCCCTCCAAAGCTATGTTGGATGCCTTTGAGCAACGGCTGAAGACGGTCACGATTGTCGATCCCGCTTGCGGCTCCGGCGCGTTCTTGATCGCTTCATTGCGGCACCTGTTGCGCGAGTGGCACGCGGTACAGGCTATCCGGCACGATCTGCTCAAGGAGCGTTTCGCTCGCGACGACGACGCAATCGTACGGGACATATTGCGCGCCAACATCTACGGTGTGGACATCAATTCGGCTGCGGTGGAAATCGCGCAACTGGCGCTGTGGCTGCATACGGCTCGCAGCAACAAGCCCCTTTCGTCGCTGGCGGAGACCATTCGCGATGGCAACAGCCTAATCAGCAGCGACTTCTACAAGGGTGTAAGCAATCTTGGCTTCTACAATGAGGTGCAGCGGGAGCGCATCAACACCTTCGATTGGACAACGAAGTTTCCGGAGACCGGCGGCAAGTTCGATGTTGTGGTCGGCAATCCGCCATACGTGAAGCTGCAGAACTTCCATCGTGTCCACGGGGACATGGAGGAGTTTATCCGTCATGGTCGGCCTGAGTTGAACATTGCAGCTTACGCCAGTGCGACGGGAAATTTCGATCTGTACCTGCCGTTCATCGAAAAGGGCCTTCAGCTGCTGAAGGATAAGGGCCGGCTCGGCTACATTGCGCCGAGCTTGTGGACAATCAGCGACTATGGCGAAGGACTGCGCAATCTGATCGGGCAAACG